>VBAC01000001.1:1324896-1656120 GCA_005883305.1 Alphaproteobacteria bacterium | reverse complement strand
CGGTAAGCGAGCGGGCGCGAGGCCCAGCCGGCCCAGGCGGCGCGCGCGGCGGCGACCTCGGCCTCGACGTCTCCCGCCTCGCCCGTCCAGAGCGTTGCGCCGGTCGCGGGTTCGATCGAGGTCAGGCTGGCCATTGCCGGACTCTCATGCCGGGACGCGCGGATTTTTCAAGCATTTGCATTTAGCGCCTCGCCCATGCGGCGAATGGCGGCGATCTTGGCGTGGAGTGGCGCCCAATCGTCGCGCTCGTCGATCGCCGACCAGATCGCCTCGACTTCGTCGATATGCATCGCGCAGGGCTTGGGATCGGACCAATAGGGATGGTCGCGCGCACCGGGCGCGGACTCGCGGCGGGCGATCAGGGCCGCGAGGTCGTCGAAGCCTTCATAGCCGTCCTCCGGCGCGCGTCCGCCGCGCCAGTCGAAGAAGAAGCGGTCGATGGTCACCGTCTTCCTCGCCAGCGCCTCCTCGATCGCCACGACGAGCTTCATATCCTCGTCGAGCGCGCCCGGGAGCAGGCCGAGCCTGGCGAACAGGGCGTCGCGCAGCGCGTGCTGGAACAGGTCCGGGAAGCGCTCCAGCGCTGCCGTCAGAGGCGCGGCCTCCTCGATCTCGCGCAGGGACCGCGCGAGCTGGACGAGGTCCCAGTGGATCGCCTCGGGCTGGCGGCCGAAGCTGTAGAGGCCGGCATGATCGAAATAGGCGGCGGTGAAGTGGCCGTCCCAGTAGGGCGTCCAGCGCCACGGGCCGTAATCGAAGCTCTGCGCGGTGATCGCGATATTGTCCGAATTGAGCACGCCGTGGACGAAACCGGCGGCGATGTAGGAGGCGGCGAGGCGGGCGGCCTGGACCGTCACATGACCGAGCAGCATGGCGGGGTCGCCGCTGTCGTCGGCGTAGTAATGGCGCAGGCAATAAGCGGTGAGCTTGCGCAGATTGTCCGCCTCGCCGAGCGTTGCCAAACGCTGGAAGGTGCCGATGCGGATGTGGCTGTGCTGGAGGCGGACGAGGACGGCCGAGCGGGTCGGGGAGGGCTCGTCGCCCCGCTCCAGCGGCTCGCCGGTTTCGATCAGCGAGAAGGTCCTGGAAGTGTCGACTCCGAGCGCTTCCACCATCTCGGTGGCGAGCAACTCGCGCACGCCGCCTTTCAGGGTCAGCCGGCCGTCGCCGAAGCGGCTGTAGGGCGTCTGGCCCGAGCCCTTGGTTCCGAGATCCAGCAGCCGTCCGTCGCCGTCCCGCAGCTGCGCGAACAGGAAGCCGCGCCCGTCGCCGATATCGGGATTGTACACGCGGAATTGATGGCCGTGATATCTGAGCGCCAACGGCTCCGGGAGGTTGTCCGGAAGGGGCGTGAAGCGTCCGAAGTGGCGAATCCACTCCGCGTCGTTCAGTCCATCCAGCCCGATCGTCGCCGCGGCGCGGTCGTTGCGGAAGCGCAGGATCGTCTGCGGAAAATCCGCCGGCTCGACCGGATCGTAGAAATCGCCACCGAGCTCGAGGATGGCGGGGGCGGGTTGCGGAAGCGCCGCCATCAGACGATAGGGAAAGCGGGCGACAGGGGTAAACGCATGGTCTTATGGTCCGATGGCTATTGGTTGTCGAACGATGGCCTGAGGCTGCACTACCGCGATTATGCAGGCCCGGCGAGCCGCCCCCCGATCCTTTGCATTCCGGGCCTGACCCGAAACGCGCGCGACTTCGAAGGGGTTGCCGAGCGCCTCGCCGGAAAGTGCCGGGTGATCTGCGTCGAGCTCAGGGGCCGGGGCGAAAGCGCCTACGCCAAGGACCCGATGTCCTATGTGCCGCTGACCTACCTCCAGGACATCGAGGCGCTGATCGCGGAGCTGAAGCTCGGCCGCTTCGTCCTGTTCGGCACCTCGCTCGGCGGGCTCATGACGATGCTGCTCGCCGCCTCGGGCCGGGATCGCATCGCCGGGGCGTTGCTCAACGACATCGGGCCGGTGATGGAGACTCGCGGACTCGAGCATATCCGCTCCTATGTCGGCCGCTCGCAGAACTGGCCGACCTGGCTCCACGCGGCGCGGGCGATCGCCGAGGCGCAGGGCGATCGCTATCCGGACTGGACGATCGATCAGTGGCTCCGCTACGCCAAGAGGCTCGCCAGGCTGACCCAGTCGGGCCGGATCGTGCTCGATTACGACATGCGCATCGCCGAGCCGTTCAAGCTGCCGCAGGGTGAAGCGGGGTTCGACCTCTGGCCCGCCTTTCGCGCGCTCGAGGGTATTCCCTCGCTGGTCGTCCATGGCGAGATTTCGGACTTGCTCAGCGCGGAGACGGTGGAGCGCATGAAAGCCGAGGTTCCGAGCCTCGAGAGCGTTACAATTCCCCATGTCGGACACGCGCCGACGCTGGACGAGCCCGAGGCCATCGAGGCCATCGACCGGCTGCTGAAGCGGGTCGCAGCGCGCAAGAAATGACGCGATAAGGCCCCATGGTCCTGCGCATCCTCCACTGCCATTCGACCTTTTCGCTCGGCGGCAAGGAGGCGCGCGCGGTTCGGCTGATGAACGCGTTCGGCGATGCGGCCGAGCATGTCGTGCTGAGCGCCATGCCGGATCGGCTCGGCGCGCGGGGTGCGATCGATCGGGGCATCAAGGTCGCGTTTCCCGCCGACGCGCCGTCGCTCACCGGGCCGCCCGCGCCGCTCAGGCTCTGGCGGCTGGCGCGCTACATGCGCCGGTTCGATCTGGTGCTGAGCTACAATTGGGGCGCGTTCGACGCGGTGATGGCGAAACGCCTTTTTGGCGGCCCACCGCTGGTCCATCACGAGGACGGGTTCAACGAGGACGAGCGCGAGCGGCTGAAGCCAAGCCGCAACCTCTACCGCCGGACCGGGCTCGGCGCGGCCTACCGGTTGGTCGTTCCCTCGGCGCGGCTCGAGAAGATCTCGCGATCCGAATGGGGCATTGTGCCGGTGCGAATCCCGAACGGGATCGACGTGGCGCGCTACGCGCTCGCGCCGACGCAGGCGATTCCCGGCCTCAAATCCGTCAAAAACGAGGTCGTGATCGGAACGGTCGCGGGGCTTCGGGCAGTCAAGAATCTGCCCCGGCTGGTGCGCTGCTTCGCGGCGATGGGGAAATCGACCGCCCGGCTGGTTATCGTCGGCGAGGGGCCGGAGAGCGAGCGGATCGCCGACGCGGCGCGCGGGGCCGGCGTGGCCGCCCGGGTGCTGATGCCCGGCTTCCTTGCCGATCCCGCGCAATGGATCGGGCATTTCGACATCTTCGCCCTCTCCTCGCACAGCGAGCAATTCCCGATCTCGCTGGTCGAGGCGATGGCCGCAGGGCTGCCGGTGGTGGCGACCGCGGTCGGCGACGTGCGCGCGATGGTTTCGGAGGACAATGCGCCGCTGATCGTCGAGGCCGAGGATGAAGCCGGCTTCGCCGCCGCGCTCGCAAGCCTGGCGGAGCAGCCGCACCTCAGGAAGGCGATCGGCGCGGCCAACCGGGAAAAGGCCGCGCGCCTCTACGACGAGCGGACAATGATCGCGGCCTATGCAGAGCTTTACGGCGCCGCTATCGGCCGCCCCGGCGCATTCGCCGCGAATACATGACTTTTCGCGCGTCCCAGCCTATAGGCTGGGCAACAGGGTCTCCGGAGGAACGATGTTCAAGGGTATCAAACCGATCCTCTATGCGGGCCGCGAAGTGCTGCCCCTGATCGAGGGCGGCAAAGGCGTTTCGGCGACCAACGGCATGAGCTCGGGCGCGTGGGCGGCGGCGGGAGGCATCGGCACCGTCTCTGCGGTCAACGCCGACAGCTACGATCCCGAAGGCCGGATCATTCCCCAGATCTACCACGCGCTGACCCGCCGCGAGCGCCACGAAGAGCTGATCCAATATGCGATCGACGGCGCCGTCGCGCAGGTGCAGCGCGCCTACGAGATCGCGTCGGGCCGCGGCGCGATCAACATCAACGTGCTTTGGGAGATGGGCGGCGCACAGCGCGTGCTCCACGGGGTGCTCGAACGGACCAAGGGCCTCGTCTCCGGCGTCACCTGCGGCGCCGGGATGCCCTACAAGCTGAGCGAGATCGCCGCGTCCTACGGCGTCTCCTATTTGCCGATCATCAGCTCGGCGCGCGCCTTCTCGGCACTGTGGAAGCGCGCTTATTCGAAGGCGGCGGAATGGCTGTCGGCGGTCGTCTACGAGGATCCCTGGCTCGCCGGAGGGCATAACGGCCTCTCCAACGCCGAGGATCCGCTGCAGCCGCAGGATCCCTATCCGCGGGTCGCGGCGCTTCGGCAGACCATGCGCGAGGGCGGAATTCCCGATTCGACGCCGATCGTGATGGCCGGCGGCGTGTGGAACCTCAAGGAATGGGAGAATTGGATCGACAATCCGGAGCTCGGCCAGATCGCCTTCCAGTTCGGCACCAGGCCGCTGTTGACCAAGGAGAGCCCGATCCCGGAGG
Organism: Alphaproteobacteria bacterium; assembly: GCA_005883305.1. Lineage (NCBI taxonomy): Bacteria > Pseudomonadati > Pseudomonadota > Alphaproteobacteria > Alphaproteobacteria bacterium. The sequence goes on along the minus strand of VBAC01000001.1, from coordinate 1,651,683 downwards.
CGTGGAAGGAGCGGCTGATGACGCTCGAGGAAGGCGACATCCTGCTCCACCGCTTCTCGCCGACCGGCTTCTACAGCTCGGCCGTCCGCAACCCGTTCCTGCGCAATCTCGAGGCGCGTTCGCATCGCCAGATCGCCTTCACCAAGGAGCCGCTCGGCGATCACGCCTTCCAGCTCGACGTCGGGGTGATGGGCAAGAAGAATTACTGGGTGACCAAGGGCGATCTCAATCATGCCCGCACCTGGTACGCGCAAGGGTTCACCGAGGCGCTCAAGACTCCGGACGAGACGCTGGTCTTCGTCACGCCCGAGGAGAAGCACGACATCCGCAAGGATCAGGCGGACTGCATGGGCTGCCTTTCGCAGTGCGGCTTCTCCTCCTGGGCCGACAACGAGAAGAATACCACTGGCCGTCTCGCCGATCCGCGCAGCTTCTGCATTCAGAAGACGCTGCAGGACATCGCTCACGGCGGGCCGACCGAGAACAATCTGATGTTCGCCGGCCACTCCGCCTTCCGCTTCAGGCAGGACCCGTTCTACTCGAACGGCTTCGTGCCCACGGTGAAGCAGCTCGTCGAGCGCATCCAGACCGGCGACTGAGTGGACGGCGTGAGGATGATCAAGCGCGGCCTGGCGTTGTTGCTGCTTGCGGCGAGCCTGGTCGCCGGGGCGGCGGCGGCGCAACAGCAGCGTGCGACGCCTTATTGGGCCTCGATCGCTTCGGGGCGGGCGATGATGCGCACCGGGCCGAGCCAGAATTACCCCGCCACCTGGGAGTATCGGCGCGCCGATCTGCCGATCCGGGTGATCGAGGTATACGAAAGCTGGCGCAAAATTCAGGATCCGGACGGAACGACCGGCTGGATGTCGGCGGTGATGCTCGCCGACCGCCGAACCGCGCTCGTCAGGGGTGACGGTCCGCGGCCATTGCACGAATCGCCCGATGAAGGCTCGCCGGTCCGCTATCGGGCCGAACCCGGGGTGGTCGGCCGCATCTCGCACTGCGCTTCAGGCTGGTGCCGGCTCGACGTCCATGGCCGCGCGGGCTACATCCGCTCCACCGACATATGGGGCGTCGATCCGGACGAGGTGCTGCGATGATGGAAGTGGAACGTCCGATCACCGTTGGCGACTTCGCGCCCCGCGTCGGCAAGACCTTCGCGGTGCCCGTGCGCGGCCATCGGCTGGAGATGCGGCTGGACGCCGCGCAGGAGCTGCCGGGCTCGTCGCGCATCGGGGGCGGCTTTCGCCTGGAATTCATCGGGCCGCTCGATCCGGTATTGGCGCAGGGGATATTTCCGTTCGAGATTGCCCGCGATCGCTACGAGATCTTCGTCGTCCCCATTGCCCGTGACCAGAGCTGTACCCGCTACGAGGCGGTGTTCTTCTAGGGCGCATCGACATTCAGCGTAATTCGCTTGTTTAGCTTCGAATATTCCCCTTGCTCGTCACCCCGCGAAAGCGGGGGTCCAGCTTGTTTCTTCTCCCAGGCGATTGAAGAAGCTGGATTCCCGCTTTCGCGGGAATGACGATGAAATGGAATGTCGATCCGTCCTAAGCCCCGCCGGCGCGCCAGCGCATCGCTTCATAGGCGCCCGCATTGCCCTCGCCGACGAAGCCGAGGCGGAGATAGAGGCGCCGCGCCCGATTGTTCGGCTCGACGAACAGCGACATCGATTTGCCCGCTTCCCCGCCGGCGCGCTCGATCAGGTCGCTCATGATCGCCCGGCCGATGCCGGCGCCGCGGCAAGTCTCCGCCAGCGATATGTCGATCAGGTGAAGGTCCGATGGCGTTTCATGGAAGTAGAGCCGGCCGATCGGCTCGCCGCCGCGCTCGAGGATCAGCCAGGCCGCGTCCGGATAATGGGTGCGATAATGGTGGTGCTGGGCGCGGTGCTGCTGATCGAAGAAGGCGGCCTGCATTTCCTCGGGCCAGCCGCTCATCGCCAGCTCCGCGGCGCGTACCGAACGATAAAGCGCAGCGACGAACGGCAAGTCTTCGTCGGTCATTGGGCGCGCGGTCACGCCGAGCGTGGCCGCGCGCCGCAGGCTGAAGGTCATAGGCTCAGTTGAAGACCGCGTGCATCCGGCCCGGATTTCGCGCGTCGCCGGCGGCCGTCAGGAACATCTGGAACGGGCCAGACTCGGGGTGGCTGACCATATAGGTCTGGTCCCCGGCGATCCGACCGCGCCCGACGATTTCGAACTCCGCGAGAAAGGCGCGGTCGCGCGCTCCGGCGGGGCGCCGGCCGGAGGATTCGAGCGGCCGCACTTGGGCGAGGGTCAGTCCCTGGGCTCCGGCGACGGCGAAGGTCGAGCCGACCTGCGCCGCCCATTCGTCATGGCCCGCGCTGGCCAGCGGCCGCGCGCCGGAGAGACGGCGCTGAGTGCTCGATTGGGTGCGAGCGCGTGGACTGGCCGTCGCGCCCGATGGAAGGGCGATCGACGCCCCGAGAGCAGCGACCGCGCCCCCGCCCGCGATCAGCATGTTACGCCGGGAAAGAGTGCCGCGTGTGTCTTCCATTTGAAAAATCCCCCAAAAGGAGCGGCGTGTTGGAGCGTTGGCCGTCGTCTGGAGCGCCGCTCGCGCCCGCAGGAGTATGGCCTAAACGCCGGCTCGTGGAAACAGCTTTGTTATGCAGCCGAAATGCTGTCACGGAGTGGACTCCGCGCTTGAGCTTTGCTGCGCGCCTTGCCAACGGGAGCCCCATGCCGGAGCTTGAGCCGCCCCCCGCTTTGCCCGAGAACGCCGCCTTGTTCCTCGATTTCGACGGGACCCTCGTCGATCTCGCCGATACGCCGGATTCGATTCGCGTGCCCGCTGGGCTCGCCCCGTTGCTGGAGCAACTGCGACAGCGCCTGCGCGGGCGGCTTGCGATCGTCAGCGGGCGGTCTCTCGCCGACCTCGATCGGCACTTGCCGGCGTCGGGCATCGCCTTTTCGGGGTCCCACGGACTCGAGCTCAGGCTCGCCGACGGAGCGCGCGTTCCGCTCAGCGTGCCGATCGGCCTCGATAACGTGAACGACGAGGTGCGCCGCTTCGCCGCGGAGATTCCAGGCCTCATCGCGGAGGAAAAGCCCGCCGGAATCGCGCTCCATTATCGCCTCGCTCCCGACGCTGAGGAGCATGTCCAGGGGTTCATGGAGGATCTGGCCGAAAGGCACGGCTTTTCGGTCCAGCGCGGCTCGATGGTGATCGAGCTTCGCACGCTGGGAGCGACCAAGGGCGATGCCCTGCGCGCGTTCATGACGGAACAACGCTTCGCCGGTGCGCGTCCTTGGTTCGTGGGAGACGATCTGACGGACGAGCACGGTTTCGAGGCCGCCGCCGACCTTGGCGGCGTGGGCATCCTGGTCGGGCCCCCGCGCCAAACCGCGGCGCGGTTCCGCCTGGCGTCGGTCGCTGCGGTGCGCCGCTGGCTGGAGGCGGCATGAGGACTCTCGATCTCTGGCCGATCGGCAATTGCCAGGTCAGCGCGCTGATCGACGCCGCCGCCGGGTTCGTCTGGGCCTGCCAGCCCCGAGTCGACGGCGATCCCTTGTTCTGCTCGCTGCTCGACCCGGCGGGGACGCCTGGCGAATGGCGCATAGAGCTCGACGACCAGGTTTCCGCCACCCAGCGCTACCTCAAGAACACGCCCGTGCTCGTGACCCGTTTGACCGACGCCAATGGCGGCGTGGCCGACGTCTACGATTTCTGCCCCAGGCTCGAACGGCGCGGCCGGATGTACCGCCCCGTGGCCTTCATTCGGATCGTGCGGCCGCTGGTCGGAGTGCCCCGGATCAAGGTCGCCCTTCATCCCGCCGCGGGGTGGGGCGCCCGCCCGGCGCAGCGCACCAGCGGCACCAACCACATTCGTTTCCTCACGGAGCCCCAGCCGCTTCGCCTCACCACCGACGCCCCGGTGATCCATTTGCTCGAAGGCCGCAGCTTCCGGCTCGAGGAATCGCTCCACTTCTTCCTCGGCCCGGACGAGCCGTTCGTCGGCAACGTGCGCGAGACGCTCGCCGGGATGCTCCACCAGACGGTCGATCACTGGCAGGCATGGGTGCGCGGGCTCGCCATCCCGCTCGAGTGGCAGGAGGTCGTCATCCGCGCGGCGATCACGCTCAAGCTCTGCCAGCACGAGGAGACCGGGGCGATCGTCGCGGCGATGACCACGTCGATCCCGGAGGCCGCCAATTCGGGCCGCAACTGGGACTATCGCTACTGCTGGATCCGCGACGCCTATTACACCGTCCAGGCGCTCAACCGGCTCGGCGCGCTCGACGTGCTGGAGAATTATCTCTCCTACCTCAGGAACATCGTCGACCAGGCCGAGCACGGCGAAGTCCAGCCGCTCTATGCCGTGTCGGGCGAGCCGAGGCTTGAGGAGGGCGCCGCCGATAGCCTGGCCGGCTATCGCGGCATGGGGCCGGTGCGGGTCGGCAACGCGGCCTACACCCAGGTCCAGCACGACGCCTACGGCCAGATCGTCCTTTCCAATGCCCAGGCCTTCTTCGACCGGCGCCTCTTTCGCCCCGCGACGGGCGACGATTTCGCCGCCCTCGAGAAGGTCGGCGAGCGCGCGTGGAGGATGCACGACAAGCCCGATGCGGGGCTGTGGGAATTCCGCACGCGCACCAGCGTCCACACCTACAGCGCGGTAATGAGCTGGGCCGCCTGCGACCGGCTGGCGAACATCGCCGCGGTGCTCGGTGAGAAGGCGCGCGCCCGGGTCTGGCGGCAGCGGGCCGACAAGGTGCGCGCGACGATCGAGCAGCGCGCCTGGCACGAGGGTGAGAAGCGCTTCGCCGCGACCTTCGGCGGCGACGAGCTGGACGCCAGCCTGCTCCAGCTGGTCGACATGCGCTTCCTCGAGCCCGGCGACCCGCGCTTCCTCGCCACCTTCAACGCGGTCGAGAAGGGCCTGAGGCGCGGCGAGCACATGCTCCGCTACGCCGACGAGGACGATTTCGGGCTGCCCGAAACGGCCTTCAACTTCTGTACCTTCTGGCTGATCGAGGCCCTCCATCTAGTCGGCCGGACCGACGAGGCCCGCGCGCTCTACGAGAAGATGCTCGAACGCCTGACGCCGGCCGGTCTCCTCTCTGAAGATACGGACTTCGAAACGGGCGAATTGTGGGGCAACTATCCGCAGACTTATTCGCTTGTTGGGCTGATCAATTGCGCCGGGCTCCTGTCCCGGCCGTGGAGCTCTGTCCGATAGATGACCAGGTTGATCGTCATTTCCAATCGCGTATCGGTGCCGAAGGGCAGGGATGGAAGCGGGGCGCAGGGCGGACTCGCTCCGGCCCTCGAGGCGGCGCTGAGGGAATCGCGCGGCATCTGGTTCGGCTGGTCGGGCGAGAAGACCGACGAGTTCACCGGCCATATCGATCTTCAGCGCCGGCACGGCGTGACGACGGCGACGATCGACCTTCAGGAGCAGGACGTCGACGAATATTATAACGGCTACGCCAACCGCACCTTGTGGCCGCTGTTCCACTACCGCATCGACCTTGCCGAGTACGACCGCAGCTTCGGCGCGGGCTACGAGCGGGTCAACGAGCGCTTCGCCGAGACGGTGACCCCATTGATCGAGCCCGACGACCTCGTCTGGGTCCACGATTACCACCTCGTGCCGCTCGGCCAGCAATTGCGCCAGCGCGGGGTGAAGAACCGGATCGGCTTCTTCCTTCACATCCCCTGGCCGCCGCACCGGCTGATGGTCTCGCTGCCCTATCACCAGCGGCTCGTCCGCTCGATGCTCGCCTACGACCTGATCGGCTTCCAGACCGAGGAGTGGCTGGAGAGCTTTCATCACTATATCGAGCGCGAGCTCGGCGGGACGGTGGAGGCGGACGGGACGATCCGGGTCGGCGACCGCGTCACGCGCGCCGCGGCCTTCCCCATCGGCATCGACGTCGCCGAGTTCGACGAGCCGCTCGCCGCCGCCGACGCGCGCAACGCCTACGAGACCCTGCGGCGAAGCGCCGAGGGCAAGAAGGTGATCATCGGAGTCGACCGGCTCGATTACTCCAAGGGCATCGCCGAGCGCTTCGAGGGCTATCGCCGGTTCCTCGAGGAGCATGAGGATATGCGCGGGCGGGTCTCGCTGCTGCAGATCGCTCCGCCCTCGCGTGGCGAGGTCCACACCTATTCGCACATCCGCGCCGAGCTCGACGAGCTGTCCGGGCGGATCAACGGCGAGTTCGCCCATGTCGACTGGGTGCCGATCCGCTACGTCAACCAGGGCTATCCCCGCGCGGCCCTTTCGGGCTTCTACCGCGCCGCGGACATCGGCCTGGTCACTCCGCTTCGCGACGGGATGAACCTCGTCGCCAAGGAATATGTCGCCTCGCAGGACCCGGACGATCCGGGAGTCCTCATCCTCTCGCGCTTCGCCGGGGCCGCGCACCAGATGAGCGAGGCATTGCTGGTCAACCCGTACAGCAAGGACGAGATTTCCGACGCCATCCGCAAGGCGCTCGACATGCCGAGGCGCGAGCGCGCCCGGCGCTGGGAGCAGCTGATCGAGGGGGTCAGGCGCGACGACGTGCAGGCCTGGCGCCGCGCCTTCGTCGAGGCGCTCGGGCAGGCGATGCCCTCGACCGCGGAGCCGGTGCCGGCCTGAGCGCGCGCCCAGGCCGGCGAGTGAGCATACCCAGGGCTCAGCGGCAGCGGACCGGCTGGCTGTTCTGGTCGATCGAGCGGCCGAGCAGGGCGCCGAGCGCGCCGCCGATCAGGGTGCCGCCGACGCGGTTGTGGCCGCCATCGACCATGTTGCCGAACAGGGCGCCGCCGGCGCCGCCGATGATCAGGCCGGTCGTGCCGTCGTTGCGGCGGCAGTAATAGCGGCCGTCCGAGCCGCGATAGACCTGGTCGTTCGCGGTCAGCACGCGCTCCTGGTAGCGCGGATCGTCGCGATAATATTGGGTCGCGTCGTAATCGGTCTGATACTGGCTGTAATCGTCGCGATAGGCGCCGGCGCCCGCGGCGCCGCCGTTATTGTAGGCGTTGTTGTAGCCGTTATTGTAACCGCCGCCATAGCGCCGGCGGGCGGCTTCGTAGCGCTGGCGCTCCGACTCGTAGATCGAGCGCTCGTTTTCGAAGCGCCGCTGCGCCTGCTCCCAGCGCGCCTGATCGGAGCGGGGCTGGGCAACGGCGGGGACGGCGAAGGTGGTGGCGGCGAGAGTCGCCGCCAAGGCGATAAGGCTGATTTTCATTAGGTGAACTCCCTTTCTGTGGGTGTCGGTCGCACGTATTACATGAGCGAGGGATGAAGGGGAAACGGGCGAGCGAGCGCAATGGGCCCGCCCCGCGCGAGACTATTTGACGGACCGGCGCGAAGAGCGCAGGATCGTCCGCGCGTTTTGAGTAAGGATTACAATGCGAAAGCCCTTGCGACAGGCCGAAGCGGAGCGCCTCGCGGCAGTCCCCGACCTTGGCGAGGACGTTTTTCGCCATGGCGTGCTCGCGCCCAACGGAAAGCCGATCCTCGACCTTCCGCAAGTCATCCAGAAGCTGACCGCCAGCCACCAGGCGTGGGACGGCGCCCCGGGCCACCCGATTCCCCATGCGGGCCTCGGAACGGTCACCTACGCCTTCTTCAATAGCTCGGCCGAGGTCTATTCCTCGGAAAAGACCCAGTTCCAGCCGCTGAGCGAGGCCCAGCGAATCGCGGTGCGCGACGCCTTCGCCATCTGGGGCGAGATCGCCGGCATCACGTTCGTCGAGGGAACGGTCGCCACCGCCGACATCAACATCGGCGGCATCGATCCGGACGTGGATTATTACTCGGCCTACGCCAATTATCCCGGCTTTTCCGCCGCCGCGGGCGACGTCTGGATCCGGTCGGACGTGCCGACCAACGTCAACGAGGTCGGGCTGTCGCAGGCGGGATTCCGGACGCTGCTGCACGAAATCGGCCACGCGCTCGGCCTGTCCCATCCGGGCGCCTACAACGCGACCGAAGGAGTCGAGATCACCTACGCCCAGAACGCGGAATATTACCAGGACAGCCTCGAATATACGATCATGTCCTATTTCGCCTCGAGCTCGACCGGAGCGACCAGGACCAGCTTCGCCGCCACCCCGATGGCCCACGACATCGCCGCGATGCAGAGCCTCTACGGGCCGAACATGAACACGCGCGCCGGCGACACCCATTACGGATTCAACAGCGACGCCGGCCGCGCGGCGTTCGACTTCGCCCTGAACACCGCCCCGGTGGTCGCGATCTGGGATGCGGGCGGGCGCGACACGCTCGATTTTTCCGGCTGGAGCGGCCCCTCGCGGATAGACCTCAACCCCGGCGCTTCGAGCGACGGCGGAGGGCAGACCCGCAACGTCCAGATCGCGTTCGGCGCGACCATCGAGAACGCGATCGCCGGCGGCGGCGACGACAGCCTGACCGGCAACAACGCCAGCAACCTGCTGATCGGCAATGGCGGCAACGACGTTATTCTGGGCGGCAAGGGCACCGACCGGATCGAGGGCGGCGCGGGCGGCGACGTCTTCGCCTTCGGCGGGCCCGGCGACAGCATGGACTACACCTACCGATCGGACGGCAAGAAGCTGAGCCCGGACATCATCACCGATTTCGTCTCGGGCACGGACAAGATCGACCTCAGCGCGATCGACGCCGATGCCGGCACCGAGGCCAACGACGCCTTCGCCTGGATCGGGGCGGGCGCCTTCACCGGGGTTGCGGGGCAGCTTCGCGCCGAGGTTCTGGAGGACCATGTCCATATCCTTGGCGACATGAACGGGGACGGGCGGGCGGACCTGCACATCATCGCCGGCGGGACGGTGATTTTGGCCAGCGATTTCGTTTTCTAGGTGGTTTCGACAGTCAGCGCGTGAAAGCTCCCGCTCCCATGGGGAGAGGGCGGGGGTGAGGGGTCCAGACATCCGGGATAGCTCGCCGACACCGTAAACCCCCACCCAACCCTCCCCCTCAGGGGGAGGGCTAGAAGGCTGAACATCCATATGACCCAGCGTGAGCGGCCCCGTCGCGGCGAAGCCGCGCCGTCGATCGGGTTCGGCGATGCCGACCCGTCGGCCGTGCGGGCGCCGACTCCGTGAATAGCGTGGGCTATTCACGGGCGGCTCCCGCCGGAAGTTTCATAAGTTTCAGGTCCCCTGGGCGAAAAAAATTCGCCTTCGATCCCGCCCTCGAAACCGAAAAAGAGGTCACGGCGGGCGGCGGTGCGGGGGTTAAGCGCGGCCTTCTCTTGGGCCTCCCCGGCGAGTTGGGACTCGATGACGGCCAACTCGGCTTCGCTCAGCGTCCGCTTGTAGCCGAACGCGCCCGGCTCGCGCTCCTCGATGCCGTCGAAGCCCGCGGGCGGCGGGAAATCGGTCCACCATTCGCCCCCGGATTGCCAGACCTCGCTGCCGTCAAAGCCATCCTCGTCCACCCCGAAAGGCGGCGACGGTGGCCGGGCGGTCTCCGGCTCGGGCTGGGGGGGCGCGGGAAGACCCTGCTCGATCGCCTCCATCCAAGGGTCCCAATTGTCGGCGACCGCATCGGCCTCGGGCTCCGGCGCGAGCTGGCTGTCGAGCTTGCCGAGCAGGTAGATCAAGAGGCGGTTGTCGAAGATCCTTTCCTCGCTCTTCAGCTCGCCATGATAATAATGGCGCTTGATCGTGCCCTCGATCGCCCGCTCGAACGCGATCGAGCGGACGCGGCGGGCGCAGAAGCGCAAAGCGCCCTCGCAGGCGCGGTCGAAGGCGCGCGCGTCGGGCCGCCGCCGGGCGCGGGCGACCGCCTGCTCGGACACCCCGATCCGCGCGGCCGCCGCCTTGGCGACGCCGGTATCGGCCAGCGCCTCGACATATTCGCGCTGCTTGTCGGGCGTCAGCCCGTCGCGGCGATAGCGCAGCGGGACCGGATCGAAATCGATCAGCGCGTCGGTCGCGCTGGAAGGGGTGAAGGGGGAGGCGGGCTCATCGGCCGCCGCCTCCGGAGCGGATGCACCGTCAGATGCGAATCGGTTCTCTGCCATTTAGCCATATGAACCATAAAGGTTGGGTGTAGGAAAGAGTTTTCTTACACTGGGCATTTTGAATGCACGATTCGAAGCCCCGGAAATGTTGAATCTTGCTCGCCGCGTGCCTAGAATCGAAGAATGGGGTGGTAGGGGCGAGCACTGTGGGAAGTATCAGAGCCGACTTGCGCACTAAGATTGCTGCTGCGGAGCCGATTCGGTCTGTGGGGGAGGCCGTGGCCTTCTTTTCTAGTATCCCCAGCGACACGGAAGAATTTTTGATATTTCGAGGCCACGCCGACTATGATTGGCGGATGAGTCCTCCAATAAACCGATCAAGTGTAACTGTTCGTGAAAGAGAAAATGAACTAGTACGCGAAATCGTGTCTGTCGCGCCCCGTGAATTTCAATTTGATCAGACAATGTTTGATAGATTAGTCAGAATGCAGCACTTCGGCATACCCACTAGACTCCTCGATACAACGTCCAATCCGTTGGTGGCCCTATATTTCGCTACGGAGGCAACTCCAGAGGACGACGATGGGGCTGTGGTGGTCGTTCGGGGCAAGCGGAGTGAGCGAAAATTTTATGACAGTGACACTGTTAGCTGCCTCACGAATTTGGCCAATCTGACCGTCGAGGAAAGAGCTACTATCGAGGGAACGACGGCGAGAAATGTTGCAGAGTTCAATAAACTTCAGGCAACCGATCGTCTCATTCAATTCATTAGATCAGAGAAGCCATCATTTCGCGCGAGAGTTAGGCACGCCGACCTTTTCTCGCGCGTTCATGTCGTTCCTAAAATGAGCAATCCGAGGATCGTGGCACAATCCGGATCATTTGTTGTTTTCGGGCTAGACCGGACCAAACTCCCTAGCACCTCGGTCACTATGGAACTCGATCGCCTGCGGGTAGACGCCGGAGCGAAGGGAGCGATCAGGCAAGAGCTAGCTAGTCTCGGCGTCACCGAAAGCGCATTGTTTCCGGAACTCGATAAGGCAGCATCGTATATTGTTCGCCGAATGTCTGAAGCTTAGATTCCAAAGCTGTCTGCCGGTATCCTTGGGCGTTGCAAAATGCGGTCAGCCGTCCGCCCGCCCCGGCACCGCAATATCGAAATGCATCACGTCCTCCCGCACCCCGAGCTTGGTGTAGAGCGCCACCGCCGGGGCGTCGCCATAATCGGCCTGGACGTAGATCACCCACGCGCCGCGCTCGGCGGCGATTTGCTGCAGCTCCGCGATCAAAGCCGTGGCGATGCCTCGGCGGCGGTGAGGGGCGGCGACTGCCAGGTCGTAGATGTAGATTTCGCGCCGCTCCTGCTCGAACTTGTCGAGCATGTAGGCGGCCAGCGCTCCGGTGACCGCGCCTTGCTCGACGGCGGCGAGGGCGATGAACGCCTCGCCTCCCAGGAGCCGCCGCGCCCAGGCGGGGGAGGGGCGGGCGGCGCTGTACGCCTCGGGGGCGTCGAAGGCCTCGGCGAAGAGATCGAGGATCGAGTCGAGGAGGGGGAGGTCTTCGGCGGTGAGGTGGCGGATTTCGTGGGGCATGGGCTTCGCTCCCTTCCTCTTCGTTCCAGCGGAGCTGGAATCCACCTTGTCCGGCGGATGGAACGTCAAGGGCGGTCCGGAATCAAGTCCGGAGTTACGATTGGACGGGACATCTTTGCGTCTTCGCGGCTTTGCGTGAGCCATTGCGGCGGATTTTCTCACGCAAAGACGCGAAGACGCAAAGGCGCCGGCGTATCCCTCGTCATTTCAGCGAAGGCTGGAATCTCACTTCTCTGGTCGCTCGCCACGAGGAAAAAGAGATCCAGCTTCGCTGGAATGAATGAAGAGCTCGCTTCGCTCGTGGCCCCTCCACCAGCCTTCGCCTTCGGCTACGGCTGGTCCCCCTCCCCGTTCCGGGGCGGATTTTAGATTAGCTCCACGGCCATGGCCGTCGCTTCGCCGCCGCCGATGCACAGGCTCGCGATTCCGCGCTTGCCGCCGGTGCGTTCGAGGGCGGAGATGAGCGTGGCCAAAATCCGGGCGCCGCTGGCGCCGATCGGGTGGCCCATGGCGGTGGCTCCGCCGTGGATGTTCACCTTGTCGTGCGGGATTCCGAGATCGTGCATCGCGAACATGGTGACGCAGGCGAAGGCCTCGTTGATCTCGAACAGGTCGACGTCGCCGACCTTCCAGCCGGTCTGGGCGAGCAATTTCTCGATCGCGCCTACGGGCGCGGTGGTGAACTGGGCCGGCTCGCGGGCGTGGGCGGTGTGGGCGACGATCCGGGCGATCGGCTTGAGGCCCTTGGCCTCGGCGGTCGAGGCGCGGGTGAGGACGAGGGCGGCGGCGCCGTCGCTGATCGAGGAGGCGTTGGCGGCGGTGATCGTGCCGTCCTTCGAGAAAGCGGGGCGAAGGCCGGGGATTTTCGTCGGGTCGCCCTTCAGCGGCTGCTCGTCCTTGTCGACGGTCTCGGAGCCCTTGCGGGTCTTGACCTCGACGGCAGTGATCTCGCGGTCGAACCAGCCGCTGCGCTGGGCGGCCTGGGCGCGGGTCAGGCTCTCGACCGCATAATCGTCCTGCGCGCCGCGGGTCAGCTGATAGTCGCAGGCGGTCGCCTCGGCGAAGGTGCCCATGGCGCGGCCGGGCTCGTAGGCGTCCTCGAGCCCGTCGAGCATCATGTGATCGTAGGCCGTGTCGTGGCCGATGCGCGCGCCGGCGCGGTGCTTCTTCATCAGGTAGGGCGCGTTGGACATCGATTCCATGCCGCCGGCGACGATCACGTCCGAGCTGCCCGCGGCGATCGCGTCGGCGGCCATCATCGCCGCCTTCATGCCCGATCCGCACATCTTGTTGATGGTCACCGCCTCGGTGGATTTCGGCAGCCCGGCGCCGAGCGCGGCCTGGCGCGCGGGGGCTTGCCCCAGGCCGGCGGGGAGGACGCAGCCCATGTAGCAGCGCTCGACGTCCTCCGGCGCGACCCCGGCGCGCTCGACCGCGGCGCGGACCGCGGCGGCGCCGAGCTCGGTGGCGCTGGCGCCGGCGAGGCTGCCCTGGAAGCTGCCCATCGGGGTTCGGGCGTAGGAGAGGATGACGACGGGATCGGTGGCGGTGGATTGCGTGCTCATGACGGCTCCTGAACTGATCCCTCCCCCCTTGTGGGGGAGGGTAGGGAGGGGGGTGCGGTCCGAAGGACCGCGCGCGGCTCGCGCCGCGCACCCCCACCCCTCGGTCCCCTCCCCACAAGGGGGAGGGGAGGTGGTGCCGGGCACATAGGGCGGCTCCCGCGCTTGTTCAAACCCGCCCGGCGCATTAGTCGGCCCTCAACGGGAGAATATGACATGTCCGGGCTGGGCCTCGATTTCGAGCTGGGCGAGATGGCCGAGGCCATTCGCGACACGACTCAAAGGTTCGCCAGCGAGCGGATCCAGCCGCTGGCGGCGCGGATCGACGCGGAGGACTGGTTTCCCGCCGAGCTGTGGCCCGAAATGGGCGCGCTCGGGCTTCACGGGATCACCGTGGCCGAGGAGGATGGCGGGCTCGGGCTCGGCTATCTCGAGCATGTCATCGCGCAGGAGGAGGTGGCGCGGGCCTCGGCCTCGATCGGCCTTTCCTACGGCGCGCATTCGAACCTCTGCGTCAACCAGATCCGGCGCTGGGCGAGCGCGGAGCAGAAGGCCAAGTACCTGCCGAAATTGATCTCCGGCGAGCATGTCGGGAGCCTCGCCATGTCCGAGGCGGGGGCGGGCAGCGACGTGGTGTCGATGAAGCTCAAGGCCGAGAAGGTGCAGGGCGGCTACGTGCTCAACGGCACGAAGTTCTGGATCACCAACGCGCAATATGCGGACACTTTGGTGGTCTACGCCAAGACGGGCGAGGGGAGCCGCGGGATCACCACCTTCCTGATCGAGAAGGGGATGAAGGGGTTCTCGATCGGCCAGAAGCTCGACAAGATGGGCATGCGCGGCTCGCCGACGGCCGAGCTGATTTTCGACGATTGCGAGGTTCCGGAGGAGAATGTGATGGGGCCCGTGAACGGCGGGGTCGGCGTGCTGATGAGCGGGCTCGATTACGAGCGCACCGTGCTCGCCGGAATCCAGCTCGGCATCATGCAGGCCTGCCTCGACGTCGTGCTGCCCTATGTCCGCGAGCGGAAGCAGTTCGGCAAGGCGATCGGGAGCTTTCAGCTGATGCAGGCCAAGGTCGCCGACATGTACGTCGCGCTCAATTCGGCGCGGGCCTATGTCTACCAGGTGGCTCGGGCCTGCGACGCGGGCAAGACGACCCGCTTCGACGCCGCCGGGGCGATCCTCTACGCGAGCGAGAATGCGGTGCGGGTGGCGGGCGAGGCGATCCAGGCGCTGGGCGGGGCGGGCTATACCAAGGACTGGCCGGTCGAGCGCTACTTCCGCGACGCCAAGCTGCTCGACATCGGCGCGGGGACGAACGAGATCAGGCGGATGCTGATCGGGCGGGAGCTTATCGGGGCGTAATTCCCTCCCCCTTTGTGGGGGAGGGCAGGGTGGGGGGTGCGGGCCTTAAGGCCCGCGCGCGACAAGGTCGCGCACCCCCACCCCCAACCCCTCCCCACAAGGGGGGAGGGGCTTTTGTCACCAAACCCTGACCCTTTCCGCCGGCGGCAGGTACATCGCCTGCCCCGGCCTCACCCCGAACGCCGCGTACCAGGCGTCGATGTTGCGGACGGTCTCGGCGCGATACTGGTCGGGCGCGTGCTCGTTGGTTGCGATCTGCGAGCGCATCGCCGCCTCGCGGGCCTTGGCGCGGTGGGCCTGGGCGTAAGCGAGGAAGAAGCGCTGGTCGCCGGTCAGGCCGCCGATCACCGGCGCCTCGCGGCCGTCCAGCGAGGCGTGATAGGCGTCGTAGGCGGCGGCGAGGCCGGCGAGATCGGCGATGTTCTCGCCGAGCGTCAGCTGGCCGTTGATGTGGACTCCGGGGAAGGGCTCGTAGGAATTGTACTGGCGGACGAGCGCCTGGCCGGCGGCGTTGAAATGGGCGAGGTCCTCGGGCGTCCACCAGTTCCTCAGGCGTCCCTCGGCGTCGAAGCCGGCGCCGAGATTGTCGAAGCTGTGGCTGACCTCGTGGCCGATCACCGATCCGATCGCGCCATAGTTGAAGGCCGGATCGGCGTCCGGATCGTAGAAAGGCGGCAGAAGGATCGCGGCCGGGAAGGTGATCGCGTTCTGCAGCGGCATGTTGATCGCGTTGACCGTCTGCGGGAACATCCACCATTCGCCGCGGTCGACCGGCCGGCCGATCTTCGAAAGCTGGTGGCGGTATTCGTAAAGCTGCGCGCGCCAGGCGTTGCCGAACGCGTCGCCGGCGCGGATGTCGAGGCCCGAATAATCGCGCCACACGTCGGGATAGCCGACCCCGACCCGGAGCGTCTCGACCTTGCGGCGAGCCTCGGTGCGGGTCGCCGGGTTCATCCAGTCGATCGCCACCAGGCGGCGATCGAAGGCCTGGACGATGTTGCGGACCATATTCTGAACGTCGGCCTTGGCCGCGGCGGAGAAGTGTCGCTGGACGTAGATCTGGCCGACCGCGTCGCCGAGCGCGCCCGAGGTGGCGAGAAGGGCGCGGCGCTCGCGCGGGCGCTGCTGCTGCTGGCCGGAGAGAGTCGTGCCGTAGAAGGAGAAGCGAAGATCGTCGAAGCGCTTCGGAAGGACCGAGGCCATCCGGCTTGCGGTGTGGAAGGCGAGCCAGTCCTTCCACACCTCGATCGGCTCGGACGCGACCAGCGCGCTGAGGTCGCGGATCGGCGCCGGATGCCAGGCGAGGAAGTTCGGCTGGCTGGAAAGCTGCGCCGCCTCGAAGAAGGCGTCCCAATCGATCCCCGGCGCCCGGCGCGCGAAATCGGCCCGGGCCCAATTTTCGACCGCGCCGGCATTCTGGGCGTCGACGGCGCCGACCTGGGCGCGGGCGATCTTCGTTTCGAGATCGAAGATGCGCTGCGCGCGGGCCTCGGCCTCGGGCGTTCCGAGCAGGCCGAGCATCGCGGCGATGTAGGTGCGGTAGGCTGTGCGGATTCGCACCATGTCGGCGTCGTCGGAGAGGTAATAGTCGCGCTCGGGCATGCCGAGGCCGCCCTGGAGCAGATAGGGCATGGTCCGGCTCGGGTCCTGAAGGCCCTGGGTCACGAACAGGCCGAACAGGTTCTCGGTCCAGAAATTGGTCGCGTTGAGCGGATCGACGTCGGCGCGAAGGCTGGCCCCGAGCGCCGCCGAGAGATCGCGGCGGCTGGAGACGGCGGCGATCCGCTGGAGGACCGGCTGGAGCGGGGCGAGGCCGCGCTGATCGATCGCGGCCACATCGAGATAGGCGGCGTAATAATCGGCGATCTTGCGCTCCTCGCTGCCCGGCGCAGGGTTGCGCGCCGCGGCGCCGGCGATGATGTCGACGTTGCGCGCGTCGACCATGTCGGCGACTCCGACGAAGGATCCGATCCTTGTGCGGTCCGCCGGCATTTCGGTGCGGGTGCGCCAGCCTTCGTTGGCGTAGCGGTCGAAGCTGTCCCCGGGGGCGACGGAACGGTCCATTCCTGCGACGTCGACTCCGATGCCGTTATGGGCCGGCGGCTGGGATGGGGCGGAGGCGGCGGCGAGGAAGGTGGCGGCGGCAAGCAGCGCGAAGCGGGTCATGGGCGATCTTCCGAAAGCTGTGTTGGCTGAACCGGACGGCCTTAGGCCGCCGGGCCCGTGCCGCCTAGAGCCTTCGGCCAACCGCCACTTCCCATCGACGGGCGACGCGGCTAACCGGTTTTGAAAGCTTCGAGGGGAGACGGATGAGCGAAGGCCTGCTGAATGCGCTCCAATATTACGGGGCCGCGGCCGGGGCGCTGGCGGCGCTGATCGTCAGCCTCGATCTCGGGCGGAGGCCCACGGGGTGGGCGTTCGTCATCTTCGTCACCTCCTCGCTGGCGCTGATCTTCTGGGGCTTCCTCAACGACGAGGGCGAAGGAATCGGGACCCAGAACGTGGTGCTCCTCATGATCAACGTGATCGGGGTGTATCGCTACCTGATCCGCAAGAAGCCGGTTCATGCCGAGGGGGCGAAGGCGTGAGGGTCGGGATGCGCTCTTTCATAATCCCTCCCCCTTGTGGGGAGGGGCTGGGGTGGGGGTGCGCGGCGTCGCCGCGCGCGGGCCTCATGGCCCGCACCCCCCACCCTACCCTCCCCCACAGGGGGGGAGGGACGTTCCGGGGCCGGCAAACATGACAGTCCTGACCTCAAAGCTCGACGACACCAGCGACTCCTTTCGCGCCAACGCGGCCCACAACCGCGCCCTGGCGGATGAGCTGCGCGCGCGGGTGGCGGAGGCGGCGCTCGGGGGCAACGAGACGTCGCGCGAGCGCCACGTCTCGCGCGGCAAGCTGCTTCCGCGCGAGCGGGTGGAGCGGCTGCTCGATCCGGGCTCCCCCTTCCTCGAGATCGGCCAGCTCGCCGCCTGCGACATGTACAAAAGCGAGGTTCCGGGCGCCGGGGTGATCGCCGGGATCGGCCGCGTTTCCGGACGCGAGACGATGATCGTGTGCAACGACGCGACGGTGAAGGGCGGCACTTATTATCCGATGACCGTGAAGAAGCATCTGCGCGCCCAGGAGATCGCGCTGCAGAACCGGCTTCCGAGCGTCTACCTGGTCGATTCGGGCGGCGCCAACCTGCCGCACCAGGCCGAGGTCTTCCCCGACCGCGAGCATTTCGGGCGGATCTTCTACAACCAGGCGCAGATGTCGGCGGAGGGGCTGGCGCAGATCGCCTGCGTGATGGGCAGCTGCACCGCGGGCGGGGCCTACGTGCCGGCGATGAGCGACGAGAGCGTGATCGTCCGCAATCAGGGCACGATCTTCCTCGGCGGGCCGCCGCTGGTGAAGGCGGCGACGGGCGAGGTGATCAGCGCCGAGGATCTGGGCGGCGGCGACCTTCACGCGCGCAAATCGGGCGTGGTCGATCACCTGGCCGAGAATGACGAGCATGCGCTGACCATCGTTCGCGACATCGTGGCGCGGCTGAACACAGCGAAGGCGATCGACATCGACCTTGCCGAACCGGCGCCGCCGAAATTCGACCCCGAGGGGCTCTACGGCGTGATCCCGGACGACGTGCGCACGCCCTACGACGTGCGCGAGGTGATCGCCCGGCTCGTCGATGGCTCCGAGTTCCACGAGTTCAAGGCGCTTTACGGGAGCACGCTGGTCTGCGGCTTCGCCCGGATCTGGGGGATGCCGGTCGCGATCCTCGCCAATAACGGCATCCTGTTCAGCGAGAGCGCGATGAAGGGCGCCCATTTCATCGAGCTCGCCTGCCAGCGGCGAACGCCCCTCTTGTTCCTCCAGAACATCTCGGGCTTCATGGTCGGCGGCAAATACGAGGCCGGCGGAATCGCCAAGGACGGCGCCAAATTGGTGACGGCAGTGGCGACAGCGAGCGTGCCCAAGATCACCGTTTTGATCGGCGGCAGCTTCGGCGCGGGCAATTACGGCATGTGCGGGCGGGCCTACAGCCCTCGATTCTTATTCAGCTGGCCGAACAGCCGCATCTCGGTGATGGGCGGCGAGCAGGCCGCATCCGTACTCGCCACCGTGCATAAGGATGCGGAAGGCTGGAGCGCGGAGGAGGCCGAAGCCTTCAAGGCCCCGATCCGCCAGCGCTACGAGGACGAAGGCAACCCCTACCACGCCACCGCGCGGTTGTGGGACGACGGGATCATCGATCCGGCCCAGACCCGCGACGTTCTCGGCCTCGCCTTTGCAACGACGCTGAACGCGCCCATTCCGGAGCGGGCGAAGTTCGGCGTGTTCAGGATGTGATCGTGGGAAGCGCTGCACCAAATCCTCCCCGGAACGGGGAGGGGGACCAGCCGAAGGCTGGTGGAGGGGGCCCGCGCGTCCTTCGGGCGCCGATCAAGACGGTCAAGCTCGCCCGCAAGCTGCGCAAGGAGATGAGCCCGCCCGAGCGGATGCTCTGGCGCGCGCTGCGTGAGCGGCCGGGCGGGTTTCGGTTTCGCAAGCAATGTCCACAGAGGCCGTTCTCGATCGACTTTGCCTGCCTGGCCGTCCGGCTTGCCATTGAGGTCGATGGCGAAGCGCATGATCGGGCCGGCCAGCCGGAGCGCGATGCGGGGCGGGATCGCTACCTTGAGGAGTTGGGGTTCACGATGATGCGGATTCCTGCCCGCGAGGTGTTTCGCAATTTGGAGGGTGTGATCCTCGGAATTGTGAGCGGGTGTCAAAGGCTGGGCCCCCTTCACCGTCCTTCGGACGGTCCCCCTCCCCGTTCCGGGGAGGATTTGCAGTGATCGGCGCGTTTATTGCCATGCTACTCGCGATGGCCGCGGCCGAGCCCCCGATGCCCGGCATGCTGTCGATCGACGACGCCGCGCCGGTGCGGGTCGCGTCGGCGGCGGCGGTGCGCCGGGCGCTCGCGCGGTGCGCGCGGCCGGGGGGCTGCGCGAGCGTCATGATCGAGACCTGCGACCGCTGCATCCTATCGGCCGAGGCGCGGGGCGGCGGCTTCGTCATTCGTTCGCGGCTCGGCCCGCCGGGTCCGGAATATCTGCTGTACGACAACCGGCCCATGCACGAAGGGAACGAAACCTTTTCCGCCGAAGAGCTGATCGAGATTTTCGCGGGCTACATTTCGGGGCCGCGGCCCGGCTATGTCGGCGCGGTCCAGGCGGTCGAGGAGTAGAAGCGCGATGACCATATTCTCTGCCTTGCTGCTCGCGTCGGCCGTCCCGGCCGCGGAGCCGGCCCCGGCCGACCGCGCGGCGGTGATGGCGCCCCTGAATGCTCTGTTCGCTGCTTTCGAGGCGGGCGACTCGGCGGCGATGCTGGCCCAGGTCTATCCCGACGGGCGCGTAACCGCCTCGGGCCTGCGCGGCGACGGGGCGTCGAATGTGCGGCAGATGAGCTGGACCCAGTTCGCCGGGCGGGTGACGCCGCAGGGCGCTTTCCAGGAGCGGATTTCCGGCCCCAGGGTGGCCGTCGACGGCGACATCGCGATGGTCTGGGCGCCGTTCGTCGTCCGCGCTGGCGGGCGGGTGGTCAATTGCGGCTACGATCACTTCGATCTGGTGCGCGAGAATGGGAACTGGAAGGTCATGAACCTGACCTTCTCGTCGCACACCAGCGGATGCCCCACGCAATGATCAAGTCCCTGCTCATCGCCAATCGCGGCGAGATTGCCTGCCGGATCATTCGCACCGCGCGGCGGCTGGGGGTGCGGACGGTGGCGGTCTATTCGGATGCGGACGCCAGGGCGCTGCACGTGCGCGAGGCGGACGAGGCGGTGCATATCGGGCCTTCGCCGGCGCGGGAGAGCTATCTCGTGGGCGAGAAGATCATCGCCGCGGCGAAGGAGACCGAGGCGGAGGCGATCCATCCTGGGTACGGGTTTCTGTCCGAGAACGCCGGCTTCGCCCAGGCGGTGATCGACGCGGGGCTGATCTGGGTCGGGCCGCGACCGGCAAGCATCACCGCGATGGGGCTCAAGGACGCGGCCAAGAAGCTGATGGACGAAGCGGGCGTGCCGACAACGCCCGGCTATCTCGGCGAGGATCAGTCGCCCGAGCGGCTGCAAAAAGAGGCCGACGCGATCGGCTATCCGGTGCTGATCAAGGCGGTCGCGGGCGGCGGCGGCAAGGGGATGCGCAAGGTCAATGCGACCGGCGAGTTCGAGGAAATGCTGCTTTCGTGCAAGCGCGAGGCGGTCTCCTCGTTCGGCGACGACCGCGTCCTGATCGAAAAATATGTCGAGCGCCCGCGCCATATCGAGGTGCAGGTGTTCGGCGATACGCACGGCAATGTCGTCCATCTGTTCGAGCGCGACTGCTCGCTCCAGCGCCGCCACCAGAAGGTGATCGAGGAGGCGCCGGCGCCGGGGATGGACGAGGCGACGCGGGCGGCGGTGTGCGGGGCGGCGGTCAAGGCGGCCAGGGCGATCGACTATGTCGGCGCGGGGACGATCGAGTTCATCGCCGACGCGAGCGAGGGCCTGCGCGCCGACCGCATCTGGTTCATGGAGATGAACACCCGCCTCCAGGTCGAGCATCCGGTGACCGAGGAGATTACCGGGCAGGATCTGGTCGAATGGCAGCTTCGGGTGGCGAGCGGCGAGACGCTGCCGAAGACGCAGGACGAACTCAGCATCAACGGCTGGGCGATGGAGGCGCGGCTTTATGCCGAGAACCCCGCGACGGGTTTCCTACCGAGCACGGGCCGGCTCGACATTTTCCAGCCCTGCGGCGACGCCCGTGTCGATACCAGCGTGGAAGAAGGGGCCAGCATATCGCCTTTCTACGATCCGATGATCGCCAAGGTGATCGTCCACGCGCCGAGCCGGATGCAGGCGTTAGATGCCCTTGCCAGCGAACTCGAGTACACCACTGTCTGGCCTGTCAAAACCAATATTGCCTTCCTCGTTCGCCTGCTCCGCGATCCAGATGTCAAGGCGGGCGATGTCGATACCGGGCTGATTGCGGGCCGAGGCAAGGCGATCTTGCTCGATCCACCGCCAACCGCGCGCGACCTGAGTGATGCCGCAATGTGGTTCGCGCGCCAGTCGATGGACTACTCGCCCATGACGGCGCCTCTCTTCGGCTTCCGCCTGAATCGGGAACGCGAGCGGCGCCTGGCGCTCGATGTAAATGGCGAGCGTACCGCGTTTGACTTCCAGCCTAACAGACCGGGCCGATACGAGGGCAGCTTTCGCGAGCTCGGACCCAAGGCGCAGCTCATGCAAAAAAAGGGCGCCCAGTATCTGATCGCGATCAGCCGCACGGACGGCGCCGCCGGCGCCGCCGCGGGCGACGGCGCGATCGTCTCGCCGATGCCGGGCAGGATCATCGCGCTGGCGGTGAAGCTGGGCGATACGGTGACCAAGGGGCAGAAATTGCTGACGCTCGAGGCGATGAAGATGGAGCATAGCCTGGCCGCGCCGTTCGACGGTATCGTCGCCGAGCTGAACGCCGAGGAGGGCACCCAAGTGAGCGAGGGCGCGATGCTGGCGCGGATCGAGAAGGGGGAGGGATGATGGCAGGCTCGAAAATTCCCCTCCCCCTTGTGGGGAGGGGATCAAGGGGTGGGGGTGCGCTCGCCCGGCGAGCGCGCGGCGCGCAGCGCCGCACCCCCTCTCCAAGCTTCGCTAGACCGCTTTGCGGCCAAGCTGCGCTATCCTCCCCCCACAAGGGGGGGAGGTAGAAACATGCCCGGGCGCTATTACGAGCAATGGACCCTGGGTGACCGAATTCGGCACCAGCCGCACCGGACGGTGACCGAGACCGACAACCTGCTGATCTCGGCGCTGACGCACAATCCGCAGCCGCTCCACCTCGACGAGACCTATGCCGAAGGAACCGAATTCGGGCGGATCGTCGTCAACGGCACCTTCACCTTCGCGCTCCTCGTCGGCCTTTCGGTCGGCGACACCACGCTCGGAACGCTCGTCGCGAACCTGGGCTACGACAAGGTGCGGATGCCGAAGCCCGTGTTCATCGGCGACACTTTGCGCGCCGAGACCGAGGTGGTGGGGCTCAAGGATTCGGGCTCTCGACCCGAGGCCGGGATCGTCACCTTCGAGCACCGGATGTACAACCAGAAGGAGGAGCTGGTCTGCGTGACCGAGCGGACGGCGCTGATGCAGAGGCGGCCGGGATGAGGTCTCGCCTATCAGACTCCCTCCCCCTTGATGGGGGAGGGTTGGGGTGGGGGTGGAGTCAACGGAGGGCGGCGCCTTCACGAAGAGTCCACCCCACCCCAACCCCTCCCCATCAAGGGGAGGGGCTTTCGGTCCGGGTCTCCCAATGAGGCTCCGTTCCCTCCTGTTCGTGCCCGGGGACCGGCCGGACCGGATGGAGAAGGCGCTCGGCGCCGGGGCGGACGCGCTGATCCTCGACCTCGAGGATTCGGTCGCGCTCGCGGCCAAGGCGGTGGCGCGGCGCGAGGTGGCGCATTTCCTCAACGGCCATCAGGGCGCGCAGATCTGGGTTCGGGTGAACCCGCTGGGGACGCCCGACTGCGACAGGGACCTTTCCGCGGTGCTTCCTTCGCACCCGAACGGGATCGTCCTGCCCAAGGCGGAAGGGGGCGCTTCCGTCGCCGAGCTGGCGCGGCGGATGACCGGGCTCGGCAACGCGGCGGCGCAGATCCTGGCGATCGCCACCGAGACTCCCGCGGCGATCTTCCAGCTCGGCACCTATGGCGGCGCGAAGAGGCTCGCCGGCCTCACCTGGGGCGCGGAGGATTTGCCGGCGGCGATCGGCGCCGCGACCAGCCGTGAGGAGGACGGCCGCTATACCGCGCCCTACGAGCTCGCCCGCTCGCTCTGCCTGTTCGGCGCGGCCGCGGCGGGCGTGGCGGCGATCGACACGGTCTATCCGGCCTACAAGGACCTGGATGGGCTCGCGGCCTATGCCGCGCGGGCGCGGCGCGACGGCTTTGCCGGCATGATGGCCATCCATCCGGCCCAGGTGAGCGTCATCAACGATGCGTTCACGCCGAGCGACGCCGAAATCGCCCATGCGCGCGCCGTGGTGGCGGCCTTCGCGGCCGATCCGCAGGCGGGGGCGCTCTCGCTCGAGGGGCGGATGATCGACCGGCCGCACCTCGTCCAGGCCCAGCGAATCCTCGCGCTGGCCGGCCCCGGCCCCTCCTGACGCGTTCACCCTGATCATTCAGCCTCTGTCCAGCTTATCGCGGCTATGAGGAGCGCTTAAGGGCGGCGCTTTCCCTAGAGGCGCCGCCCGCCCCGTTTCCGGCGCTCCGCCAACGGCTCGTCGCAGCACCGGAAGCGCCGAATCGAGCGCCATTTCTGACGGGGCGACCCGTTTTCAGGATAAAAAGCGGCCGGCGATCCGTTTGTCTCCCCGTAAGGCGGCGTGGGGCTTGAGCCGGTTTGCGCCTCGTCGGCGCGGGCCGGGAGAGCACGGAGATTCGTCATGAAACAGGTCTATATCGGGGCGGCCGCGCTGCTCCTCGGAACATCGACTCTCGCCTGGGCCGGCGGCAAGCCGGCCGACTTCGCCGACAAGGGCGCGAAGGCCATGGAGGTCGGCGCCAAGACGGTCGACTCCAAGGCCGAAATGGCGAAGCCGCTGGACTGGTCCAAGGCGGCGCAGCCGGCGGCGAGCTGGGGCTGGTCGAAGGCCGGCAAGGACGAGCCCAAGATCGAGCAGGCCTCCGCGACCTGGACGGCGAACGACGAGGCGCTGATCTTCGCCAAGAAAGGCGAAGGCGATCCCGACCTCGACCTCGCCGTGAAGCCGGACATGACCCAGCCCGAGCAGGTCTCGACCGGCATGGGCGGCCCGCTCGAGGAGGTCGACACCGCCGCCGTCTCCCCCGCCGACCTGGCGCCGCACCCGGCGACCCATTCCTATCCGCCATGCAGCCCGGGGCCGGGCGACGACAATTGCATCCAGCTCTACGAGCGCGGCGTTCGCGACCGGCTGGCCAGCTGGTCGCCGCCCGCCGAAACCGGCGTCGGCGGCCCCTATGAGCCGATCGACATGCCGGCCGGGGCCTCGGCGGACACGAAGAGCGAGACCAAGATGGCCGGCGACGGCAAGGTCGACGGCGCGCTCGGCGAGGTCATGGGCGACGAGCCCGGCGGCTCGGCCGTCGGTTAGCTGTATCGACCATCCGCTACGACAGACTCCCTCTCCATGGGGAGAGGGTTGGGGTGAGGGGTTCCGGCATCGGCGGAAAACCGCGGACTCCGTAAACCCCCACCCTACCCTCCCCCTCAGGGGGAGGGGCAGAAAAGCTGCAGGTTGATACGCTCTAGGATTCGGTCGAATCCTCCGCGGGAGGCTCCGGTTCGGCGGGGCCTCCCGTTTTCACGCCGCCGTTCGCCAGCCACTCGTGCAGCCTGGCGATGGTCCGCTCCAGCGCGGCGACCACCGCCTGGACCTCCTCGCGGCTCGAATCCTGGGTGGCGATATCCGACAGCCACCAGGTTTCGGATAGCCATTCCCGGCCGCTGTCGCGGTCGGCGACCGACAGGCCGAGAAAGGCCTCCTCGGCCTCGACCCATCCCTCGCCCTCGCCGCGCATCGTGTGCAGCCGGACATGCGCCTGCTCGAAATCGGCGGTGCAGACGGCGCGCGCCGAATCGAGCAGCGGCTCGACCAGGTTCCACGGCATCTTGGTTTCGGCGAGCGTCGCGAACAGCGCGTTCATGATCTGCTTCTGCGCGAGGCCGTGGAAATCGGCGGAGGTCATCCCCGCCGCCTCGTTCTTCTCGGGATAGTGATCGCTCATGCCCTTGCGCTGTCCCAAGCCGCTGGCCGGGTCAAGCGGCCTTTGCTAGGCGGGCGGCCATGCATGGCGCCTGGACCTTCTCGATCGACCGGGGCGGCACCTTCACCGACATCGTCGCCCGGTCGCCCGATGGCCGGCTGATCGTTCGCAAGCTGCTGTCGGACAATCCGGAGCGCTATGCCGACGCCGCGGTGGCCGGGATCGGCGCCATTCTGGCGGAGGAGGGCGGCGGCACGGTCGGCTCGGTCAAGATGGGGACGACCGTCGCCACCAACGCGCTGCTCGAGCGCAAGGGCGAGCCGGTCGTGCTGGCGATCACCGCCGGGCTCGGCGACGCGCTCAGGATCGGCTATCAGTCGCGGCCCGATATCTTCGCGCGGCGGATCGTGCTTCCGGAGCCGCTTTACGCCCATGTGATCGAGGTCCAGGAGCGGGTCAGCGCCGAGGGGGAGGTGCTGCGGCCGCTTGATCGCGAGGGGGCCAAGGTTGGGCTTCAGGCCGCGTTCGACCGGGGCTTTCGCGCGCTGGCGGTCGTATTGATGCACGGCTGGCGCTGGACCGCGCACGAGGCGGCGGTGGCGGGGATGGCGCGCGCGATCGGCTTCACCCAGGTCTCCGCCAGCCACGAGGTCGAGCCGCTGATCAAGCTGATCGGCCGCGGCGACACGGCGGTGGCCGACGCCTATCTCTCGCCGGTGCTGCGGCGCTATGTCGACAAGGTTGTGGCGGGGCTAACCCGCCAACCGTTCGTGTCGAGCGAAGTCGAGACACCTTTTCGAGCGCAGCCGAGAACCAAGGGCCTCGGCTTCGCTCGGCTGGGTCCCTCGACTTCGCTCGGGACGAACGGGGATAATGGCCAGTGTCTCCGCCTCTTCTTCATGCAATCGAACGGCGGCCTCACGGACGCGGCGACGTTCCGCGGCAAGGATGCGGTGCTCTCCGGCCCGGCCGGCGGGATCGTCGGCATGGCGAAGACCGCGGCCGAGGCGGGCGAGGGCCATGTCATCGGCTTCGACATGGGCGGCACCTCGACCGACGTCTCGCACTTCGCCGGCGCCTATGAGCGGACCAGCGAGCGGGCGGTGGCGGGCGTCCGCCTGCGCGCGCCGATGCTGGAGATCCACACCGTCGCCGCGGGGGGCGGATCCGTCTGCCACTATGACGGGCGCCGCTTCCGGGTCGGGCCGGACAGCGCCGGAGCGGTGCCCGGGCCGGCCTGCTACCGGCGCGGCGGGCCGCTGACGGTGACCGACTGCAACGTCGTGCTGGGCAAGATCAGGCCCGAGCATTTTCCGCAGGTCTTCGGGCCCGAAGGGGACCAGCCGATCGACGTTTCCGCCGCGCTGGCGCGGTGCGAGGAAATCGCCTCGCGCGCCGGGATGGATGCGCGCGACGTCGCCGAGGGGTTCATCCGGATCGCGGTCGACAACATGGCGGGTGCGATCAAGCAGATCTCGATCGCCCGCGGCCACGACGTGACCCGCTACACGCTGCAATGCTTCGGCGGCGCGGGCGGCCAGCATGCGTGCCTGGTCGCCGACGCGCTGGGCATCGGCAAGGTCATGATCCACCCGCTCGCAGGAGTGCTCAGCGCCTATGGCATGGGCTTGGCGGACATGGTCGAGCTCAGGCAGCGCACGCTGGCCGGGGCGGCTTTGGACGCGGTGCTTGCCGAGCTCGAGAGGGAGGCCGTGGCGGCGCTGAGGGCGCAGGGCGTGGATGCGCCGGAGGTCCGGCGCCGCGCCGCGCTTCGCTACGAGGGGAGCGATTCGACGCTGGAAGTGGCGGTGTCGGGGCGGATGCGCGAGGATTTCGAGGCCGCGCACCGGCTTCGCTTCGGCTTCGACGCGCCGGAGACCGAGGTCGTGGTGGAAACGGCGATCGTCGAGGCGGTGGGGAAGGGCGAACATTCCTCCCCGGAACGGGGAGGGGGACCGCGCGCGGAGCGCGTGGTGGAGGGGTCGGGGCGCCTCCACCTCTCGCGGCCCCACCACCAGCCTTCGGCTGGTCCCCCTCCCCGTTCCGGGGAGGATTTGTACGACCGCGCCTCCCTCTTCCCCGGCGACATCGTCACCGGCCCCGCCCTCATCATCGATCCCTCGCAAACCACCGTCGTCGAGCGGGGCTGGCGGGCGGAAGTGGACGCTCTCGGCAACCTCATCCTCACCCGCGCCAGCCCGCGCTCCTCGGTCCCCGCGATGGGCACCGAGGTCGATCCGGTCCAGCTCGAGGTGATGGGCAACCTCTTCATGGCCATCGCCGAGGAGATGGGCGTGGCGCTGCAGAGCACGGCCTCGTCGGTGAACATCAAGGAGCGGCTCGATTTCTCCTGCGCCCTGTTCGACCGCGACGGCGCCCTGATTGCCAACGCGCCGCACATCCCGGTCCACCTGGGATCGATGGGCGATTCGATCCGGACCGCGATCGAGGCGCGGGGCCCAGATGCAACCGGAGCTCCGCGCGACGGAAGGGGGATGAAGCCCGGCGACGTCTACGTGCTGAACGCCCCCTATCGCGGCGGCACCCACTTGCCCGACATCACGGTGATCATGCCGGTGTTCGTCGAGAGCGATTCCGCGCCCGCCTGGTACGTCGCTGCACGCGGGCATCATGCGGACATCGGCGGGATCGCTCCGGGATCGATGCCGCCCGACAGCCGCGACGTCGGCGAGGAGGGGGTGCTGATCGACAATGTGCTGCTGGTCGATCGGGGGCGTTTCCTCGAAGCCGAGATTCGCGCGCTGCTCGGCTCGGGCGAATGGCCGGCGCGCAATCCGGACCGCAACATCGCCGACCTGAAGGCGCAGGTCGCCGCCTGCGCGCGCGGCGCGAACGAGCTGCGCAGGGTGGCCGCGGAGCAGGGCCGCGAGGTCGTCGACGCCTATATGGGCCACGTCATGGCCTATGCCGAAGAGGCGGTGCGGCGGCTGATCGGGCGGCTCTCGGACGGGGAATTCCGCTACGAGATGGACAAT
The DNA here is from genome assembly GCA_005883305.1 of Alphaproteobacteria bacterium. NCBI lineage: Bacteria > Pseudomonadati > Pseudomonadota > Alphaproteobacteria > Alphaproteobacteria bacterium. The sequence goes on along the minus strand of VBAC01000001.1, from coordinate 1,623,469 downwards.
GGCGCGTTCGTTCAGGTTTCGATCCGGGTCGACCGGGAGGAGCGCTCGGCGGTGGTCGATTTCGCCGGGACGAGCGATCAGCAGCCGAACAATTTCAACGCCCCTCATTCGATCTGCCGGGCGGCGACGCTCTACGTCTTTCGCACCCTGGTCGACGACGCGATCCCGCTCAACGACGGCTGCATGCGGCCGATCACGCTGAAGGTGCCGGAAGGCTCGATGCTCAACCCGCATTTCCCCGCCGCGGTCGTCGCCGGCAATGTCGAGACCAGCCAGGTGATCACCGACTGCCTCTTCGCCGCCTGCGGAGCGCTCGCGCCGAGCCAGGGGACGATGAACAATTTCACTTTCGGCAATTCGGACCATCAATATTATGAGACGATCGCGGGCGGCGCCGGGGCCGGGCCGGACTTCGACGGGGCGAGCGCGGTGCAGACTCACATGACCAACAGCCGGCTGACCGACCCCGAGATATTGGAAACGCGCTATCCTGTGGTGCTGGAGCGGTTCGCGGTGCGGCACGGCTCGGGCGGCGAGGGCGCGCGGCGCGGCGGGGACGGCGTGGTTCGGCAGATCCGCTTCCTGGAGCCGATGACCGCCTCGATCCTCTCCAACCGCCGCCGCGTGCCGCCGAGCGGGCTTGCGGGCGGCAGGGACGCGGCGCCGGGGGTGAACAAGGTGGTGCGCGCGGACGGGCGCGAGGAGATGCTGGGCGCAACCGACGCGGCGGAGATGGCGGCGGGCGACGCCTTCGCGATCGAGACTCCGGGAGGAGGGGGCTATGGCGAGGGGTAAAAATCCTCCCCGGAACGGGGAGGGGGACCGCACGCGGAGCGCGTGGTGGAGGGGTCGAAGCGCCTCCACCTCTCTCGGCCCCACCACCAGCCTTCGGCTGGTCCCCCTCCCCGTTCCGGGGAGGAATTGATGCTCCACTACCTCCCCCTGCTCGGCGTCCTCATCGTCGTCCTCGGCTTCGCGCTGAGGCTCAATCCGATGCTGGTGGTGACGGTCGCCGCGCTGGCGACCGGGCTGCTCGGCGGGATGGGGGCGGTCGAAATCGTCTCCACCTTCGGCAAGGCGTTCAACGACAACCGGATCATCGCCATCGTGTGGGTCGTGCTTCCGGTGATCGGGCTGCTCGAGCGCTACGGGCTTCAGCAGCGCGCCGGCGCGGTGATCGCGGGAATCCGGGCGGCGACGGTCGGGCGGCTTCTGATCGTCTACCTGCTGTTCCGCCAGGCGACCGCCGCCCTCGGGCTGATCTCGATCGCCGGCCATCCCCAGACGGTGCGGCCGCTGGTCGCCCCGATGGCGCTCGCGGCGGCGAAGAACCAGCTCGGCGAGACCGACGAGGAGAGCGAGGAGATTGTGAAGAGCTACGCCGCGGCGACCGACAATGTCGGGGTGATCTTCGGCGAGGACATCTTCATCGCCATCGGCTCGATCATCCTGATCCAGCAGACGCTCGCCACCTACGGCTACATGCTTGCGCCGCTGGAGCTTGCGGTGTGGGCGATCCCCACGGCGATCGCCGCCTTCCTGATCCATGGGACGAGGCTCCTGCTGCTGGACCGCCGGCTCTCCCGTCATTCCCGCGAAAGCGGGAATCCAGCGACGGCCGAACTGGATCCCCGCGTTCGCGGGGATGGCGGGGAACCGTCATGATCACCCTGCAATGGACGTTCGGCATCGTCGGCACCCTGTTCGCGGCTTACGCGATCCTCAGCGCGTTCGACCGCAGCAACGCCAAGCGCTTCGGCAATGCCGCCTTCTGGGGCTTGATGGCGCTGAGCCTGCTCGCCGGAAGCCGGCTCGGCGATTTCGCCAACGGCCTGCTCGTCCTCGGCCTCGCGGGCCTCGCCGGCTTCGGCGCGCTCGGCCGCAGCAATCCGCCGACGACGAGCGCGGGCGAACGGCTGGCCTGGTCGGAGCGGCTCGGCAATCGCCTGTTCCTGCCGGCTCTTATCATCCCCGCGGTCGCTCTGGTCGGGACCCTGGTGTGGAGCCACACGTCGCTGGGCTCGCTCGGCTGGATCGAGCCGAAGCGCGAGACCTTCGTCTTCCTCTGCCTCGGCGCCCTGATCGCGCTGGCGGTGTTGTTCGCGTGGCTGAGACCGCCGGCGCTTGCACCGCTTCAGGAAGGACGGCGGCTGATCGACGCGATCGGCTGGGCGGCGGTGCTTCCGCAGATGCTCGCCGCTTTGGGCGTGGTCTTCGCCGCGGCCGGGGTCGGAACGATCATCGGCGAGGCGACGCGGGCGGTGATCCCGGAAGGCAGCGTCTTCCTCACCGTGCTGGTCTTCGGCCTCGGAATGGCGCTGTTCACGATCATCATGGGCAACGCCTTCGCCGCCTTCCCCGTAATGGCCGCGGCGATCGGCGTGCCGCTGCTGATCCAGGCCTATCACGGCGATCCGGCGGTGATCGGGGCGATCGGAATGCTCGCTGGCTTTTGCGGCACGCTGATGACTCCGATGGCCGCCAACTTCAACATCGTGCCGGCGGCTTTGCTCGAGCTCAAGGACCGCAACGGCGTGATCAAGGCCCAAGCCGGCACCGCGCTGCCTTTGTGGGTGGTCAACGTCGCTTTGATCTACTGGCTGGCCTTCTAATATGACCCACAACCTCACCGCCGATACCGCCAACCGCTTCGCGGAGATCGCGCTCGGCCATGTCCGCCGCGAATATCCGCACAAGCTGGACCAGGTGCTCGAAGGCCCGGAGGACCTGCTGGCCCCGAGCGCGCTTCACCCGATCTTCTTTGGCAGCTTCGACTGGCACAGTTGCGTCCACGGCTACTGGCTTCTGATGCGAACGCTGCGGCTCTACCCCGAGATGGACGCCGCGCCGCGCGTTCGCGCGCTGCTGGACGAGATGCTGACGCCCGAGAATGTCTCCGGCGAGCGCGCTTATCTCGACCGCGCCTATACCGGCGGGTTCGAGCGGCCTTACGGCTGGGCCTGGCTGCTCGCGCTCCATGCCGAGGCGCAGCGGCACGAGGCCGAATGGGCGGACAACCTCGCGCCGCTCGCCGCGGCTTTCGCCGAGCGGTTCGCCCTTTATCTGCCCAAGCTGACCTATCCGATCCGTACCGGCACCCATTCCAACACCGCCTTCGCCCTGATCCTCGCGCTCGACTGGGCCGAGGCGAACGACGCGCCGCTCGCCGGGCTGATCCGCGAGCGGGCGGCGGATTATTATGCCAAGGACAGAGATTGCCCCGCCTGGGAGCCCGGCGGAGACGACTTCCTTTCGCCCTCGCTCACCGAGGCGCTGCTGATGCGCCGGGTGATGGCGCCGCCGGAATTCGCCACCTGGTTCGGCGCCTTCCTGCCAGGCCTCGCGGGCGGGACGCCGGCCAGCCTGTTCGCGCCCGCCTTCGTCTCGGACCGCTCGGACGGCAAGATCGCCCATCTCGACGGAGTCAATTTGAGCCGCGCCTGGTGCTGGCGCGGAATCGCCGACGCGCTGGAGGGCGCGCTCGCGGCGCTTGCGCTGAAGGCCGCCGATGCCCATCTCGACGCCAGCCTGCCCCACGTCGCGGGCGACTATATGGGCGAGCACTGGCTCGCCACCTTCGCCCTTCTCGCGCTCGAAGCGGCGGATTGAGCGTGGCCGTCGCTCCGACGCGCGGCGGCGACTTCGCGACGGAGGCCCCCGCCTGAGCGTTCAGATGGCCGATATGCCGAGCAGAAACTTGACCTGAGTGTCCTGCGGCACCTCGACCAGCCACAGGACGTCCGAGCCGGCAACCGTCACGACCTGATCCGGCGGGATTGGTGTGTAGGATCCGCCGCTATCGGTCGAATAGCCGGCATAGACCTGCGAAGGGCCGCTCGTCGTCAGGTAAAAGGCGACCGTCTCTCCCCATAGATAGCCACTTACGGTCCCACCGACTTCGGGCCCAATTTGCGCGACCCAATTTATGCCCTGGTTTTGAAGGTCGTCCGGAATCATGGCGATGTCTCCTTATGACGGAGATTTCATTCATATACGCCGATTGCGATTCTTCAATCGCTCGGATTGTTACTTCGGAAGCCGGGCGCTCGGACGGCATCGCCGGGACCGCGCCGACCGCCATGGCGGGATCGGCTCGCTTTGGTCGACCGGTCGCTGCCGGAGGGCTGCTCCGTCGTCACGTCTTCAGGTGTCGCGCAACATATGCGGGAGGGTCCGCGATTTATGTCACATGAGCGTTGAGCCGCTCGGCGGCGCTTGCGCGCCGGGCGGCGGGCGCCCATCTGAGCGGGGGGCGCCGCATGCCGGGGCCGGCCGCACTGGAGACATCATGACCGATCAGCGCAACGAGAAGATCGACATCGCCTGCCTGGCGCTCGGCCGCTTGATCGCGGCGCAATGCCCGCCGGGCTTCGAGAAGGCGGTGATGGCGCTCGATCTGCACCAGGGCCGCTCGCTGGTCCGGATCGTCGCCACTCAGGACAACGGCTGGGAGGCCCAGGTGCCGCTCAGCGAGGAGCCGGTCCAGAACATGCTGGAGACGTTGCGCACGATCCAGAAGGAGATGGCCGAGGAGGATCCGCGTCCCTGGAAAGGCTGCACCGTCACTTTGCGCAAGGGCGGTCATTTCGATCTGGACGTGACCTATTAAGATGCTAGGGCGGCGGGCCGATTGAGGCCGCAAGTCCTTCCGCGAGAAGGACTTTCGCCTGAACGATGCGGATGAACAGGGGGGCGAGTTGCGCCGGTTATTGTTGCTTTCCGGCGCGGCCTTCGCGCCGTTTTCGCCTGTCTTCGCTCAGGCCAGCCCGGCCCCAGCCCCGGCTCCCGCGCCGCCGGCGAGCCCGGCCGGTGGCGAGGAGATCGTCGTCCGAGCGCAGCCCGAGCAGCGCACCGCGATCGACCGCGACACCTACACGGTGCGCGACACCGCCGAAGCGCGATCGTCCAACGCGCTCGATATTCTCGGGCGGATTCCGGCCGTCACCGTCCAGCCCGACAATTCGATCCGCCTGCTCGGAACGTCCGGGGTCACCGTCCTGGTCGACGGCCGCCCGTCCCCGAACCCGAACATCCTGCGCGACCTTCAGGGCTCGGAAATCGCGCGGATCGAGGTCGTCTCCAACCCCAGCGCCCAATTCTCCGCCTCGGGCACCGGCGGGATCATCAACATCATCACCCGGCGCAACGCCCTCAACGGCCTGCGCGGCTCGGCGACCGCCAGCGCGAGCCGCTACGGCGGCACCGAGCTCAGGGCCTCGCCGACCTGGACCCATGGCGACTGGACCCTTTCCGGGAACCTCGGCTGGACCCGCGACGTCCGCCTCGCCGAAGTGACGCGCGAGCGCCTCAGCCTCGATCCGGCCGGCACCGCGCCCGACACGATCGAGACTCAAGACTCGCGCAGCCGCTTCGAGTTCGTCAACGGCAACGGCCAGATCAGCTACCGCCCGACGGACAAGCGGACGATCACGTTCCAGGGCGGCATGATCACCGCCGACGCCCGAACGACGATAGATTCGGTAACCGTCTCGTCGGCCAGTCCGGGCGCTCCGCTCGCTCAGCGCATCACCAGCGATTTCGATTACGACGCCTATAATGCGTCGCTGGAATATCGCGAGGAGGGAAGCCGGCAAGGAGAGCTGCTGACGACCTCGATCCAGCAATACCGCTTCGATCCCACCAGCGAAGTGACGACCGATTTCGGCGCCGGCGAATTCCGGTTCCACTCCGACGCCTTCACCCGGGCGCGGATCTTCAAGCTGGACTATGTCCGGCCCTTGCGCGGCAGGCAGCGCCTCCTCGTCGGCGGCTCGATCAACGACACGCACGACTTCAACAGGCTGGAGCAAGGCGGCGACCTGCCGCTCGGCGGCAATCCGTTCCCCCCGGTCTCGACGATCGACGGTACGACGCTCGAGGTCGCGTCCTATGCGAGCTTCCAGTTCCCGCTGCTTGGCGGAACGATGCTCGCCGGGCTCAGGATCGAGAGCCGCGACTATGATTTCGCCGATCCGAGCCTGGGCGAGGGGCCGAGCGACGCCCACCTCTTCCCCAGCATGACGCTCGAGCGCCGCCTCGCGCGCTGGCTGACGGGAACGCTGAGCTATTCCCGCCGAGTCGCCTGGCCCGCGATCCAGCAGCTCAGCCCGGCGCTTCGCTTTTCCGATGCCACCACCGCCAATGCCGGCAACCCCGCGCTCCGCCCGGAGCTGACCGACGCCATCGAGGCGAAGCTGCGCGCCGAGACCGAGGGGCAGACGATTTCGCTGACCCTGTTCCATCGCCGGACCGACGATCTGTTCTCGTTCCTCAACACGCTGACCGACGACGGCGTGCTGGTGTCCCAGCCGGTCAATGTCGGGCAGCGCACCGATCGCGGCGCGGCCCTGGCCGTCCAGGGGCCTATCGTCCGGGGCTTCACCTATTCGATCAACGCCAATCTGATCGACCGGCGGATCGAGCGCGATTTCGGGATTTTCAGAGTCCAGCACAGCACCAATTATTCCGGGACGGCCCAGATCGACTATCGCGACGGCTCGGACGGCCGCCGCGGGGCGGACCGGATCACGGTGACCGCCAACTATTCCGGCCCCTACAATGACGGGCTCGTCAGCAACGATTCCTACTTCCGCGCGAGCGCGTCCTGGTCGCACGCGATCACCGACCGGCTGTCGAGCGTCGTGACCGTCGACGACATTTTCGGCCCGACGGAATTCCGCAGGAGCACCATCTCCGACACGGCGCTTACCCGAACGACGAACGTCTCGGATGGCCCGCGCTTCAAGCTGGCGCTGACCTACAGCCTCGGCCGCCCCGGCCAGCCGCAGCCGCCGGCGCCCGCGGGCCCGTCGGTGCCGGTGCCGGGCGTTCCCTAGGGCCTTCCGGGCGCGAAAGCGTCGGCATGGTTTACAAATCCTTACCCGTTAAGGATCGCCTTTCGCGGAAATCCGCCATTGGCCCGCATCTTGCTCTCTTTCGTGCATGATGAGAAAGATCGCCCGCCTGTTCGTCATCAAGACCCGTTTCGAAGCCTGCGCGGTGATCTACGCGCTCGGGCTCGGGGCATCGGAGCGGGGCTTCCATTATCTGCAAACCTATCCCGGCGTCGGCGGCTGGCTGCTGTTCGCGGCCTGCACCGGCGCGGTCTTCATGGCCGGCGCCCGCCTGCTCGAAATCACGCGCAAGGACGCCGGCCCGCGCCGCCGCAAGACGGACTTCATCATCGTCCGCTAAGAATTGGTAATTTCCGCCAAGTCGCGGCGCTCCCTGATTTCCTGAACCCACGCCGCATTCGCCGAAAACGGCGGATTTCCGCGGAAAAATCCGTTTGGCACGGCTGATGCAATCCTTTGGGGCATCAGGTTCACGATTTCGAATTTCAGGGAGACTTCAAATGTTCAACATCAACATGCCCCAGACGGTCACCGCCGCGATCGGCGCCATCGTTCTTTCCACCATGTTCGTCAGCTCGGCGATCGGCCCGGTCCAGGCCGGCCAGATCGCCCAGGTCCAGACTTCGGTTCAGGCCAACGCCTGAACCGCGGCGGAGGGCCGGGTCGAAGCCTGCCCCCCGGCTTCCCCACCCGGCCCCCGCCAATATTTTCCGACCGGAGCGCATTTCAATGAGCATCTTTTCCAGGACCCGCGACATCATCGCCGCCAACGTCATCGATCTGACCAACCGGTCGGACGACCCCGCCAAGACGATCCGGGTGATCATCATGGAGATGGAGGAGACGCTGGTGGAGGTGCGCGCCGCGGCCGCGCGGTCGATCGCGGACCAGAAGGAAAAGCGCCGCCAGACGCAGCAGCTCGGCGCATTGCAGGCGAGCTGGACCGAGCGCGCCGAGCTTGCGCTTTCCAAGGGCCGGGACGACCTCGCCCGCCTCGCTCTGGTCGAGAAGGAGAAGCTCACCGACCTCGGCGAGGAGATCGCCGACGAGATCGCTCTGATCGACCGGACCCTGCGCGCCTACGAGGCCGACATCGCCAAGCTCCAGGCCAAGCTGCGCGAGGCCCGCGCCCGCCAGTGCGCCATCGCCACCCGGGTCGAGACCGCCCACAACCAGATCCGGATGCGCGAAATGTATGCCGGCGGCCGAACCCAGGACGCCTTCGCCAATTTCGAGCTGCTCGAGCGCGAGGCGGATTATGCGGAAGGCCAGGCCGAGGTGCTTGCGCTCGCCGCCCCCCGCTCGCTCGAGGACGAGATCGCCGAGCTTCGGGTCGCCGAGCGCGTGGACGCCGAGCTCGAGGCGATGAAGCAGCGGAGGATCGCGGCATGAGCATCCATCTCAACGGAACGGACATCGGCGAGATCGTCGGTATCGCGACCACTGTCGGCAGCATCGTCGCCACGTTGATCGCGGGGCTCATCGTCTACCTGCTGGTCCGCCCGCCCAGGCATGTCCGCGAGCGGCGCGCCAGGGATCGCGAGGAGCGGCCGGGCGAGCTCGAGGAGATGTGGCGGCTGATGGACCGGATGGATTCGCGGCTCGAGGTGCTCGAGCGCGCCGTCTCCGCCGAGGAGCGGGCGCCGCGGATCGCGCGCCGCCCGATAGCGGACGATTTCGAGGACGGGCTTTTGTCGCCGGCCGGGGAAGGCCGGGAATCAGGAGGGACGAAATGAATATCCGTGGCCACAGCTTCGAGGTCGACCGCAAGAACCGCAAGGTCGCCGGCGTCTGCGCCGGGATCGCGGGCCGGACCGGGCTCGATCCCCTCATCGTCCGGGCGGCGTTCGTGATCGCTGCACTGCTGACGCACTTCACCTGGGTGCTGATCGCCTATGGCGTGCTCGCCGTGATCGGCACCCCGCGCGGCGGCGCCAGGCGCGAGGCCGCTCCCGGCCGCGTCGCCGCCCGCGAGGAAGCGCGGGAAAGGATGCGCGCCATCGATCTCAGGATGCAGGCGATCGAAAGCTACGTGACGAGCTCGAACAGCAGGCTCGCGCGCGAGATCGAGGAGCTGCGCTGAGGGGAGCGCAGGAGGCAAATCTGTCGAAGGGAGGAAGAAAGATGACCGACGCAGCGACGATGCTGACCCTGGCGAGCTTCGGCCTCGCGGGCCTCGGCATAACCACCATGGCCGGGCTCAAGGGATGGGCCGGCTGGCTGGAGATCCGCAAGCTGGAATTGGCCGGGGCCGTGCGCCACGAGAGCCGCAGCCCCGCCGGCGAGATGATCGAGATGGCGGACCTCAAGGAGCGCGTGCGCAAGCTCGAATCGATCGCCTCGTGCATCGATCTGTAGGATGCATTCCGGCCGTCATTGCGAGCGAAGCGAAGCAATCCAGCTGCTCCTCCGAGGCCCACTGGATTGCTTCGTCGCTGCGCTCCTCGCAATGACGACCGAGGGTTGACGATCGACTCTAAACCCCGCCCAGATAAGCGAGAAGCGCGCGTCCCGGCATGAAGAAATAGCCGCCGCCGAGCGTGGTCACGAATTGCGGCAACGGTTCCAGCCGCACCGGCCCGTCGAGGGACGGGACGACGAAGCCCGTGCCCTCGCAATTGCTGGTCAGCGGATCCTGCTCGCCGGCCAGGCCGTGGAAGGTCGGGCTGACCAGCCAGGTCTGCTGGATGAACTCGAACTGCCGCTCGATGTCGCCGTTGAGGCACATGAAGAGCAGGCCCGGGTCGCGCCCCGGCTCCGGCTTGTAGAGCCGGCCGACTCGGAGCAGCCGGTGGCGGTTGGAAATCGAGACCTGGTCCATCGATCCCGGCGACAGGCTGTCGCGCGGATTGGCCCTGCGGATATGGGCTCCGAAGGGGCAGCGCAACGCCTGCGGATCCTCGACCCCGAACAGGAAGTCGTTGTCGCTGTAGCGGACCGGCGATTTCTCCTCGGGCGGCGGCTCGCCCTTTCTTTCGGCGGCCTTTTCCGCCGCGGCCGCGCTTGCCGCAGCGTCGGCAGCGGCGGTCTTCGCCTTCGCCCCCGTCGCCTGGAGCGCCGCGCCCGCGACGCCCGGTCCGTCCGCCACCGCGGGGGCGGCCGCGGCGGTGGCGGCCATGCCGCTCAGCGGCGGCGCGGCGATCGCGGCGCCGTCGGGCGGGTTGCTGTCCGGCCGGACCGTTTCCGAGCCGACCGGCTCGCCCGAGGCGGCGACCGCGGTCGTCTCGTCATAGCCTGCCGCATTCTTGAGGTTCGCGCGCCGCTCGACGCGTTTCTCGTGCTCCGTCGGGAAGGGATAATAAGGGTTTCGGACCAGCGACGATCCGTCGCGCCAGCGGCCGACCAGCTTGGCCGCGATATAGGCCGGGCGCATGTCGTAGGGCGCGGGCAGGCGGTCCTTCAGCCGGCGGGCCTCGCGCCGGCAATATTGCCAGAAGCCGCCGACGTCCTGCTCGAGCTGGCGAATGACGAGATAGGTGCCGTTGCGCCCGACCGCTCGCGGCGCCTCGACGATGGTGTTGCCGAACTCGCGGCTCCTGTCGGCGACCGGCAGCCGGTTGTCGGGATCGGCCAGCGCGTTGAGCTCGGGCTCGGGCGGGAAATTGTCGCGATTGTCGGGATAGCCGATGATGAACTCGCCGGGCTCGACGAGGTGGATCGGATCGTTCTTGCGAAAGCTCTGGTATGAGCCGCGGATGATCGGCTGCGAAATGCCGTCGACGAAGCCGAAGGGCTCGATCGCCGGCTTCTTGGTCTCGATCAGCGGGATCCGGTGCGGCTCGCCGAGGCCGTTCGCGTCGGCGAGCTCGGCCAGCCGCTTGCACAGCGCGCGGACGGATTTCTCGTCCCTGCCATAGACGAGCAGGGCGAGGTCGAAAGGATCGCGGCCCCAAAGCCAGTTCTTCGGAGCGTTCTTGCCGATATCGCCGAGAATGCGGTTGCGCCCCTCGATGCTCATCCCTTCGAGGAAGGCGGGAGCGAAGCCCTTCACGCATTCGTCGGGAAGGCCGAGCTTCTCGAGCGCTCGGGGGCCGAGCGCGACGGTGACGATCGCGTCGTGCCTGAGCTTGCGGCCGTCGCCGAAGCCGACATCCGGATAGATGCCGCGCATGAAGGCCCGCGCCTTCTCCCGGTCGTCCGGCAAATCGTAGAGGACGACCGAGCCTTCCTTCATGAAGCCGAGCCCGCCGAAGACGAGGCTCTGGATCTCGCTGGTCTCGAGCTTCGAATCCGGCCGCGCGCCGGAGCCGAACAGGGCCAGCCACTGCTTCGCTTCATCGTTGGTGAGCGCGCTCGCCAGGCCCCGGCGAAGCGCCGCGTTGCACCGCACGTTGTCGGTGGTGAGATCGGGATAGGCGCTGTACCAGAAGAGGGTCGGCTGCATGCTCGCCCGCGCGTAGCGCTTGAAGCGCTCGCCGTCGGTGGCGCCGTCCTGGAACAGGTTCCTGGCGCGCGGGAAGCCGATCGAGTTGGACCAGACGGCGGTCAGCCCCTCGTGCGCGCGGGTGATGAAATCCTCGAGATAGCTCTCCCAGCTTCCGCCGAAATTGGAGAAGAAGACCAGGGTGCGCGTGCCGGGGATGGTGATCCAGCGGGCGGCGTGGATCGTCGAGATGCCGCCGAGGAAGCCCTCGCGATAGACCCTCGTCGCGAACATCCCGATGATCCAGAAGGCGAAGCGAAGCGTCAGGGAGCGCACGAAGCCGGGCTTGCGCTCGGTGACCGAGACCATGTGGTTCTGGGCGCAGAAATTCTCGCGCTTGCGGATTTCGGCCAGGGTGGCGAGATCGGGTGCGCGCGCGTCGGTCCAGTCGCTTTTCTCCTGGCTGCGGAGCCTGGAATAGATGCAGGCGGCGACGGCGAGGAGGATGAGGAGGGTGGCGCCGGCGCCGAACGCCAGCACCTTGATCGAGTCCCAGATCGCCGCCGGCCAGGCCGGTTCGAGATCGGGCCGGATCAGCATCCACCCGACCGCAAGCGCGGCGATCAGCACGAACAGGAACGGCCACAGATAGGCGCGCACGAAGGGCCCGGCGAGGGCGGCGGCGAGGGCGAGCGGGTTGCTGGTCCCCGCCGCGCGGCCCGGCGCGGGCGGCGGCGTGAGCGCCCATTTGAATTCGTCCTTGCCGGCGACCGCGAGACGAACCGTCGCGAGCCGGTCGATCGGCCGCACGTCGGGCCGGACGTCCTCGTCGATGATCGACGAGACGAAGCGCGCCAATGCGGCTTCGTCGAGGATCCGCCTGACGCTCATATGCGGAGTGCCGGCGAAGCACAGGCCGGGCGGATCGGAAAAACCCGCGCCCTCCCTGATCCGGTGATTTTCGAGATAGGCGGCGAGGCCGACATTGTCGCGCCAGTCGCGGGCCATCGCGAAGACCGGCGCCAGATCGGCGCCGATGGCCGCGTCGATCCGGTCGATCGCCGTCCTGGCGTCGCCGTCCGCGGTAAACTCGAAGACGATATGCGCGTCGCCGTCGCCGGCGCTGGCGATGGCGTGAAGGCTCATGAAATGGGTCCCGCTGCCATCCGGGTCGCGCCGGTCGAGCGCCTTGCGGATCCGCTCGCAGCAGGGATTGCCGAGCGCGTCGATCGTCGCGTTCAACGCCTCGATGTCGCCGCGCCGGATCGGGGCTACAATGGTGATCATCGAATCCATCAGCTCTGCCCCTCCCCGAGGATCGCCGCAAGGCGGTGCGGGAACGGGCCGGCCCAGCGGACCCGCCCGACCCTGACCAGATCGCGCCGCACCAGGCCGGCGACCAGCAACGGGATCTGGAAGCGGTTTACCGGCCGGCCCGAGCAGGGGTGAAGGCCGGCGCCCAGGTGGAGATAGGCGGCCGGGTCGCGGTCCGGGCGGAGGCGCTTCGGCTCGGGAAAGACGCTCGGATCGCGCATCGCGGCGATGGTCATGGCCAGGACGCTGTCGCCCTTCTTGACCGCGCAGCCGGCAAGGTCGCAATCGGCGATCGCGTGGCGCACGACCAGCGGATTGTGCATCCACCAGCGCAGCGCCTCGTTGCACCAGCCGTAGAGCCGCTCGATGTCGCCCAGATCGCGGCGAATGCCGATCGCGAGGTCCTGGTCGCGGCCGGCGAGCCAGACTATCTTGGCGACGCACGTGGCGGTCGTGTCGACGCTTCCGACCAGCATTCCGCCGAGCGTCCGGCGCGCGCCGTCGTCGTCGACGATCCCCTGGCGAAGCAAATGGCCCATCATGTCCTCGCCCGGCTTGCCGCTCTTGCGGCGGCGGGCGATCTCGTCGCGAAGCCAGCCGGACATGTAATGGCCGGCGCGGATGGCGCGCTCGCGCACCTTCTTGTCGTTCGCCTGGTTGAGGAAGGTGTGGCCGAAGACCGAGCGGGTCACCTCCATGAACATGGCGTCGTTGGGGCCGGTGATTCCGAACAGTTTTTGAGCGGTATGGGCGGCGACCGGCCGGGCATAGGCGCCGACGACGTCGATCTCGCCGCCGGACGGGATCGCGGCGAGGCGCTCGTCGATCTCCGCCTCGGCCGCGCGGCGAAGGGCGTCCATGTCGACCGCGGAGAGCGCCTCGTAGAGCGCCCGGCGCTCGCGCTCGAGCAGCTCGGAGCGGTCCATGCCGAGGATGAACGGCCCCTCGTTGACCTCGACGATCTTGGTCTCGTTGATCGCGGCGATGCCGAAATCGAGGTCGCGGCGCAGGAGCTCGCTCACATGGGCGTGGCGCGCCGCGATCACCCTCTTGCCGAGCCTCAGCGGCTTGTTTCGGCAGGCCATTCCGAGAAAGGCGGCGACGCCGTTCCAGAAGCGCGGCCCCTGAAGAAAGACGGCGATCGGGCCGGGCGAGCGCACCGGCGTGATGATATTCTTGTCGACTTCTTCCCCGCCCATAAGTCGTCCATCCTTGCCGGAGGCGACGAGCGATTGCTCCCGCTTCGAGGATGGTGACTCAATAGTGGGCCCGAGTCCAGTTGACCGCGCGAAATCCCAAGAAAAAGGGCGCGCTTTACTCGGGCGGCGACTGATCGATTCTGGAGCGGGTCGTCCTCCCGTCCGGAGCGACCCGCCAGAGATCGCCGAATTGCGTTTCCGGAATGTCGGCCGGGCGCGCGCCGCCGAGCGCCGCGACGATCTCGGGCACGGTGTTGCTGTGGCCGACGATCAGGACCGTCCCGGTTTCGGCCCTGACCCGGGCGATCAGGGCCGGCGTGTCGCGTGGATCGTAGGTCTTGGGCGAGAGCCCCAGGGAGATGGCGAGCGGCTGGGCAGTCTCGCGCGCCCGGCGGGTCGCGCTGACGTAGATGGCGCCGGGCCGGGCCCCGCCGAGCAGCGCCGGGAGCCGCGCGGCGTTGCGCCTGCCGAGCGGGGACAGAGCCGGATCGTTCCCTTCCGCCTTCTCGAGGTGGCGCATGACGTAGACCGTCGGCTGGGCGAGGGCCGGCACGGCGGCGAGCGCGGCGAGCGCCGCGATCAGCAGGAGCTTGAAGCTGTTCATCATCGGGAGCGTCTCCCATCCTCGCGGCGAAATGGCAATCCACCGGAGAAATTGACTAGACGCCTCGTTCATACCAAGGGAGGCGCGCCGCTAAAAGGACGCAGACTGAGGATGACAAGCGACAAGAAGCGCCGCAACCAGCCTGCGCTTTCCCTTCACGTTCCCGAGCCCGACGCGCGCCCCGGCGACGAGGTGGATTTCAGCGGCATCGCCATTCCCGCGGCGGGCAGCGCGCCCCGGCCCGACATCGCCGCCGCGCCGGGCGACACCCATCCGCTCTGCTTCACTTTGGTCCGTGTGCTCGACGAGGACGGCAAGGCGGTGGGACCTTGGGACCCGAAGCTCGACGCCGAAAAGCTGCGGCGGATGCTTCGCGACATGGCTCTGGTCCGCGTGTTCGACGAGCGGATGTTCCGCGCCCAGCGCCAGGGCAAGACCAGCTTCTACATGAAGTCCCTCGGCGAGGAGGCGGTGGCGGTCGCCGCGGCGCACGCGCTCGATGCCGAGGACATGTGCTTCCCGACCTATCGCCAGCAGGGCCTGCTCGTCGCGCGCGATTATCCGCTGGTCGAGATGATGTGCCAGATCTACTCGAACCAGGGCGACAAGCTGAAGGGCCGCCAGCTCCCGATCATGTATTCGGACCGGGGGAAGGGCTTCTTCTCGATCTCGGGCAATCTCGCGACCCAATATCCGCAGGCCGTCGGCTGGGCGATGGCCAGCGCGATCAAGGGCGACAGCCGGATCGCCGCCGGCTGGATCGGCGACGGCGCCACGGCCGAAGGCGATTTCCATAACGCGGTGACCTTCGCCGGAGTCTATCGCGCGCCGGTCATCCTCAACGTGGTCAACAACCAGTGGGCGATCTCCAGCTTCTGCGGAATCGCCGGCGGCGATCTCACCACCTTCGCCGCGCGCGCCGTGGGCTACGGAATCGCCGGCCTCCGGGTCGACGGCAACGACGCGCTGGCGGTCTATGCGGCGACGCGCTGGGCCGCGGACCGGGCGCGCTCCAACCTCGGGCCCACTTTGATCGAGCTGTTCACCTACCGCTCGGAGGGTCATTCCACCTCGGACGACCCGACCGCCTACCGGCCGAAGGACGCCGGAGCGAAATGGCCGCTCGGCGACCCGATCGCCCGGCTGAAGGCGCACCTGATCGGCCTCGGCGAATGGGACGAGGAGCGGCATTCGGCGCTCGAGGCCCGGCTCGGCGAGGAGGTCCGCGCGGCGCAGAAGGAGGCCGAGAAGCAGGGCACGCTCGGCAACGGCCATTATGAGGACGTCGATTCGATGTTCGACGACGTCTTCGCCGACCCGCCCTGGCACCTCGCCGAGCAACGCGCCGCCGCCAGGGCCGAAATGAGGCGCGGCAAATGAGCGTCATGAACATGATCGAGGCGCTGAACGACGCCCACGACGTGATGATGGCGCGCGATTCCGACATCGTCGTGTTCGGTGAGGATGTCGGCTATTTCGGCGGAGTCTTCCGGGTCACCGCGGGGCTTCAGAAAAAGTATGGCAAGACCCGCGTGTTCGACGCTCCGATCGCCGAGGGCGGGATCGTCGCCGCGGCGATCGGCATGGGGCTTTACGGGCTCAAGCCGCTGATCGAGATCCAGTTCGCCGATTACATCTTCCCGGGCTTCGACCAGATCTTCTCCGAGGCCGGCCGAATCCGCTACCGCACCGCCGGCGAATGGTCGGTGCCGATGGTCGTCCGCTCGCCCTATGGCGGCGGAATCTTCGGCGGGCAGACGCACTCGCAGTCGCCCGAGGCCTTCTTCGCCCACATGCCGGGGGTCAAGACCGTCATCCCCTCCAATCCCTATGACGCCAAGGGCCTGCTGATCGCCGCGATCGAGGATCCGGACCCGGTCGTCTTCTTCGAACCCAAGCGAATCTACAACGGCCCCTTCGACGGCTTTTACGAGCGGCCGGTGACGCCCTGGGCCAGGGACTCGCGCGCCGAGGTGCCCGAGGGCCATTACACCGTTCCGCTGGGCAAGGCCGCGGTCGCGCGGGCGGGGGAGGCGGTGACGATCCTCGCCTACGGGACGATGGTCCACGTCGCCATCGCCACCGCGGAGGCGGAGGGGATCGACGCCGAGGTGATCGACCTCAGGACCATCGTCCCGGTCGACATCGAGACGATCGAGGAATCGGTGAGGAAAACCGGCCGCTGCGTCGTCCTCCACGAGGCGACGCGGACCGCCGGCTTCGGCGCCGAGCTTTCGGCGCTGGTGCAGGAGCGCTGCTTCTACCATCTCGAAGCGCCGGTCGTGCGCGTGACCGGCTACGACACGCCCTATCCGCATTCGATGGAATGGACCTATTTCCCGGGCCCGGGGCGGCTCGGCCCGGCGCTCAAAGCTGTTCTGAAGGACTGACGATGATCGCTTCCCACCCCCGTCATTGCGAGGAGCGAAGCGACGCGGCAATCCAGCGGCGTCCGAGTTCCGCACTGGATTGCTTCGCTACGCTCGCAATGACGGTCTAGAGAGGACACTCATGGCCCGCTACGAATTCAAGCTGCCCGACATCGGCGAAGGCATCGCGGAGGCGGAGATCGTCGCCTGGCACGTCAAGGTCGGCGACGATGTCGCCGAGGACCAGCAGCTCGCCGACATGATGACCGACAAGGCGACGGTCGAGATGGAGAGCCCGGTGGCCGGCAAGGTGCTGGAGGTCGCGGGCGAGGTCGGCGACATGATCGCCATCGGCTCGGTGCTGGTGGTGATCGAGACCGAGGGCGCTGCGGCTGCCGCCGCTGTCGAGGAGCCGATCGCCGACGGCATGGCCGAGGTGCCCGAGGCGCTCGACGACATGGTCCCGACCACCGACGCTATGGCCGCGGAACGGCGCGCTACCGGCGAGCGGCGGCAGGAGAATATGCCGGTCGAGGCCGACCGGAGGGAAGGGGAGTGGAGAGCAGCTCCTGAACCGTTCGTGTCGAGCGAAGTCGAGACACCCCCCCGAGCGCAGCCGAGGGCGGAATCCGATGAAAGTCTCGGCTCCGCTCGACAGGGCCCCTCGACGGAGTTTACCCAGAGCGCCGCCGCAGGCGGCGTCGAAGGGCTCGGGGCGAACGGGAGTGGGAAGGTGCTGGCCTCCCCCGCCGTCCGCGCCCGCGCGCGCGATCTCGGCATCGACCTCGCGCAGGTGAAGACCGCCGGCGACCGCGTCCGCCACGCCGATCTCGACGCCTGGCTGCTCTACAATGGCGGCAGCGTGTCGCACGGCCCCGCCGCGGCGCGCCGCCAGGACGAGCAGGTCAAGGTGGTCGGCCTCCGCCGCAAGATCGCCGAGAACATGGCTGAGGCGAAGCGCCGGATCCCGCATTTCACCCTGGTCGAGGAATATGACGTGACCGCGCTGGAGCAGGCGCGCGCGATGATGAACGACGACCGCGGCGACCGGCCGAAGCTGACCATGCTTCCGTTCCTGATCAGCGCGCTCTGCCGGACGCTGCCCAGCTATCCCCAGATCAACGCCCGCTACGACGACGAGGCGAACGTCATCCACCGCTCCGGCGCGGTCCACATGGGCATGGCCACGCAGACCGACAACGGTCTTTCGGTGGCGGTGATCCGCGACGCCGACGGCCGCGACCTCTGGTCCCTCGCCACCGAGATCAAGCGCCTCGCCGACGCCACCCGCGCCGGAAAGGCGAGCCGCGAGGAGCTGTCGGGCTCGACCATCACCATCTCCAGCCTCGGCCCGATGGGCGGAATCGCCTCGACGCCCGTGATCAACCGGCCCGAGGTCGCGATCATAGCCGTCAACAAGGTCAAGGAGACGGTCGTCGTGATCGAGGGCGAGCTCGAGATCCGCAAGATGATGAACCTTTCCCTCTCCTGCGATCACCGGGTGGTCGACGGCTGGGACGCGGCCCTGTTCATGCAGGACCTGAAAAGCCTGATCGAGAACCCGCTCAGGCTGCTCTCGATGCGCTGAGGGCATTGGGTAATCGGTTTGAGTCTCCACCGCTCATCCTGAGGAGCCGTTGAGCTTGTCGAAACGGCGTCTCGAAGGACGGGTCGCCGGACGGTCCTTCGAGACGGGCCTTCGCGGGCCCCATGAAAGTATTACTTTCATGGGAACCCTCCCAAGCTCAGTCCCTCCTCAGGATGAGCGGACAAACCAAATCCAGACCGATTTAGAGGACGAAGTCGCTGGCCTGGACCGCCGGCGCGGCGACGATCAGCGACAAATCGGCGCGGCCGTCCCCGTCGAGGTCCGCGAAGACGTGCGCGAAGGCGCCCTTCATTTCGTAGCGCAGCTCGCCGGCATGGCTGGTGAAGGCCGCCTGGCCGAGGAAGGCGAACGCTTCGTTGGCCGGCGTGCCCGCCACGGCGTCGATCGCGGAAAGGTCGATCCGGTCCTGGCCGGGCGTGAAATCCTCCAGCATGTCGGGAAGATATTTCTTGCCGTCGGAGCGGATCGCGGAGAGCGGGCTGTCCGACGCGTCGGCGAACTGGAAGAGATCGTTTCCGCCGCCGCCGGCCAGCCGGTCGGAAGCGGCGCCGCCGGCGACGATATCGTCTCCGGCATCGCCCGCGATCCGGTCGCGGCCGTCGCCGCCGCGCAGCGTGTCGTTGCCGGCCCCGCCCTGGATGCGGTCGTCGCCGGCCAGGCCGGTCAGCACATTGGCATGGTAATCGCCGTAGAGTAGGTCCGCCGAGGCGGTGCCGGTGAGATCGGGCTGCGTGTCGATCAGCTCGAACAGCGGCAGCCCGTCATAGCTTTTGACCTTGTGGCCGAGGTCTTCCAGCACGGCGAGGTCGATCCGTCCGATGTCGAGCCGGTTGAGGCTGTAATTGCCGAACTGATACATCAGGCCGCGGCCCGGCACGATCGTGCTGCCCGAGACGCCGTAATGGTCCGTGCCGGCCGCGAATGGCAGCGCTCCGCCGAGAAGCGCGCCACTGCTCGGGCCGGAGAAATAGGAGATGCCGCCGTCGGTGGTGACGTGATTCCCCCAATCCCGCGTGGCGGCATAGAAGCCGAGCGCATGGACGATCTCGTGCGTGTAGATGCCGATGAAGTCGTGTGCCCCGCCGGGCACCGCGGCGCTGGTGTCGAAGCGCGGGTCGGGATCGAACCAGACCGGCGCGCCATAGTTGCGGATGGTGCCGTCGGCGGCGAGATAGATGGTGCAGCCGGCGTCCGGCCGGGCCGGATCCGCGTCGGTCCCGGTGAGGCATTCGGCGAGCGTCTGGTTGACCCAGCCGCTGCCGTCCCACGCGATCTGCGCGACGGAGGGCAGGATGCCGTCGACATTGGGATAGGGCGATTGCGAGGCGGGCCTGATGTCGACCACGAAGTCCACGACGCCCTGCCACGTCAAATAGCGCGAGATGAGGCCTATGACATAGTGGGCATTCGCCGCGATCTGGGCCTCCACCGACGCGGAAATGAGGTTGCCGCCGTCGGTGAGCGTGAAGGTGTAAAGGTTGCCCGGATTGCCGGCCGGGGCCGGGCTCTCCGCGGCGGCGGCCAGCGGCGCGGGGGCGAGCCTGAAAGGATCGCCGGCCGCGATGCGGCCGATGCTGGTGTCGGCCGGACCTTGTCGCCAATCGAGCGATTCGCTCTGCCTTACGGCGCGCGGGGCTTGCGCCCTTCCGACGATCACTGATTCACTCCCCTGAGCGGACAGCCCGGGTTAGCGCTATCTCCCTGACCGCGCACCAATAATCTATTCGTCAGACGCCTCAGATCACCGTGAAGTCGCTTGCCGTGATCGTCGGGTGGCCGACGAGCGTCGCGAAAAGGACCGCCGCGCCGGCACCGCTGCCGTCGGCGTCGTAATAGAGGTTGCCGGTGGCGCTGTCGTAGACGATCCGGTCGGTCGAATCCTGGGCGGTCGTGCCGACGACGAAGGCATTGGCATTGAGCGCGCCCGCCGGGAGCGCGGCGAACACCGCGTCGTCGAGCAGGATCGTGTCGGCCGCCGCGTTGAAATCGGCGATCTGGTCGATATTGCCGCCGCCTAGCGCGGTAGTGAAGGCGAAGTTGTCGGACCCGCCATAGCCCATCAGATAGTCCGCGCCCGCGCCGCCGTTCAGCGTGTTGGCGCCGGCATTGCCGTAGAGCTCGTTGTCCAAGGCGTTGCCGGTGAGATTGATCGCGGTCGTCGCCCCCGACGAGATGGTCGAAAGCACCTCGACAGACGAGCCCGCGCCCAGCGCCCAGCTCGCCTTGGCGTAGACGACGTCGCGGCCTTCGCTCGCGGCCTCGGCGACGACGTCGCCGGCGGCATCGACGATATAGATATCGTCGCCGCCGAACGCCGCGAGATAATCCGCGCCGCCGCCGCCGTCGATGAAGTTGGCGCCGGCATTGCCGTAAATCTCGTTGACCAGCTCGTTGCCGATCAGGGTCATGGCGGTGGCCGCCGCCTGCGAGATGGTCGACAGGACCTCGATGTGCGAGCCGGCCGCCAGGCTGTAGTTGACGGAGGCGTAGACGACGTCGCGGCCCTGCCCCGACGCTTCGACGGTCACGTCGCCGGCATTGTCGACGATGAAGATGTCGTCGCCGCCATTGCCGCTCAGCGTGTCGGCTCCGGCGCCGCCGTTCAGATAGTCGTTGCCGCCGAGTCCGGAAATCTGGTTCGGCCCGTCGCCGCCGGCCAGATTGTCCGCGCCCGCGGTCGCCGGATAGGCGAAGGTGCCGAGTGAATTGTAGCCGGTGTTGGGCGCGGTGTAGAGGATGCCGCGCGACCAGGCCTGGTCGTAGGTGAGCGGCGCCGGCGTGACCGATTGCAGGATCAGGAGCGGCTCGCCCGCGAAATAGGTGGCGAAATGATCGAGCGCCGCGGTGCCCTGATTCTCGATCAAATGAAAATCGACGTCTGCGCGATAGGTCGCCACTTTGGCGCCGAAGCCGCCGCCCGAACTGTCGGTGCCGATATAGGGATTGGTATTGGTAACGACTACGGCATTGGGGTTGACCGCAGTGATCGCCGTTCTGACGGCGTGGATCAGGTCCATCATCCTGTCGGCCATGAGCGCAGTGTTGCCCATGACTTCGCCGACGCGGAAATAGATCCCGACATTATCGAGATAGACCCCGGAATAGCCCCGCTGGACCAAGGCGACCGCCTGGTCGATTACGATCTGTTGCCAGGCGGGATCCCAATATTCGACGATTAGCGCGTCCTGATGGTTATCAAGGTCGAAGTCGAGCGGCACCGCCTGATCCAGCCAGCTCGGCGCCTGACCCTGGATCGGCGTGCCGGTATCGTGGCCGTTGCTGGTCCAGCTCGAATTCCAGTAATAGCGCGCGTCATCGGTCACGGCGACGTTGACATAGCCGACGACCGTTCGCCCTTGCCCGCGCAGTTGAGCGACTTGCGTGTCGGTGATCGCGGGAAATCCGCCCCCGGGCGCCAGCGGCGCGCCCTCGGTGATGAACAGATCGAAGGTCGAGGTGGAAATCGCCGTGAAATTGACGGTCGAGAGCTGCAGTGCATAGCTGGAAATCGTGGGCATGAAATCCTCCTCCGCCCCCCGGCGCGAATCCCAAAATAGCCCCTCAACTCGCTATTGTCGTGCGAAAGTGAAGCGGCGATGACAATGAGGTGAATTTCGTGCCGAAGTGAATTCGGCCCGGCCGCCGCATCTAGAGCATTCTCTAGTGAGGTGGAATCATCTGGCGACTCGGAGAATGCGGAAAACAAACAAGAACTAGAGCATTGGGCGATTCAGTCTAATCGCCCGATGCTCTAGAACGCGAAGAAGTCGCTCGCGCTTAGATTGGTCCCGGCCGCCAGGGTCGCGAACAGAACCGCGGCGCCGGCGCCGTTGCCGTCGGAATCGAAGAAGAGCTGGCCGGTGGCGCTGTCGTAGACGATCCGGTCGTCGGCGTCGTGGGCTTGGGTGCCGGCGGCGAAAGCGCCGGCGTCGAGCGCGCCGGGCGAAAGACCGGTGAACGCGGCGCTGCCGAGCAGGATCTTGTCGATGCCCGGGACGAAGTCCGCGATCTGATCGACATTGCCGCCGCCGAGCGCGGCGGTGAAGGCGAAGCCGTCGGCGCCGCCGAAGCCCATCAGGTAGTCGGCCCCGCCGCCCCCGTTCAATACGTTCGCCCCTTCATTGCCGTAGAGCTCGTTGGCGAAGCCGTTGCCGGCGAGGTCGATCGCGCTCGCCCCCACGTGCGACTGGGTAGAAAGGACCTCGATCTCCTGGCTGGCATTCAGGGCATAGCTGGTTCTGGCATAGACGACGTCGCGGCCGGCGCCGAGATTCTCGAAGACTCCGTCGTCGGCGCTGTCGACGACATAAATATCGTCACCGAGGAGGCCGGAGAGGAAGTCCGCGCCGCCGCCGCCCTCGATGAAGTTGGCCCCGGCATTGCCGAATATCTGCTGGTCCAGGGCGTTGCCGATCAGCTCCATCGCGGTGGTCGCATCCTGGCTGATCGCCGACAATATCTCGACCTGAACCCCGGTTCCGAGCGTATAGTTCGAACGCGCATAGGCCACATCGCGGCCGCCGCCGGCATTCTCGACGATCTGGTCGCCAGGATGGTCGACGACGAACGTGTCGTCCCCGGTCCCGCCGGACATCTGATCGGCCTCGGCGCCGCCGTCGATGAAATCGTTGCCGATGCCCCCGGAAATCTGGTCCCGGCCGTCGCCGCCGTCGGTGGAATCGTCACCGGCGCCGCCGAAAATCTGGTCCTGGCCGGCACCGCCGTCGATATAGTCGTTCCCCGCGCCGCCGTCGATCAGGTCGTCGCCGTCGAGGGCGTAGATCCGGTTCGGCCCGTCGCCGCCGGTCAGCGTGTCCGCGCCCGCGGTCGCCGGGTAGGCGAACGCGCCGAACGCGTTGAAACTCCAGTTGGGCGTCGTGTAGAGGATGCCGCGTGTCCAGGAGTCCGCATAGGATTCCGGCGATCCGGGCAAATCCGCGATCAGGAGAGTCTCGCCGGCGAGCGCAGTCCGCACATAATTGGACGTGCCCCCTCCCAGGAGAAGATGCGCGTCGACCGCGTCGAGATAGGCGGCGTAGGCCTGCGCCCCCGCCGCGTCGGGGGTAAGGTCGAAACCGAAAAAGGGGTTGTTGAAGGCCACGACATAGGCGTTGGGCCTGACCGCGGTGATCGCGTCTTCGATGCGGGCGACGAACAGGGCCATCTCATTCGCCATCTGCCGGATGAACACTGTGGTGGGGCGCCCCGGCGGGTAGAAGGGCGGGAGGTAGTTGTAAGCGCTCAGCCCCGTGAGACAGACTCCGGAATAGCCGCGCCGCACGAGATCGACGGCTTGGCTGATGACGCTGTTCTGCCACCCGGAGTCGGCGAAATGGGCGACGATACCGAAGTGTCCAAGGTTGGGGTCGAGGTTGACGTAGCCGACCACTCTTCTGCCCTGCGCGACCAGCTCAGCCACTTGCGAATCGCTGAGCTGCGGAAGGCCGGAGTTCGAAATGCTGCCATTTCCATCGGTAATGAAAAGATCGAGCGAAGATGCCGCAATCGTCGAAAAGGCGACGTTAGACCATTGCAAGGCGTAGCTGGAGACGGCCGGCATCGGGCCCTCCTGTTTAGCGCTTATTTAGCGCCTGTTTCGCGGCAACGGCGCGCTGGCGTGATCTTTGCCCCGCGATATTACCGCTTTAATATCATTTAGTCTCGTATAATCCGCCCCAATGTGTGGCGCGGGCGACCCGCCGGGCGTTCAGTGAACCTTGGCAGGCGTCGAAGGAGCTCCTCGGGATGAGCGGTTTGCTCTATCCCCCTGTTCACAATATGTTCTGATCGTGCTACGATCGCCCCATGCCCACGCCGCCGGTCATCGCCTTCACGCCCGTGCCGCTGCGCCGCCGCGCCGACGGCTGGACGCCCGAGCTGCAGCTCGGCTTCATCCTGGCCTTGTCGCGGGGGCTCAGCCCGGGGGAGGCGGCGCGGTCGGTGGGGAAGAACCGGCAAAATGCCTATGCGTTGAGGAAGCGGGAGGGCGCTGAGAGCTTCGCGGCGGCGTGGGACGCGGTCGTGGCTCACGTGCGGCAAATCCGGGCGGAGGGACGGCTGCCCTGCCGCCGGGCCGATTCATCATCGCCGCGGCCGCGGGGCGCCGAGGCCGAAGCCATTGCCGAGCGCGGCGCGGAGGCGATGAGTCGCGCGCGCACTCCGGCCGATTCCCGCCGCGCCCTCGATGAGATGCTCGACGCCCTCTATGGGCCGAAGAGCGACAACAGCGACAATTCGGAAGGGGGAAAAATCTCGCTCATGGGAAGCCGAAACTTGTGAAACTAAAGTGTCGCCCTTGTCGCTTTTCGCTATGGCCGGCGCGATGCTGAAGAAGACCTCCACGCCCGATTTCGACGCCCTTCGACTGATCGACGAGCGGCTGCGCTGGCTCTCGGCCTGGACGATCCATAACGCCAACCATCTGCGCGAGAGCGCGGACGGGCTGAAGGTCGGCGGGCACCAGGCGAGCTGCGCGTCGATGACCGCGCTGATGGCCGCGCTCTATTTCCATGCGCTGGGTCCGAACGACAAGGTGGCCGTCAAGCCGCATGCCGGCCCGGTGCTCCACGCGATCCACTATCTGCTCGGCTCGCAAACCCGCGCGCAGCTCGAGGAGTTTCGCGGCTTCGGCGGGATGCAATCCTATCCGAGCCGGACCAAGGACAGGATCCCGGTCGATTTCTCGACCGGCTCGGTCGGCCTCGGAGTGGCGATCACCGCCTTCGCCAGCCTGGTGCAGGATTATCTCGTCGCCCACGGGATGATGGATTCGGCCGAGGCCGGGCGGATGGTTGCCCTGATGGGCGACGCCGAGCTCGACGAGGGCAATATCTACGAATGCCTGATCGAGGCCTACAAGCACGACATCCGCAATTGCTGGTGGATCGTCGACTATAACCGCCAGTCATTGGACGCGACCACCGCCGAGCGCATGTTCCGCCGCTTCGACGAGATTTTCGCGAGCTGCGGCTGGCGCGTGGTGACCCTGAAATACGGGCGGGCGCTCGAGGCGGCGTTCGGCGAGAAGGGCGGCGCGGCGTTGAAGGCCTGGCTCGAGGACGTCTCAAATGCCGATTATGCGGCGCTGACCTATCTCGGCGGCGCGGCGTGGCGCGAGCGGTTGCTCAAGGACGCGCCGGCGGCGAAGCCGATCCTCGATGCGCGCGACGACGACTCGCTGCACGCGCTGATGACCAATCTCGGCGGCCACGACATGGAGGCCCTGGTCGAGGCGTTCGACGCCTGCCAGGACGACGTGCCGACCCTGTTCATCGCCTACACCATCAAGGGCTTCGGCCTGCCCTTCGCCGGCCACAAGGACAATCATGCCGGGCTGATGAACCCGGGCCAGGCCGCTGCGCTGCGCCAGTCGATGAACATCGCGGAGGGCGAGGAATGGGAGCCCTGGGCCGGGCTCGGCGGCAACAGCGCCGAGGCGGCCAAGGCGCTGGTCGAGCGGGCTCGGATCGCCCGGGAGAAGCGCTCGCGGCCGTGGCACGTCGCCCAGGTGCCGGCGATCGTACCGCCGTCGGGCGAGGAGCAATCGACCCAGGCCGCGTTCGGCAAGATCCTGCTCGATCTCAGCCGTGCCGGCGGGGCGCTGGCGGATCGCATCGTCACCACCTCGCCGGACGTCACGGTGTCGACCAATCTCGGCGCCTGGGTGAACCAGCGCGGCCTCTTCCGGCGGAAGGAAGTGGCCGACGTGTTCGCCGCGGCGAAAATCCCTTCCGCCCAGAAATGGGGCGGGCACGAAGCGGGGCAGCATATCGAGCTCGGAATCGCCGAGAACAACCTGTTCCTGATGCTCGCCGCCCTGGGCCTCGCCGGCGACCTGTTCGGCGAGCGGCTGTTCCCGATCGGCACCGTCTACGATCCGTTCATCGCCCGCGGCCTCGATGCGCTGAACTACGCCTGCTACCAGGACGCGCGCTTCATGCTCGTGGCGACTCCGTCGGGCGTGACTCTCGGCCCGGAGGGCGGCGCGCACCAGTCGATCAACCCGCCGCTCATCGCCCTCGGCCAGCCCGGCCTCAGGCATTACGAGCCCGCCTTCGTCGACGAGCTGGCGGCGATGATGGAGGAGGGCTTCCGCCTGATGCAGGCGCCGGACGGCGAGAGCGTCTATCTGCGCCTCACCACACGGACGATCGCCCAGGCCGATCGCTCCGGCGACGGCTGGAAGGCCGGCGCGCTCGCCGGCGGCTATTGGTTGCGCGAGCCGGCGCGGGGCGCCGACGCTGCTTTGGTCTATTGCGGCGCGATCGCGCCCGAGGCGATCGCCGCCTGGGAGGCGCTGAAGGACGACGTGCCCGGCCTCGGCCTTCTCGCAATAACGTCGCCCGATCTGCTCCACCGCGGCTGGAGCGCGCGCCGCGCCGGCCGCTGGAGCGGGCAGGGGGCGGCGCCGTCGCACGTCGAGACCCTGCTCGCGCCGCTCTCGCCCGGCGCCGGCCTCGTCACCCTGATCGACGGCGCTCCCGCCTCGCTCTCATGGCTGGGCGGAGTCGCCGGGCACAAGGTCAGCCCGCTCGGAATCGAGCGCTTCGGCCAGACCGGCAACCTCCCCGACCTCTACCGCGCCTACCGCCTCGACCCCGGCGCGATCGTCGAGGCGGCGGCCGAGCTGTTCCTGGATTGACCGCAGCGCAGTCGCGCCTGAGCCGTCATTGCGAGGAGCGCAGCGACGAAGCAATCCAGCGAGCGGCCGCGCAGCACTGGATTGCTTCGCTTCGCTCGCAATGACGACGAAGCCAGGAACCAAAGCGGCCCCTGCCGCGCTCTAGCGCAAAGGAATTTTCCAGGAGGCACAGATGATTGGCAAGATTCTCGGAGCGATGGTCGGCGAACGCATCGCGGGGCGCAATTCGGGCATGAGGGGTGCGATGCTCGGGGCGGCGACGCCCTGGCTGATGCGCCGCGCCTTCACTCCGCTCGGAGTCGCCGCGCTCGGCGCCTGGGGCGCGAAGAAGCTCTGGGACCGGCGCCGCGCGTCTCGCGACGGCCGGGTCACTGCGTCGGCGGCGGCGGCTTCACCTCAGGTGTCGTAGGCGGCGGCGCGGCGATTTCGGGTACCGGCACGGGCTGGGGCTCGTCGGGCTCCGGCTCGGGCTGGGGCGCCGGCTCCGGCGCGGTCGTCGAGGCATTGGCGTCGGGTTCCTGATCGGCGCGATAGAGCGGAACGGAAGGCGCGGGCCTCGCCGCGGCGGTGCCCAGCGCCTCTTCCATGAAGCTGCGCCAGATCCGCGCCGGCGTTCCTCCGCCCGAGGTGCCGGGCAGCGGCCGATTGTCGTCATTGCCGATCCACACGCCGACGACGAGGTCGCCCGCGAAGCCGATGAACCAGGCGTCGCGGTAATCGGACGTCGTTCCCGTCTTACCGAAGGTCGGGACGGAGAGCGCCGCCGCCCGCCCGGTGCCGCGCTGAACGACGGCGTAAAGCACGTCGCGAAGCATCGGGAAGGCGCGATCGCGGTTGACCGCGTGGTTGGCTCCGCCGCCTCCGAACCAGCCGCTGCTTTCCGGCGGCAGGCCGTGGGGACGGATCGGGTAGCGCCCGGCGGCCACCGCCGCATAGGCCGCCGTCAGCTCGAGCAGGGTGACGTTGTTGACGCCCAGCGGAAGGCTCGGATCGGGCCTGAGCGGCGTTGTGATGCCGAGATCGCGCGCGGCGCGGATGACATTGGCCCGCCCGATGCGCTCGGTCACCTGGACGGCGACGCTGTTGCTGGAATAGGCGACCGCGTCGCGCAAGGGCTCGGGGCCGCGATAGGAATCGCCGTAGTTGCGCGGCTGCCAGTCGCCCACCCGGATCGGGCCGTCGTTGACCGGGGTGCTGGGCGTCAGGCCTTGGCGGAAGGCGGCCAGATAGACGAACAGCTTGAACGCGGATCCCGGCTGGCGCCGCGCCTGCACCGCGCGGTTGAACGGGCTTCGGGCATAATCCTTGCCGCCGACCATCGCGACCACGCGCCCGTCCAGCCGCATCGCCACCAGCGCCGCTTGCGCTCGGCCGAGGCCGGCGCGGCGGATCGCGCGGACCGCGGAGCGCTGCAGATCGCCCTCCAGCGTCGTCTGCACGAGGCGCTGGCCGTAGCCCTCGTCGGTGATGTCCGTCGCCTGCGGCATCACCCAGTCGGCGAAATAGGTCCCGCTCGGGACGTCGTCGCCGCGACCGCGGCGGACTCGCGCCGGGCGGGCGTCCGCAAGCTGGCGCTCGCTGATGAAGCCGATCTCGCGCATGGCGCGGAGAACGAGGCGGGCGCGCTCCCGCGCGGCCTCGAGATGACTGGTCGGGGCGAGCCGGCTCGGAGCGTTGACGACGCCGGCCAGCATGGCGGCCTGGGCGAGCGTGAGATGTTCCGGCTCGACGTTGAAATAATGGCGGGAGGCGGCCCTGAGGCCGTAGACGTTGTCGCCGAAAAAGACGTTGGAGAGGTAGCGGCTGAGGATCTCCGTCTTGGACAGCCGCGCCTCGAGCCACAGCGCGATCAGCGCCTCCTGAAGCTTGCGGGTGGCGGTTCGGTCCGGACTGAGGAAGCTCGTCTTGGCGAGCTGCTGGCTGATCGTCGAGCCGCCCTCCCGGACCCGGCCGGCGCGAAGGTTGCGCGCCATCGCTCTGCCCATTCCCCAGGGATCGATTCCGACATGGCGGAAGAAGCGGCGGTCCTCGATGGCGATGAACGCCTGGCCGACATGCGGCGGAAGCGCCATCACGTCGACCGGCTCGCCGATGATCGCGCCGCGCCTGGCGATCGGCTCGCCCTCGGCGGAGAGGATGGTGATGCTCGGCGCCGCCACCGGCCCAAGCGAGCGCGACAGCGGCGCGGTGACGATCAGCCAAAGCAGGGCCGCCGCGAACAGCAGGGCGGCGATCTTGAGGATTCGCTTGACCAGGCGGACCCGCGACAAGGGTGGCTGCGGTAAAGCGGCCTCGCCGGTGGCGGAGACGGCTATTCCGTCACGCCCAGGTCCCGAAGCACCCGGCCGATCGTCTCCCCCAGGCTGTCGTCCTTCCACTCGTCTTCATCCTCTTCAGGCGGCTTGCGCGGTCTCGGCGGCTCGGAGAGGCGGAGCGCCTCCATCATGAAGCTGCGCCAGATCCTCGCGGGCAACCCGCCGCCGGCGACATTGTTCATCGGCCGGTTGTCGTCATTGCCGACCCAGACGCCGACGACAAGGTCTCCCGCGAAGCCGATGAACAAAGCGTCGCGCGAATCCTGCGTCGTGCCGGTCTTGCCGAAGGTCGCGACCGGCAGCGCGGCTGCCCGCCCGGTGCCGCCCGCGACGGCAGAGCCGAGCATCGCGCGCATGTCGGCAAAGGCGGGGTCGGAGCGCATGGGAGGCGATCGGTGAAGGAGGGCGGCGAGGAAATCCTGGTCCTCGCCTTGCTGCTCGTCCAAGCCCTGCGCGGTCACCGGGTAGCGCCCCGCAGCCACGGCGGCATAAGCGGCGGTCATCTCGACCAGGCTGACTCCGGAGGTGCCGAGCGCGATGCTCGGGTCGTTCGGGATCGGCGCGGTGACTCCGAGGTCGCGCGCGGTGCGGATCACGTTGCCGATGCCGACCTGCCGGGCGAGCCGCACCGCGGCGACATTGCTCGACATGGCGAAGGCGTCGCGCAGGGGGATCTTGCCGCGATAGGTGCCGCTCGCGTTTCGCGGCGTCCAACGGCCGATCGTGATCGGGCTGTCCTCGATCGGCGAATCGGGGTTCATGCCGGAGCGCAGGGCGGCGAGATAGACGAACAGCTTGAACGTCGATCCGGACTGGCGCCGCCCCATCGTCGCCCGGTTGTAGGGGCTGCGCGCATAATCGCGCCCGCCGAGCATCGCCACGATCCGCCCGTCGGGCCGCATCGCCACCAGCGCCGCCTGGCGCGAACCGAGCCCCGCGCGGCGAAAGGCGTGGATCGCGCTGCGCTGGAGCCGGCGGTCGAGCGTCGTCGCGATCCGTCGCTCGCCATATTCCTGCTGGTCGGCCTGTTCGACTTTGGCGAGGATCCAGTCGGCGAAATAGGTGCCGGTGGGCAGATTATCGCTGGGCGCGAGGCGAAGCTGGGCGCCGCGCGTGCGCCGCGCCCGATCTTCGCCAACATAGCCAATATCGGCCATCGCCTGGAGCACGAGGCGGCCGCGGCGCTGGGCGCCGGCGAGATTGCGGTTCGGCGCGAGCCGGTTGGGCGCGTTGACCAAGCCGGCCAGCATCGCCGCCTGGGCGAGCGTCAGCTGCTCGGGACGGACGCTGAAATAATAGCGGGCGGCGGCACGCAAGCCATAGATATTGTTGCCGAAATAGACGTTGGAGAGATAGCGGCTGAGGATCTGCTCCTTGCTCAGCCGGGCTTCGAGCCACAAGGTGATCAGCGCTTCCTGCGCCTTGCGGCCCATCGTCCGCTCGCCGCCGGTGAAGCTGGTCTTTGCCAGTTGCTGGCTGATCGTCGACCCGCCCTCGCGAACGCGCCCGGAGCGCCAGTTGCGGAACAGCGCGCGGCCGACGCCCCAGGGATCGATGCCGACATGGTGGAAGAAGCGGCGGTCCTCGATGGCGACGAACGCCTGGCCGACATGGGGCGGCAGCTTCATCACGTCCACCGGCGCATCGCGCACCGCGCCGCGCCGGGCGATGGGCTGGCCGTCGGCGGCGAGGACGAGGAAGCTCGGCGCGGCGATCGGCTGGAGCGATTGCGAGAGCGGCGCGGTAACCGCCAGCCAGCCGACGAGCAGGATGAAAGCGGCGGCCGCGACGCGCAGGACGGCCCCGGTCGCCTTGCGGATGATCCGGCTGGCGCGGTCATGGCGGCGGCGGTGAAGCGCGACGATGGTCTCGACGACGCCGGGGCTGCCCCCGTCGAGATCCTCCGGCGTCAGCGAAACCGGGCGGACCCGGTCGTAGGCGCGATTGAGATAATAAGCGCGCACCGGCGGCTCGACGGCGTCCCAGGCCAGTCCCTGGCCGCCGAAGGCGCGTTCTGTGTCGTCGCGAAACTGCGCCTCGGCGAGCCCGCGCACCTTGGCCAGCTCGTGCGCGGCCTGTTCGATCCGCGCGCGGTCCTTCGCGGACATGGTCGTCCAGGTGTCGGGCGAGATGCCGAGATCGGGGGGAGGGCTGGTGGACAAGGCTGGCGCGCGGCTCGTTCTGGCTTGAAGATTAGGTGCTTCGTCCCGGAGCGACTTGTTCCACTAATACACCTCGCCGCGCAAGTCCTTTCGGCCACGGCACGCCCGCGATCAGCGCCTCGGCGATCTCGGCCATGGCGGGTCCGGTCTGGAAGCCGTAGCCGCCTTGGCCGGCCAGCCAGAAGAAGCCCGGCGCGTCCGGCGCGAAGCCGGCTGTTGGAACGCGGTCGTGCGTGAAGGTGCGAAGGCCCGCCCAGCGGTGGACGATCCGCTTCGCGGCGATGGTCGTATAGTGTTCGAGCCGGTCGGCGGCGAGGGCGACGTCGTAGTCGTCGGGCCGGGCGTCGCAGGGATCGTCCGGCACCTCGTCGACGGGCGAGACGAGCAATCGGCCCGCCTCTGGCAGCAGGTAGAAATCCCCGGCGACGCTGTGCGCGAACGGCCAGCTCGACGCTTCCGGCGGCGCCTCGACCACGATGATCGTTCGCCGGCGGGGGCTGAGGCCGAGCGGCGCCACTCCGGCCAGAGCGGCGATGCGATCGGCCCAGGCGCCGGCCGCGTTGACCAGGACCGGCGCGGAAAATTCGACTCCGTCCTCGGTTCTAACGGTCCAGCCCGGATTGATGCTCGCGGCTCGCTTGCCCTTCAGGACCTGGCCGCCGCCGCTCCGAATCTGTCTGGCGAGATGCTGGAGGATGAGATCCGCGTCGAGCTTCAGCCCGGCAGGATCGAGCAGCCCGCGTATCGCGCTCGGGCGCAGCGGCGGGAACAAACGGGCCATTTCCGGGACGTCGACGACTCGAATGGCATCCGTCACCCGGGCCATCCCCGCGGCCAGCGTCTCGAGCCTCTCCAGATTTTCGATGTCCGCGAAGTAGAGCGTGGGGAAGGCCGCGGCGAATGGCGGCGTGAAGAAATCGCGGCTGTGGGCGGTGAGCGCTCGGACCGTGGCGGCGCCGATTCCGTAATGGCTGAAGGAAACGCTTCGGCCCGAGCTGTGATAGCCGATCGCATCCTCGGCCTCCAGCACCACGACTCGGCCGTGGCGGGCGAGCCGGGCGCCGGCCGACAGGCCCGCGATGCCGCCGCCGACGATCAGGAAATCCGCGCCCGTCACCGGGCAGGCGCTAGCCGAATTGGAGCAGCGGGTCACGGGCCGGGACCTCCGGCGCGAACTCCTCGATCGGCCTGCCGAGCAGGGCATCCACTATTCGCCGCGCCGCGTGTCCGTCCCCGTAGATTTCGGAGGGGCGGCTGGGCTGCGCGGCGCGGTCGAGAACGGCCTCGGCGGCTCGGACGATGCGGTCGGGATCGCTGCCGACCAGAATGGCGGCGCCGGCCGACAGGCCCTCCGGCCGCTCGGTCCCTTCGCGAAGCACGACGACCGGCTTGCCGAGCGTCGCCGCCTCTTCCTGGATGCCGCCGGAATCGGTCAGAACGAGATCGGCCCCGCGCATCAGCCGGACGAAATCCGGCAGGTTTTGCGGCGGCAGGTTGCGCAGCCGGCCGGCGGCGCCGTCGAGGGCCGGATTGGGATGGCGCGGAAAGACGATCTCCACGTCCCCGCGCTGGGCGAGCCGCTCGATCGCCGCGCAGATCGACGCGAAGGGCAAGCCGAAGCTTTCGCGCCGGTGACAGGTGACGAGGATCGTCTTGCGGCGCGGCTCCGCGGGCGCCTCCTCGTCGCCGAGCCGGGCCAGCACCAGCTTGAGAGCGTCGATCCCGGTATTGCCGGTGACGAACACCTCGCCCGTGAGGCGCTCGGCCATGAGATTGGCCTTGGCGGCCGGGGTCGGGGTGAAATGCAGGTCGCTCATTAGCGCGATCGCGCGCCGGTTGACCTCCTCGGGAAAGGGCGCCGTCCTGCGGTATGTCCGAAGCCCCGCCTCCACATGGGCGACCGGGATGCCGCGCTGGAAGGCGGCCCAGGCCCCCGCAAGCGCGCTCGATGTGTCGCCCTGGACGAGGATCCAATCGGGCTTCGCCGCATCGATCACGCTGTCGATCCCTGCAATCAGGCGGGCGAGGAGCGCGTTCAGGCTTTGACCGGGCTCCATGGCCCCGAGATCGAAATCCGGAACGATCGAGAAATAGTCGAGCACCTGATCAAGCAGCGCCCGGTGTTGGCCGGTGACGCAGACGATCGATTCAACAAATAGCTCCAAATCGAGCGCCAGTAGGATCGGCGCCATCTTCACGGCTTCTGGACGCGTTCCGAAAATCGACAGCAATTTCATGCCGAGCCCCCCAGGGACTCAGATAAACACAACTCGTTGTCGTCGAAAAGAGGGAAATCTAGCGCGCGCTTCCACCCGACCTGCGCGCGTCGGCACGGCCCGCAAGGTAGGCGGCGCAGCTTGCGCGAAGCGAGGCGCTGTCGTCGCCGCTGAGGCCGTAGGCGCTGCTCAGGCGGCCGACGAACTCGCCGGGGTTCGGCTGGTCGCCCGCCGCTCGGCATATCGTCGTGATCTGAGCGAGATCGAGAGCGTTGCCTCCAGAGGCGCGGCGAGGCGCGGGCCGGCGGACCGGCTGCGCGGTGCGGGCGCGCTCGCGGGGCTGCAACGCCTCTGCGCGCGCCTGCACGTCGAGGTTGTCGCGATCGATGTGCAGCTTCGAACCGGCCAGCAAGGCCGCGGTCAGATAGATAATCATCTCAAATCCCCCCGGGAAATGATCCCGCGGGCACAGTAGTTATACGGGATATGGTAAAGAAGCCGTTAACCCTGTTTAACGCGGCCGACTACGGAGCCTGAAGGAGCGGCCTTTTGACCGACGAAGATCTGGCGGCGCATCTGGCTGAGGAAGCGGGCCGCCTGCTGATCGAGCAGCGGCGGAGCGGCCTGCTCGCCGGGGCGGGGCTCGGCCATATCGCGGACAAGGTCGCCAACGCCTTCATCCTCACGGGCCTGGCCGAATGGCGGCCGGCCGATGCGGTGCTCTCGGAGGAAAGCCTCGACGACCGGAGGCGCCTCGAACGATCGCGCGTGTGGATCGTCGACCCGCTCGACGGCACCCGCGAATATTCGGAAGGGCGAAGCGACTGGGCCGTGCATGTGGCGCTTGCGGTGGACGGCGCGCCGCGGATCGGCGCGGTGGCGATGCCGGCGCTCGGCAAGCTGTTCCGCTCCGACCGCGTGGTTTCGCCCACGTTCGGTCAGGGCCGGCCGAAGCTGCTGGTCAGCCGGACTCGGCCGCCGGTGGAGGTGGAGGAGATAGCCGCACTGCTCGGCGCCGATCTGGTGCCGATGGGCTCGGCCGGAGCGAAGGCCATGGCGATCGTCTCGGGGGACGCGGATCTCTATTATCATTCGGGCGGGCAGCACGAATGGGACAATTGCGCGCCGGCCGCGGTAGCGCTCGGTGCGGGCCTCCATGCGAGCCGGCTCGACGGCAGCCCGTTCGTCTACAACCAGGCCGACACGTCGATTCCGGACCTTCTCATCGGCCGGCCGGATCTGGCGGCGAAGGTGCTCGACTTCCGCCGTCAGAGATAGGCGCGCAGGGCGAGCCAGGCCTCGCGCTTCCGCTCGAAGGGCAAGCTGGCATAAGCCGGGCTGCTCGAGGGCAGGTCGATCAGGGCGATGGAAGGGACATCCGCAAGCCGGCTCCGCCCGATCCGCGCCGAAGTGCCGCCGTTGAAACCGATCGCCTGGAGCCTGGGCAGGGTTGCCACCAGCCCCGCGAGGTCGCTCGCCTCGTGCAGCCGGATGTCGGCGTCGAGGCTGCCCTCCCGCGTGGCCGCCGCGACCGTGTCCCACAGCCCCACGCCCGCGTCGAGCAACGCCTCCAGCCGCGCCTCGTAGGAAAGGGGCCCCAGATCACGCTGGATCACCGCCCCGATCAGCCGCCAGAACTGATTCTGCGGGTGGGCGTAATAACGCTGCCGAGCGAGCGAGACCGCGCCCGGAAGGCTCCCGAGAACCAGGAGGCGCGTGTCGGGGCGGGTGACGGGCGGGAAGCAATGGTGCATGAGCCCCATCTATGAAGATCGCGGGCGGTTGTCATTGCAGGGCGGTGCGGTTCGAGGCGGAGGTGGCCGAGGCGGTGACCGTGCTCGATTGCAATTGCTCGATCTGCGCGGCGACCGGATTCCTCCACCTGATCGTGCCGCATGGCGATTTCCAGCTCCTGTCGGGCGGGGAGGTTCTGACCAGCTACCGCTTCGGCACGGAAGCGGCCGATCACCTGTTCTGCTCGGTCTGCGGCATCAAGAGCTTCTACCAGCCCCGTTCGCACCCCGACGCGTGGAGCGTGAACCTCAACGCGCTCGACGACGCCTCGGGCCTCCACGTGACCGTCCAGTCCTTCGACGGTCGCGATTGGGAGCGAGCAGCGGATATGCTCGATGAGGCTCGAACCGGATTGGCTTGAGACGTTCCCCGGCGAAAGGGCCCCCATCAAAGTACTACTTTGATGGGACCCAAGGTCGGGGCCCAGGCCCGGCGCTCGCCGGGCTCGGGACGCCACTGCAAAAAGCCTTGGGCTCCTGGACCCCGGCCTCCGCCGGGGAACAGCGCCCGGTCGAATTCCGCTCTAGATGGCGGGCCTGGGCCGAAGGGCGAAGCGCAGGACGATGTAGAGCAGCAGGCCGGCCGGGGCGAGCATCATGATCAGCGGCAGAAGCAGCAAGAGCAGCAGCCTCGGCATGCCGCGCTCCAGCCCGTCGCGCACGATCAGAGTCGCGGCGAAGAGATCGAGCGCGAGGAAATGAAGCCAGCCGGCGTTGAGGGCGCTGAAATTCCGATAGAGGCAGCTCACGCCTTCGAGCCTGAAGAAGGTCAGAGCGCCGAAATCGTCGAAGCCGCCGCGTCCGTCCCAGACCATGAGCAGGTAAAGGAGGCAGAGGAGGGCCGGGAGCACGAACTGGGTCAGCTTCCACAGGGCCGGCCGCCAAGCAGGCGCGAACAGGCTCGCGGCGAGCAGCAGCCAGCCGGGAATGACGATCATCTTCGACAGGTCGTAAACCGTCGCCGTGAACGCGGGAACGGCGTCGGCGATCTGGATCGTGCAGGGCATCGGCTTCGTCCCCCCGGCCGGATCATGGGCGATGGGCGCGCGATGTCAATCAAAGGCCGAACCATTGCGGCGCCGGTCGAAGACGCTCCGATGGACCTTGCTCCGGCGAAGCTTCACCGCCTAAGCTCGCGCAAAAGGGAGGGACGGGATGACGGACGCCGCGGCGGACGATTATGTGGTCGACGCGAAGCGCGACCGGCTGGTGATCGTCGCGTCCTCGCTCGGCACGGTCTTCGAATGGTATGATTTCTTCATCTACGGCACGCTGGCGCCGGTCATCGCCGCCCATTTCTTTCCCACCGCCAACCCGACCGCGGCGCTGCTGCTGACGCTGGCGACGTTCGGCGCGGGCTTCGGCGTCAGGCCGATCGGCGCGATCCTGTTCGGAGTCCTCGGCGACAGGCTGGGCCGCAAATATACCTTCCTGATCACCATCACCCTGATGGGCATCGCGACCGCCGCGGTCGGGGTGCTGCCGACCTACGCCCAGGTGGGACTGGCGGCGCCGGTCATGCTCGTCACCTGCCGCCTGTTGCAGGGGCTCGCGCTCGGCGGCGAATATGGCGGCGCCGCGATCTACGTGGCGGAGCACGCGCCGCGCCACAGGAGGGGCCTTTACACCAGCTTCATCCAGGCGAGCGTGATCGGCGGCTTCCTGCTGAGCGTGGCGATGGTGCTCGGATCGAACTGGCTGGTGGCGCCGGAGGCCCGCGAGCAATGGGCCTGGCGTCTGCCGTTCCTGATCTCGATCCTGCTGCTCGCCATCTCGCTTTGGGTGCGCCTCAAGCTCAAGGAGAGCCCGGTCTTCCAGGCGATGAAGGCTGCGGGCAAGACCGCGCGCAACCCACTCAGGGAAAGCTTCCGCGGGCGCCACCAGCTGAAGATGATCTTCGTCGCTTTGTTCGGGATCGCCGCCGGGCTCACCGTGATCTGGTACACGGCCCAGTTCCAGGCGCTCTATTTCCTGCAGAATTCGCTGAGGATCGAGGACACCTCCGCGCGCCTGATCATCGGCGTCGCGGCGATGTTCTCGATGTTCTGGTTCGTCCTGTTCGGCTGGCTGTCGGACAGGATCGGGCGCAAGCCGCCGATCGTCGCGGGATACGCGTTGACCATCGTCCTCATGTTCCCCTTGTTCTACTGGATGGCGAACGCCGCCAATCCGGAGCTGGCAGAGGCGAGGGATCGCAATCCCGTCACCGTTCAGGGGACGAACTGCTCCTACGATCCCTTCGCCCAGCGCCAGGCGACGCCCTGCGGCCGCGCGCTCGATGCGCTGACCCGGCGCGGAATCTCCTACAGGCTGGTCGCGGCGCCCGGCTGGAGCGGCGATTCCTACCAGCTGAGGGTCGGAGCGGCGGTGGTCAGCGCGGACGATTCCGCCGCGCTCGACGCCGCGCTCGCCCGCGCAGGCTACAAGCTCGAAAAGACGAGGCCGACTCTTTCGAGCGCTCTCCAGGTCGTTCTGGCGATCATCGTCATCGGAATGCTTTCGGGGATGACCTACGGGCCGGTCGCGGCGCTGCTGGTCGAGATGTTCCCGGCGCGGATGCGCTACACCTCGCTCTCCATCCCCTACCATATAGGAACGGGCTATTTCGGCGGCTTCCTGCCGTTCATCAGCCAGTATATCGTCGCCCGGACGGGCGATCCCTTCTCGGGCCTGTGGTACACGATCGCCGTCGTCGCCATGGCGCTGTTCGTCACCTTCTTCTGGCTGCCGGAGACATCGGGAAAGAATTTGGATTGAGCTTTCAGGAGTCATCCGGGCGAAGGGGCACCCCGCAAAGTATTACTTTGCGGGGACCCCGAAGGCCGGGATCCATGAACGCATGCCTTGGCGACAAGGCTCGGTTCTCATTCGTCGGCTCCGCGTTCATGGGCCCCGGCCTTCGCCGGGGTGACTCGGGGGGGCGGCCACGCTAGGCGCCGGAAATGGTCCACCTCCCGAACCGGCTGACGCTCGACGGCGACGCACTCGTCGCCAACTGGCGTTGGCTCGCCGAACGAAGCGCCGGCGCGGCATGCGGCGCGGCGGTCAAGGCGGACGGCTACGGGCTCGGCGCGCGCGAGGTGGCGAAACGGCTGCAGGCCGCGGGCTGCCGCGATTTCTTCGTGGCCACCTGGGCCGAGGCCGAGGCGTTGGGCCCGTGGCCTGCAGAGCTGGGCCTGTCGGTGCTCCACGGCGTGCTAGCCGATGACATGGCGGCGGCGCTGAAATCTCCGGCGCGCCCGGTGTTGAACAGCCGCGAGCAGGTGGAGCGATGGCGGGAAACGGGCCGGCCTTGCGACGTGATGATCGACACCGGCATCAACCGGCTCGGCCTCTCCGCCGCGGATGCCGCCTCGGGCCTGCTCGACGGCCTTCGCATCGAGACGCTGATGAGCCACCTGGCCTGCGCCGACGAGGATTCCGGCGCGAACGAGGCGCAGTACCGGGCGTTCGCGGCGGTGGCGGGAAAGGTCAAGGCGGCGCGCCTGAGCCTCGCCAACAGCGCCGGCATCTGCCTGGGACCGCATTATGCCTTCGGCCTCACCCGCCCCGGCCTCGCGCTCTACGGCGGCGTCCCGCGTACCGAGGCGGAGGGGCACATCCGGCAGGTCGTGCGGGTCGAGGCGCAGGTGCTCCAGCGCCGCCGGGTCGAAGCGGGAGAGCGAGTGGGTTATGGAGGGACCTTCGTCGCCGAACGGACGACCGAGCTGGCGATCGTCAATGCCGGCTATGCCGACGGCTATCTGCGCGGCTTCTCCGGCAGCGGCCGGGCGCTCATCGGCGGCAAGCAAGCGGCCGTCGTGGGGCGCGTTTCGATGGATCTTACGGCGATCTGCGTCGATGAGGCGCCGGAGATTGGCGAGGGCGACTGGATCGCGCTCGATTATCACCTTCCCGCCGCTTCCGCCCAATCCGGCCTCAGCCAGTACGAGCTGCTGACCACCCTCGGCTCCCGCTTCGAGCGAGTCTGGCGCTGAACCCTTCGCGCGCCGGCTCGTTCAGGGGCCATGGCGCGGCTCGCCCATCTTTCCGACGTGCATTTCGGCGCCCACGATCCGGCGGTGGTGGCCGGCGCCGAGGCATGGCTGGCGCGGGAGCGGCCCGACCTCGTCGTCATCAGCGGCGATTTCACGCAAAGGGCGCGCGTCCATCAATATCGCGAGGCCGGCGCCTTTCTCGACCGGATCGAAGCGATGGGCCTCAAGACGCTGGGCGTTCCGGGAAATCACGACGTGCCGCTCTACGACGTCGTCCAGCGCTTCACCCGCCCGCTCCACCGCTACCGCCGCTATATCGAGGACGACCTCTGCCCCTGGTTCGAAAGCGATCGGCTGGCCGTGCTCGGAATCAACACCGCGCGGTCGCTGACCTTCAAGGACGGACGGATCAGCCACGAGCAGATGGCGATCATCCGCGTCCGCTTCCAGGACGTGCCGGCCGACAGGACGAAGATCCTCGTCACCCATCACCCGCTGTTCGAGATGCCGATCGGCGAGCCGGGCGAATTGTCGGAGGCCGTCGGCCGGCAGCGCGAGGCGCTCGACGCGGTCGCCGATGCGGGCGTGCATATCCTCCTCGCCGGCCATTTCCACCGCAGCTTCACCGAAAGCGCTCGGCGGATGGTCAAGAATGCGGGGCCGTCGCTCGTCATCCAGGCGGGCACGGCGACCTCCACCCGCCTTCGCAACGGCGAGACGCAGAGCTTCAACCTGATCGACACCCACAAGGATCGCGAGGTCGAGGTGCAGGTGATCGGCTGGGACGGCGCCGCCTTCGTCGGCGGCAGCCGGGCGCGCTTCGTCTTCGACGGAGACAATTGGTCGGCCGCGGAACCGGCCGCGGCTTAGCCGAGCACCTCATATTCGCCGATGCGATGCTCGCTGAGCGTCCAGCTTTCGGTGCTTCGATCGAGCGCCTGATAGTCCTCGCCGAACGCGGCCATGAAGGCCTCGAAATCCTCGCGCGAGCGCCATACGTCGAGCGTCAGGTATGATCCGTCCTCGGCCTTGAATAACTCGGTCCCGCGAAAGCCGTCGCCGCGTGCGAAGAGCTGCGCCCAGGCCCCGGTGGGGCCGTAGGTCGTCTCGAAGGCGGCGCGCGCCTCCTCCGGCACTTCGTAACGCCAGATCAGTGCGATCATTCGGCCATTCTACGGGCGCTGCGGGGAATCGTCCAAGGCCGGGATAGGCGCGCCAAGTCCCATAATGGGGCGTGGGGTCAGGCGGGCTTCAGCCTGGCGCGCGAAACCTGGTCGGGTGCGTCGATGCGCCGGAAGCGCGCCTCGACCAGGCTGAACAGGCCGAACAGCACCACGCCCGCGGCGACTCCCATCTGCAAGGGCCGGGGAAGCGAGCCCAAGGCATCGTCGATGCCGCCCGCCGCCGCCGAACTGTGCGACCGCGCGGCTTGGAAGAACAGCCATGCGCTGAGCGCGAAGAT
This sequence comes from Alphaproteobacteria bacterium, assembly GCA_005883305.1. NCBI lineage: Bacteria > Pseudomonadati > Pseudomonadota > Alphaproteobacteria > Alphaproteobacteria bacterium. The sequence goes on along the minus strand of VBAC01000001.1, from coordinate 1,582,591 downwards.
CACGCCACGGGCGGCATAGCCGAGCCGGCCGAGCCAGCCGATCCACGCCTGGCCGGCGGCGCGGGTCTCGAGATGGCGGAGGAATTTGGGCCGCAACGCCTTGCGGAACTGGGCGATTCCGACGCCGAGCAGGATCCCGGCGGCGAAATAGAGGAGGAGAGCGCCGCCCGGCAGATGAAGCGCGGTCGCGGCCGCCGCCTTAAACGAATCGCCATGGTCGTGGCCGCCCGCGGCGAGCCGGGCCGCAACGACCGCGAAGCCCAAATGGACGAGCCCGGAGCCGACTCCGGCCAGCCGGACTCCGATCCCTTTCCGGTCCGATCCGTGTCCCTCGGAATCGATCCAGGCCTCGAGCAGCCGCCAAGCGCCGTAGGCAAAGAAGCCGGCGGCCATGCCCGCGACCAGCAGGCGCCCGGCGGTGCTCGCGAGATATTCCATGACCCCGCCCGGATCCTCGGTGCGGCCGTTGCGCAGCGTCAGATAGCCGATCAGCGCATAGACCAGCCCGCGCGCGGCGAAGCCGAGCCGGGTGACGATCCGGAACGTCGTTGCGCCGATCATGGACGGCCTCCCTTCGCGGCCTGAACCCTCGCGAAGCACGACCGTTCCGCGACGCCAATGTTAGCACGCTGTATCGACCTTCAGCTTTCTAACCCCTCCCCCTGAGGGGGAGGGTAGGGTGGGGGTTTACGGCGTTGGTGATTTTTCGATCACGCCCGAACCCCTCACCCCGCCCTCTCCCCATGGGAGAGGGAGTCTCCAGGCCGGGAATGTCGATACAGCCTCGCGAATGAAGCGCTCAGTCGCGCTCGATGCAAAGGGCGATGCCCATGCCGCCGCCGATGCACAGGGTCGCGAGGCCCTTCTTCGCGTCGCGCTTCTGCATTTCGTAGATGAGCGTGGTGAGAACCCGCGCGCCCGAGGCGCCGATCGGGTGGCCGATGGCGATCGCTCCGCCGTTGACGTTGACCCGGTCGCTCTCCCAGCCGAGCTCCTTGCCGACCGCCAGCGCCTGGGCGGCGAAGGCTTCGTTGGCCTCGATCAGGTCGAGATCGCCGATCGTCCAGCCGGCCTTCTCCAGCGCCTTTATGGACGCCGGAACGGGGCCGATGCCCATGATCGAGGGATCGACTCCGGCCGAGGCCCAGCTCGCCACCCGGGCGAGGATCGGCGCGCCGCGCTTCTCTGCCTCCTCGCGGCTCATCAGCACGAGCGCGGCGGCGCCGTCGTTGAGGCCCGAGGCGTTGGCGGCGGTGACCGTGCCGTCCTTCTTGAAGGCCGGACGAAGGCCGGAAACCCCCTCGAGCGTCGCTCCGGCGCGGATATATTCGTCGTCCTCGACGATGGTCTCGCCCTTGCGCGTCCTGACCGTCACCGGCGCGATCTCGTCCCTGAAGCGCCCCTCGGCGCGGGCCTTCTCGGCCTTGTTCTGGCTGGCGACGGCGAACTCGTCCTGCTCGCCGCGGGTGACCTGATATTGCTCGGCGAGATTCTCCGCCGTGATCCCCATATGATAGCCGTTGAAGACGTCGGTCAGTCCGTCCTTGATCATCGTGTCGACCAGGCCGAGATCGCCCATCTTGGTTCCGCCGCGCAGATTCTGGGCGTGGTTGGAAAGGCTCATGCTCTCCTGGCCGCCGGCGACGACGACGGTCGCGTCGCCGGTCTGGATTGACTGGGCGGCCAGCGCCACGGCGCGAAGGCCCGAGCCGCAGACCTGATTGACTCCCCATGCGGGCACTTCCCTGGGGATTCCGGCGGCCATCGAGGCCTGGCGGGCCGGGTTCTGGCCCTGGCCGGCGGTCAGCACCTGGCCGAGGATGACCTCGCTGACATCCTCGCCGGAGACTCCGGCCTGGGCCAAGGCGGCCTCGATCGCGACGCGGCCGAGCTCATGCGCGGGAGTGGCCGCGAAAGCGCCGAGAAAGGCGCCCACCGGGGTGCGCTTCGCGGCGGTGATGACGACGTCGGTCATGGGATTTTCTCCTCGACAGCACCTCCGCTCATCCTGAGTAGCCCCTTCGACTGCCTGCCGAGGCAGGCGCTCAGGGTAAACTTGCGAGCTTGTCGAAACGGCGTATCGAAGGACGGTTCCGGACGATCCTTCGATACGGGCCTTCGCCAAGCTCAGTCCCTACTCAGGATGAGTGGGAAGGGATGGAATGTGCGGGCGCCCCTAGCAGCTTGCTGCAGTGCGTGAAAGCCAGGCGTCCAGCGGTTCCCAGACCGCGGCCCGGGCGCGCGAGCCGACGATCATCCCGACATGGCCGAGATCGAGGTCGAGCCTTTCGCCGGTCCCGTGGGCCGTCGCCGCCGGGACGATCCGATCGGTGGTCGAGACGATGTCGAGCACCCGGCAGGGCAAAGCGGGGGGATCGACCACGCGGCCCGCAACGCACCACCGGCGGGTGCCGGTAACATCCGCGCCGAGCAGATCCTCGAACATCTCGCGCCCGGCGGCCGCGGATATCGGCGGCCCGTCATTGGCCCAATCCTCGAGCATGACGAAGGTGCGCGCCTCTTCGCCCTCCAGGTCGGCGAAGGCCTCGAACTTGGCCACCGTGCGCCCCGGATCGAGGCTCCAGAAGGCCGATTGCAAAAGCTCCATCGGCAGCAGGCCGAGCGCCTCCACCGTCGGCCGGGCGCCGTCCCACAACTCGATCAAGCCCTGCCGCGACCCCGCCGGGAAGCCATGGAAATGCCAGGGTGCGGCGATCGTCGCCACGCCCGGCGCCCCGCTCGGGCCGGCGGCGGCGAGCGCCATGGTCCCGCCGAGGCAATAGCCGGCGAGAATCGCGCGCTCGCCCAGGGCCGCGAGCAGCGGCAGCAGGATCTGCTCGACATGACCGGCGACCGACATCTCGCGCCGCTCAGGCCCGGGCCAGCCCCAGTCGAGCAGCAGTACGCGTCGTCCCCGGCCGCTCAGCCAGCGAAGCAGCGAGCGGTCGCCCATATCGAGCACATTGGGCGGGTTGATCAGCGAGGGGACGAACACGGTCGGGACTCCGCTGCCGCCATAATCGCGGAGCGCCGCGCCGTGCGCCTGCGCCAGCGCGGGCATCGGCTCGCCGGGGTCTCGGCGCGACGCTTCCTGATACTTGCGAAGGCCCTCGAGCGCCGTCTTCATCCGCTCCGGATGCGCTGCGGTTTCGCTGCGCAGCAACTCCAGGAACAGAGGCAGCGGGCGGGGGCGATGTTGCGGTGCGGCATGCCTTGGTGCTAGAGCCGAGGGTGCAGCAAAGGAGCGGTTCATGGCGGCATCCCGGTCGGACGATGACGTGGTCATCATCAAGAAATATGCGAACCGGCGCCTCTATGATACCGAAAGCTCTTCCTACATCACGCTCGAGCGGCTGGCCGAGATGGTCCGCCAGAAGCGCCAGTTCAAAGTGATCGACGCCAAGACCGGCGACGACCTCACCCGCGGGGTCCTGACCCAGATCATCATGGAGGAGGAAGCGCGGGGGACGACCATGCTTCCGGTCAATTTCCTGCGCCAGCTCATCTCGATGTACGGCGATCAGATGCAGGCGGTCGTTCCGCAATATCTCGAGGCCTCGCTCGACCAGCTCCAGCGCAACCAGAGCAAGTTCCGCGAGGCGCTTGCGGGGGCGCTGGCCGCCAATCCGTTCGCCGAAATGGCGCGGCGCAACATGGAAATGTTCACCGCCGCGGCCGCCAAGGGCAACCCGCTGACGGGCGCGATGGGGGCCGACGAGCCGAGGCGGACCGAGCTCGACGAGCTGAAAGCCCAGCTCGCCGCGCTCCAGGAGAAGCTCGACAAGCTGTCCTAGACCCTCGCGTCCCGGGGACGATCACTCGGGCTTCACGAACCTCAACGTCATCCTGTCGCTCTCGCCAATGGCGAGATATCGCTCGCGATCCACGTCCCCCAGGCGAAGCGCGGGCGGAAGGGTCCACACGCCGTTCGGCCAATCGGCCGTATCGCGCGGGTTGGCGTTGACCTCGGAGGCCGCGACGAAGCGGAAGCCCGCCGCTTCTGCGAGCCGGCGAATGGTCGAGACCTTGATGTAGCCGCTGCTGCGCTCGCGCTCGGCGTCGGCGTTCTCCGGCAGTCGGTGATCGACCACGCCGAGCGTCCCGCCCGGCCGCAGCATGGCGAAGATCTGGCGGAAGGCCTCGCCGCTATAATCCTGCCGGTCCTCGCGCTGGTAGCCCATCCGCCAGTTGTGGACGTTGCGGAAGGTGAGCACGACGTCCGCCGAGCCGTCGGGCACGCGCGCCGCTGCGCTGTCGAAGGCGGGGAAGACGGCGGGGCGGATCGCCCCGTAGAGCGCGGAGTCGCGGGCGCGGATTCGCCCGATGCCCTCCTGCTGGCCGGGCAAGGCGGCCGCGTAATAAGTGCCGCCGCCGCTGCGCAGATAGGGCGCGAGGATCTCCGTGTACCAGCCGCCGCCCGGCCAGATTTCGACCACCGTGTCGGACGGCCGAACGCCGAAGAAGCGCAAGGTTTCATAGGGATGGCGGTAGCGGTCGCGGGCCACGTTGGTCGCGGTGCGGCTGGGGGCGGCGATCGCCGTCTTGAGCGCGTCTTCGTGGCCGTCCCCGCTCGGGGCCTGGCTGGCGGCGATGCCCGCGGTTCCGGCGGCGATGGCGAGGGCGAGAAAAATCGAGCGTACGGGCTGGCGGATCACTGATCTCTCCCTAGATCGGCGCGTGGAGCAACGCGCATGGAACAGATCGGATGACGGTGCAACAATGGCTGTGGGGCGCCGACGGAGCAGCGCTTGCGCTGGTGCTCGTCGCGGGCCTCGCCGAATCGCGGCGCGGCAAGCGCCGAACGCTTGACGCCCCGGGCTGGGTGCCGTGGCGCGGGCTTCAGGTGGCGGGCTTCTTCGCTATGCTCGCCTTCACAATCTTCGCGCTGAAGGCTTAGCGGGCAGTCGCGTTCACCCCGCCTGCCATCAGAGGCAGGCTTCGAGATAGGGCTGGTCGAAGCCGAACATCTTGGCCTTTTCGAGCGTGTAGGGCCTGAGACCCATGCTGCGATACTCGCCGATGATCTTGCCGTCTGGAGTCTCGTCCAGATATTCGAACTTGAACAGCTCCTGCGTCACGATCACGTCGCCTTCCATGCCGATGACCTCGGTGATGTTGGTCGTTCGGCGCGAGCCGTCGCGCAGGCGCTTGACCTGGACGATGAGGTCGACCGAATCCGCGATCTGGCGCGAGATCGCCTCCTTCGGCACCTTGATGTCCGACATCATCACCATGTTCTCCATGCGCGCGAGGCACTCGCGCGGGGAGTTGGAGTGGAGCGTGGCCATCGAGCCGTCGTGGCCGGTATTCATCGCGGCGAGAAGGTCGAAGCATTCCGGTCCGCGAATCTCGCCGAGGATGATCCGGTCGGGCCGCATGCGCAGGGCGTTGATGACGAGGTCGCGGATGGTGATCGCGCCCTGGCCCTCGAGGTTCGGCGGGCGCGTTTCGAGCGGCAGCCAGTGCGGCTGCTGGAGGCGAAGCTCGGCCGCGTCCTCGATCGTCAGAACGCGCTCGCCCGGGTCGATCAGCTTGGACAAGGCATTGAGCATGGTCGTCTTGCCCGAGCCCGTGCCGCCCGAGATGATGATGTTCATCCGGCAGGCGCCGGCGATCTTCAGCACCGTCGCCATCTTCTCCGACATCGAGCCGAAGCCGCGCATCATGTCGACGGTGATCGGCTTTTCGGAGAATTTACGAATCGAGATGGCGGTGCCGCGAAGCGAGAGCGGCGGGATGATGACGTTGACGCGGCTTCCGTCCTGAAGGCGGGCGTCGGCGAGCGGCGTCGTCTGGTCGACCCGGCGGCCGACCTTGTTGACGATCCGCTGGGCGATCTGGAGCAGATGCTCCTCGTCGCGGAACTGGATCTGGGCGAGCTCGAGCTTGCCCTTGCGCTCGACGAAGGTCTGAAGCGGCCCGTTGACCATGATGTCGCTGATCTCGGGGTCGTTGAGCAGCTCCTCGAGCGGTCCCAGACCGAGCAATTCGTCAACCAGCACCTTTTCCAGCGCGAACTGCTCGCGCCGGTTGAGGTTGATCTTCAGCTCTGCGAGCACCTCGCCGATGATCGGGCGGAATTCCTCGGCCAGCTCGTCCTTGCTGAGCGTCGCCGCTGCCTCGGGGTCGACACGCTCCAGCAGGCGCGGAAGCACCTGCTCCTTGATCCGGTGGATCGAGGCCTCGAAACCTTCGTTGCGCGAGCTGCCCTGCTCGCCCGATTGCGCCTGGCGGTCGGCGAGGCGGGCCATCGCGTCGCCGCGGTCGACCGGGCCGGAGGGCGCGGCGAAGCTGTCGTCGTCCGCGCCAAGAGTCTCCGGCTCTATCGGCGGAAACTGGCTGCCGCCCTGGCCGGGCTGGACCGGCGCGGGGCCCTTCATCGGCTGCGCGATGCCGAATTGCGGGCGACCCGCCGTTCCGTTGCCACCACCACCGCCGCTGCGTCGACCGAATGCGCTCATAGTCTCTCAGGTCCGTGCTCCAAGGAGAGGTGGTGAATAAGCGGGAAACTTTGACAATTGCCTAACCGGTCAGCGGCCGGCGCTCGCGGGCGGCGCGGGGCAGGGCCGGCAAGCTTGTCTTGGCGGCGGAGCCGTGCAAAAACAGGCGATTGGCATGTTGGAGGGGTAGAATGCGTAAGATCGCCATCCTTTCGCTCCTGATGGCGGCGCCGGGCCTCGCGCCCGCTGCCGCATCCGCTCAATCCTCCGTCACCGGGCCGGACATCACGGTGACCGGCGACGACCGGATCATCTGCCGCCGGGTCACTCGCACGGCGACTCGGATGCGGACCGGCCGCATCTGCCGGACGCAGGCGGAATGGGCGCACGCGCCGCGGGAGCGCAACGCGACTCAGGTCAACGCCAACGACACGATCGATGGCGCCGCCGACAATCTGGATGTGCTCGGCGAGAAGGTCTCGACCAACTGCGTCGGCGGGATGCCGGGCCATAGCGGAGGCTCCGGACCCTATTAGGCCGCTCGGGGCAGCCGAGCCTCTCAGCCCGACTGGGCCGCGTCAGCCTTCGGCGGACTCCGCGAGGACGGTCAGGCCCTTCTCGCCGACCTCGGCGAAGCCGCCGCTGAGGGCGATCCGCTCAGGCTCGCCCGGGAAGGTGCGGTAGATGGCGAGCTCGCCGTCGCGCAGCGTCGACATATAGGGCGCATGGCCCTCCATCACGCCGAAATCGCCCTCCGTGCCCGGGACGACGACCATTTGGACGTCGTCCGAGCGGAGCAGCTTCTCAGGCGTGACGAGCTCGAAATGCAGGGCCATGTGCCTTACGCCTCCTGGGCCAGCTTCTCGGCCTTGGCGACCGCTTCCTCGATTCCGCCGACCATGTAGAAGGCGCTCTCCGGAAGGTGGTCGTACTCGCCGTCCACGACCGCCTTGAACGAGCGCACCGTGTCCTCGATCTGGACGAACTTTCCGGGAATGCCGGTGAAGACCTCGGCGACGTGGAACGGCTGCGACAGGAATCGCTGGAGCTTGCGCGCGCGGTTGACGGTGAGCTTATCCTCTTCGGAAAGCTCGTCCATGCCGAGAATGGCGATGATGTCCTGCAAGCTCTTGTAGCGCTGCAGGGTCTCCTGGACCCGGCGGGCCGTGTCGTAATGCTCCTGGCCGACAGTGCGGGCGGTGAGCACGCGCGAGGTGGAGTCGAGCGGATCGACCGCCGGGTAGATGCCAAGCTCCGAAATGGCGCGCGACAGCACGGTGGTGGCGTCCAGGTGGGCGAAGGAAGTCGCCGGCGCCGGATCGGTGAGATCGTCCGCGGGCACGTAGATCGCCTGGACCGAGGTGATCGAGCCCTTGTTGGTCGAGGTGATCCGCTCCTGCAACGCACCCATGTCGGTGGCGAGCGTCGGCTGGTAGCCCACGGCCGAAGGAATGCGTCCGAGCAGCGCCGACACTTCGGAACCCGCCTGGGTGAAGCGAAAGATGTTGTCGACGAAGAAGAGCACGTCCTGGCCCTCCTGGTCGCGGAAATATTCGGCGATGGTCAGGCCGGAGAGGGCGACCCGGGCGCGGGCGCCCGGCGGCTCGTTCATCTGGCCGAACACCAGGGCGACCTTGGAGCCCTCGGGCGTCGGCTTGCCCTCCGAATCCTTGGCGATAACGCCCGCGTCGAGGAATTCGTGATAGAGATCGTTGCCCTCGCGGGTGCGCTCGCCGACGCCGGCGAATACCGAGGTCCCGCCATGGCCCTTGGCGATGTTGTTGATCAGCTCCTGGATCAGCACGGTCTTGCCGACTCCGGCGCCGCCGAACAGGCCGATCTTGCCGCCCTTGGCGTAAGGCGCGAGCAGGTCGATGACCTTGATGCCGGTGACGAGGATCGCGGTCTCGGTCGACTGGTCGACGAACAGCGGCGCCTCGGCGTGAATCGGGGCGGTGTCCGTGTTGCCGATCGGGCCCTGCTCGTCGATCGGCTCGCCGATCACGTTCATGATGCGGCCGAGCGTCTTCGGGCCGACGGGCATGCGGATCTGTGAGCCGGTGTCGGTCACCTCCTGGCCGCGGGTCAGGCCTTCGGTCGCGTCCATCGCGATCGTGCGGACGGTCGATTCGCCGAGGTGCTGCGCGACTTCGAGGACGAGGCGGTTGTCGCCGTTCCTCGTCTCGAGCGCGGACAGGATCGGCGGCAGCTCGCCGTCGAACGTCACGTCGACGACGGCGCCGATCACCTGGCTGATGCGGCCGACATTGTTGGTGGTGGCGGTGGCCATGTTCTTACCTCTTTGCCTTCTTTGTTCCCCGGCGAAGGCCGGCGTCCACTGTTCAACTTCGTCCTGGGCCCCGGCCTTCGCCGGGGAACGGGACATCAGAGCGCTTCGGCGCCCGAGATGATCTCGATAAGCTCTTTCGTGATCGCGGCCTGACGGGTGCGGTTATACTCGATCGTTAGGCGGTTGATCATGTCGCCGGCGTTGCGCGTGGCATTGTCCATCGCGGTCATCCGGCTGCCCTGCTCCGACGCCGCATTTTCGAGCAAGGCGCGGAAGATCTGGACGGCGACGTTGCGCGGCAGGAGATCGGCGAGGATCTCCTCCTGGTCCGGCTCGTACTCGACCGCGGCGAGCGTGGCCGGAGCGGCCCCCGCCTCCACCGGCGGCACCGGGATGATCTGCTGGCCGACCGGCTCCTGCACCAGCGCCGAGCGGAAGCGGGCGTAGAACAAGTGAACGACATCGATTCCGTCGGTCATGTAACGGTCGACCACGTCGCGCGCGATCTCCTGCGCATCGGCGAAGGCGACCTGCTTGATCGCGCTCGTATCGTGCTGGTGGATGATCTGCTTCGGATAGAGCCGGCCGATCACCGCCTTGCCCTTGCGGCCGACGAGGTAGAAATAGACGGTCTTGCCCTCGGCCATCAGGCCTTCCGTCTTGCGGCGGGCGGCACGCACGATGTTCGCGTTGAAGCCGCCGGCGAGGCCGCGATCCGAGGTGCAGATGATCAAAAGGTGCGTCTGGTCCTTGCCGGTGCCGCCGAGCAGCTTGGGGCTCTCGGGGCCGATCGTGACCTTGGAGACGACGCTGGTCACCACCGCCGCCATGCGCTCGGCATAGGGGCGCGCGGCCTCGGCGGCGAGCTGCGCCCGGCGCAGCTTGGCCGCGGCGACCATCTTCATCGCCTTGGTGATCTTCTGGGTCGACTTGACCGAGGAGATCCGCATCTTGAGCGCCTTAAGAGAGGCCATTTTCTTTCCTTCTCCCTCTCCCCGCTGGGGAGAGGGTCGGGGAGAGGGGGAGTCCGAGGACTCGCTCTACCCTGTTCAACTCACTGGAGAGGCACTGCCCCTCTCCCTTCGCCGCTGCGCGGCTCTTCCCTCTCCCAGTGGGGAGAGGAGACTAGGCAAACGTCTTCACGAAATCGCCGATGATGCTCTTCAGCTTGGCCGAAGTGTCGTCGTCGAGCGCCTTGGTGTCGCGGATCGTGCCGAGCACGTCCCCATGGTCGCTTCGCATGTGCGCGAGCAAGGCGCTCTCGAAGCGGGTCACCGCGTCGGTCGGCACCGTGTCGATGAAGCCGTTCACGCCGGCGAAGATCGAGACGACCTGCTCCTCGATCGGCATCGGGCTGTATTGCGGCTGCTTGAGCAGCTCGGTCAGCCGGGCGCCGCGGTTCAAGAGGCGCTGGGTCGAGGCGTCGAGGTCGGAGCCGAACTGGGCGAAGGCGGCCATCTCGCGATATTGGGCGAGCTCCAGCTTGATCGAGCCGGCGACCTTCTTCATCGCCTTGGTTTGCGCGGCCGAGCCGACTCGGCTGACCGAGAGGCCGACGTTGATCGCCGGGCGGATGCCCTGGAAGAAGAGCTCCGTCTCGAGGAAGATCTGGCCATCGGTGATCGAGATCACGTTGGTCGGGATATAGGCCGAGACGTCGCCGGCCTGGGTCTCGATGATCGGCAGCGCCGTCAGCGAGCCGTTGCCGTTGGCGTCGTTCATCTTGGCCGCGCGCTCGAGCAGGCGGCTGTGGAGGTAGAAGACGTCGCCCGGATAGGCCTCGCGGCCCGGCGGGCGGCGAAGCAGAAGCGACATCTGGCGGTAGGCGACGGCCTGCTTGGAAAGGTCGTCATAGACGATGACGGCGTGCATTCCGTTGTCGCGGAAATATTCGCCCATCGTGCAGCCGGTATAGGGCGCGAGGAACTGGAGCGGCGCGGGCTCCGACGCGGTCGCGGCGACGACGATGGAATATTCCATCGCGCCGTTCTCCTCGAGCGCGCGGACGATCTGGGCGACGGTCGAGCGCTTCTGCCCGACCGCGACGTAGATGCAGTAGAGCTTCTGGCTCTCGTCGTCGCCGGCATTGGCGGGGCGCTGGTTGATGAAGGTGTCGATCGCGACGGCGGTCTTGCCGGTCTGGCGGTCGCCGATGATCAGCTCGCGCTGGCCGCGGCCGACGGGGACGAGCGCGTCGAGCGCCTTGAGGCCGGTCTGGACCGGCTCGTGGACCGACTTGCGCGGGATGATTCCGGGCGCCTTCACTTCGACGCGGCGGCGCTCGGCGGCGTCGATCGGGCCCTTGCCGTCGATCGGGTTGCCGAGGCCGTCGACGACGCGGCCCAGCAGGCCCTTGCCGACGGGGACGTCGACGATCGTCTCGGTCCGCTTGACGGTCGAGCCCTCGCTGATGGTGGAGTCGGAGCCGAAGATGACGACGCCGACATTATCGGCCTCGAGGTTCAGCGCCATGCCCTTGATGCCGCCTTCGAACTCGACCATCTCGCCCGCCTGGACGTTGTCGAGGCCGTGGATTCGGGCGATGCCGTCGCCGACGCTCAAGACGGTGCCGACTTCGCTGACCTGCGCGTCGGTGCCGAAGCTCGCGATCTGCTCCTTGATGACCTTGGAAATTTCTGCGGCGCGGATGTCCATTTTCAGCCTTTCATCAGCCCTTCATCGCGAGGGCGAGATTGTTCAATTTGGTGCGGATGGAGCCGTCGATCATTCGGCTGCCGATCTTGACGACGAGGCCGCCCAGGATCGCGGGATCGATGCGGAGATCGACCGCGATATCGGTTCCGACGCGCTGGCGAAGGTTCTTGCGAAGCGCCTCCACTTGGCCGTCGTCGAGCGGATGGGCTGAGACGACCTCGGCGCTGATCTCGCCGCGGTGGCGGGCGGCGAGCATGTCGAACGCGCGGATCACGTTGCCGAGCTGGGCGAGACGGCGGTTCTTCGCCAGCACGCCGAGGAAGTTGGCGGTCACCGGATCGAGCTTCATCGCGCCGGCGGTGGCCGCGACGGCGCGCACGGCTTCGTCGCGGCCGATCAGCGGGCTCGTGGTCAGAGCGCGCAATTCGTCCGATTCGGCGAGCGCCTGCTTGACGGCGGCGAGGCTCGCGCCCACCGCCTCGAGCTGCTTGCGCTCGTTGGCGAGCGAGAACAGCGCGAGGGCATAGCGCCCCGCCAAGCTAGCCTGAATACCGCCGGAAATATCCACGCGCGTCGCAACTCCTGAATCGGATTTTCGCCCCGGGCGAGTGCTGAGCGCGAGCGCGCTCCCGCCGGGTCGCGGGCGCCCTAGCAGGGGGTTTGCTGCGATGCAAGGTGGCGATCCGGGCTTAGCCCGAGCAGCCGCTCTCGTGCCGACGCCGGGCCTCGGCGACCCGGGTTCGCTCTTCGGCATCGCTGCAGGCACCATACATATGTTGAGTGGTGACGCAGCGTTGGTTGGGGCCTTCGGGCCCAAAACAATCGGTGGAGGTGGATTCATCCGCGCACGCCGTGGACCAGCCACCATGTTGCCCGAAGCGACCGACACTTTGATGGTAATCCGCCCAGCATTGGGCGTCCCAAGGCGCGCCTCGCGCGCGGCCGCAGAGGCAGGCTGCATCGGCCTTGATCTGGAGGTCAGCCAGTTCGCTCGGCGTCGGAATGGTCCCGGTTGCCACGCTGCCCCCGAGGCTATTTTCGGGCGCCGCAAGGTCCCGGAGCGGATTGGCCGTATGCTCGGAGACCGCGACCCAAAGGCCGGTGCCTGCAAGAACCAGAAGCACCGCCCCGCCACCGAAGTTGATCCACTTCTTGCCGGCCATAAAGGCATTTTCATCTGACCGCACTTTGAAAGCAAGCTTCGGGAAGCAGGGCCGTTGCGGAACGGGCAAGAGCATCTCCGCAGGCAAGGAGATTCGCATGACCTACAGGATCGAAGGACTGGCGCCGCAGCCGTTCGCGCCGCTGTTCGCGATGAGCGACGAAGCGCTGGCGGAGCGCAATGCGCGGCGAGCGGTGGCGGACGGGCCCGGCTATCCCTGCCGGATCACGCTGGAGGACGCCGAGACGGGCGAGGAGTTGATCCTGGTCAATCACGTGTCGCAGGACGCGCCGACGCCGTTTCGCGCCTCCCACGCCATCTACGTCCGCAAGGCGGATGTACCCGCGTCCTTCGTGGACGCGGTGCCGCCCATCTTCGGCACGCGAACGCTCGGCCTTCGCGCCTTCGATGCCGAGGGGATGCTTCGCGGCGCTCTGCTGGCGCTGCCGGGCGAGGCGGATGCCGGGATCCGCGCTCTCCTCGAGCGGCCAGATGTCGCTTCCATCCACGCCCACAATGCCGCGCTCGGCTGCTTCCTGGCGCGGATCGGGAGGAATTGACCATGGCCAGCCTTGCAACCGAGCCTCGCGCGCTTACACCCAGGGCCGTGAACGACGCACGCCCGATCCCGGACGCCGCCGCCTGGGCGGCCGTGCTCTCCCGCGACCGCGCGCAGGACGGACGGTTCGTGACCGGAGTCATGACCACCGGAATCTATTGCCGGCCGTCCTGCGCCGCCCGGCATCCGAAGCGGGAGAACGTCCGCTTCTTCGCCGCGCCGGCACAAGCGCGCGCGGCCGGCCTGCGGCCCTGCCTGCGCTGCTCTCCCGACGACGTGAGCCGGGAAGAGGCGGCGCTGGAAAGGGCCTACCGGCTGCTTGGGGAAGCGGAGGAGGCGCCCTCGCTCGAGGCGCTGGCCTCGGCGGCGGGCTATTCGCCGCACCACCTCCATCGGCTGTTCAAGCGCGCCACCGGAGTGACGCCGGCCGCTTACTATCGAAGCCTCAGGGCGAAGCGGGCCGAGGCGGCGCTGGCGGAGGGCGGGCGGATCACCGACGCGATCTACGATTCCGGCTATTCGGGACCGGCGCGTTTCTATGCCGACGCCAAGGGGCGGCTCGGAATGACTCCGTCGGCATGGCGCGATGGCGGACGAGGGGAGACGATCCGCTGGGCGACGGCGCAGACCGACCTCGGCACGATGCTGGTCGCGGCGACCGCCAAGGGCATTTGCCGGCTGTCGTTCGACGAGGATGAAAGCGCACTGAGGCGGCGCTTCCCCAAGGCCGAGATCGCTCATGGCGGCGAGGAAATGGCCGCGCTGGTCGAGCGCACCGTGGCGGCGGTGAACGCGCCGGAGAAGCCCCACGATCTGCCGCTCGACGTCCACGGCACCGCCTTCCAGGAGGCGGTCTGGCGCGAGCTTCAGCGGATCCCGGCGGGCGAGACCCGCAGCTATGCCCAGATCGCCGCAGCGGTGGGCAAGCCGAAGGCGGTTCGGGCGGCGGGGACGGCGAACGGCGACAACAATGTCGCGGTCCTCATCCCCTGCCACCGGGTGATCCGCACCGACGGAACGCTCGGGGGCTACGCCTATGGGCTCGAGCGCAAGACGAAGCTGCTCGAGCGCGAGGGACGCGGCGGCGCCTAGTGCGCCGGCCGCGGCGGCGCCCCGGCAGCCGCCGCCGGCGTCGCCGTGGCGGTGCCGGCAAGGCGCGTCTGGAGCCGGTTGTACAATTCCAGCGCGGTCTCGTGGCGGACGGTGCCGGCCTGGCGGAAGCGCTCCTCCCGACGCTCCCGCTCGGCCCGCTCGCTCTCCGATTCTCCGCGCCGCACGCGCGTCTGGAAGGCGCTCGGCCGGATGATGGCAACCGCTTCCCGAACCAGATTGCGGCGATCGAAGTCCAGCGCCAGCTTATAGCTGATCTCGTCGTCGCTCGGCGCGAGATCGTGCGCGACGTAGAGCGCGTTCTGGGCAGTGTCGGGGGGCATCACTCCCTGGGCCGTGAAGCTGTCGTAATAAGCGAGATGCGGCAGCGGATCGTTCGGCGCGAGGTCCATGGCGCGCAGCAGATAGCGGCGCGCCCCATCCCACGCCCGCTGATCGGTCGAGTGATTGGCCTGGAGAAGAGCGACCTCCAGCGAACCCTTGCGCATCTGGGCGCGAGCATTGTTGGGCGCGACCTCGAGCAAATGGTTCGCGGCCGTCATTGCCGCGGGCAGGTTGCCCGCGAGCTGCTCGGCTTCGGCGACGAGGGCGAGGGCGTAGGGGTCGTTGGGGAAACGAGCGGCGATCGAGCGGATCGTCGCTGCACGCTCCGCGATCTCGGTAGCCCGAACGCCCTGGCTGAGCTTGACCTCCTGCTCGAGCAGCGCCTGCTCGGCGGGGCCGAGGGTGCGAACGGTTATCTGCCCGACGTCGAGCGTGCGGAACGGCAGCCGGACCACATCGTAATGGCCGCGACCGGCGAAATCGAACAGCTCGCTGTTGAGCCGGCCGACGTCTCCGAAGGCATGCTGGGCGGCCTGATCGTAGGGCGTGCCGGCGTTGATCTCGCGCAGATATTGCTGGAGCTGGGTGCGCCGCTCGGCATTTTCGAACATGTAGCGGTTGAGCAGCCAACCCTGGGTGTAGATCAGGTCGACGTCGGGGATGTCGGCATAGGCGCGGGCGGTCAGCAGCCGGCTCAGCGGCACCCACCGGCCCTGGACGAGCGACCGGAACCGGCCTTCCTGATAGCCGCCGATCTCGACCACGTTGTCGGGCAGGAACTGGATCGTGCCCCAGAGCTCGGCATAGCCTTCCGAATACCAGACCGGATAGGTCGCCGGGAAATACTGGAACATGAAATGGTGGACATATTCGTGAAACAGGATCTGTTCAGGGCTCAACTGACGGTGCGTGGCGGCGTGCTGGGTTCCGACGAACATCAGCGCCCGGGCATCCGGGATGTAATAGCCCGCGATGCCGCTGGCGTCGGCCATGTGCTGGACCGCGCTGATGCTGTCGAGAAGGAACACGCGGAAGCGGGGCACCTGCGCCGGCTCGCGCACATTGTGGTAGCGGCGAAGCACGTAGTTGAACTTCTCGAGCTTCGCAGCGAAGTCGCGCGCCTCTTGCTCCGTCCCTTCGGTATAGACGACGAAATTGTTCGACGTGGCTTCGCGCCATTCGGCCTGCGCGGCCGTTGAAAAGAACAGCCCGACGGCGATCAACAGATTGCGAATCATGAATAATTTCCCCACCAAGGCGGCGGCTTATAAAGGCTGACGCCTGCTTTCGCAACTAAGGCGGGCCGGCCGCGGCCGCCGCGCGATGCTCGCAGGCGTAGACGAGCCGCTCGTTTGGCAGGTGCGGCAGGACCGCGCCGATGTCGCGCAGTTGATCGGCGAGCACGGTGCGCGCCTCCGGATCGGCGGTGCAGGACTTGACCTCCACTCCCTGGCGAAGCGCGCGGACCCGGGCCATGGCCTGGGCGTCGAGCAGGTAGCGGGTGACGACATATTCGCCGGTGCTCGGGCGGAACTGGAGCACCGAGACGGCCTGCTCGCCATTGGGGACGAGAATCCGGGTCCAGGTGTCGCCGTTGCGCGCATATTGGGTGCGCTCGTTCACGCAGCCATTCTCGTTCCAGTCCAGCGGCACGTCGGCGGTCGGCGAGACGGTGACCCGGCTGCGCTCGGCAACGAGGCGGCAGTTGTTGGCCCCGGCGAAGCGGGCGGGGGCGGACGCCGAGCCGGCCGCTGCCGCGGGCGCCGGCGCTTCGGCCGCGGCGAGGCTCGGCCGGGCGAGGAAGGCGACGATCGCCAGCAAGAGGAGCGCAGCGCCGGCCCCGCCCAATATCTTCGCCGGCTTCGTCCGGTCCTTGATCAGCATGATGCCGGCCCCGCCGAAGGCGACGAGCGACAAAGCGAGGCACAAGATGGCGAGCGCCAGGCGGTTCTCCCGGCTCTCCTCGACCTGGGCGATCGTGCGCTCGCGTTCGTCGCGGGCCTTGAGCGCGGCGCTGGCCGCCGCCGCCTCGCGGGCGCGGGCCTCGGCGTCGCCGCGCTCCGAATCCTGCCGCAGCCGATCGGCCATGGAGACGCATTCGGTGGTCACCGCCTGGAACGGCTGGCGCGCCTCGCGGAGGAAGGCGGTGAGCTCGCGGTTGGCGACGGCGAAGGCGAAGGGCGAATCGCCGCTCTCGTTGCGGGTGATGAGCGTGTTGACGCCCAGCACCCGCCCGCATTGATCGAGCAACGGCCCGCCCGAATGGCCGCGGGCGATGTTGGCGGTGTGCAGCAGGGTCGTGATTCCGTTGATCGGGCGGACGTTGGAGAAGATGCCGACCGAGCGGGTCGGCGGCAGCGGCTGGATGTAATCGTCGGCCGAGCGGGCGGTTGCGAGATCGACGTTGCCGGGATAGCCGAGCGCAGCGACCGGCGTTCCGTCGTCGAGCGGCCCGGTGAACAGCGGGATCGGCGGAAGCGAGCCTTCCTCGACCTCCAGAAGCGCGAGGTCGCGCGCCGGATCGACGGCGACGATTCGCGCCCGGCTGGCCTTGGCGCCTTCCGACGGGACGACCCCGATCGCCACGTCCGCGCCCTCCGCCGCCTGGGCGACGACATGGGCGTTGGTCACCACCCGGTTCGGAGCGACCGCGAAGCCCGAGCCGTGGCCGAAGCCCGACACCTCCCCGTCCTCGAAGGCGATGACGACCACGCGGACGACCGAGCGGCCGGCCGCCGAAATGTCGTCGGCGCGCGCCGGTGCGGCCAGCGCGGCCAGAGCGACGAGGAACGCAAGCAGCCGGCGCATCGTCACTTTCTATGGGGCGCGATCGCCCGCCGGCTGGCGGACCCGGCCGAACGGGCTGCCGCCCTCGACGAAGCGGGAATATGTTGAGGAAGTTGAGGCTTCTCCCCCGCGCGCGATGGCCCCGCGCATTCGGGAGTCGACCAGCGCCGATTCCTCGTCCGTCAGGCCCGGCAGCGGAAGCGGGCGGGCGGCCTTCCTGGGCGCGGCCTGCGCCCGGCGCGACGGGGCGGGGCCGGCCACCACCTTGTCCCAGGCGCGGCGGAAGCCGGCGGCGCCGGAGCGGCGGTACAGGCGGTAGGCGCTGCCGAGCGACATGCCGACCCGCGCCGCGGCGGCGCGCGGGCAGCCGCTTTGGGCCAGGGCGGCGATGAACGCGATCTGCCGCTCGGGCGTCCAGGGATCGCCGCACGGGCGCGGCGGGACCGGATCGAAACGGGGGATGGAAAGCGGCGACTCGGGGTCGCGGGAGGGAGGATTGCGGCGCATGACGCCAGTAGAACATGGATGGAATAAGCGGGAAAGCCCCCAGCGGGGAGGACGATGCCGTTTGCCGTCGTGCCCGGGCCCGCCGGAGCGATCAGAGAAATAACCTGGATATACTCCGATCGTCTTGATCCGGCGAAATCTGTTCAGTTAAGTCAAGTAATCGATTCGCCGCTTATGAATAGACGGCGAACGCTCGACGAACAGAGAGAAAAAGGTGATCCTTCTCGATGCCGCGCCGCTGATGGAAAGCAACGCCTTCGTGCCGGACGCCGCCGGCTCCGGCGGAGCGCCCTTCGCGGCCGGCACGCTGGAGGCGGCGATCGGGCGGTTGGGAGCAGCCGGGGCTGGCGCGGCGGAAGCGGAGCGCGGCGACATGCTGTTCGATCTCTTCGTCGACTCGCGCGCCGGCTACCGGGCCGAAGGCGCCGAGCGGACGGGGGAGGACATCCTCGCGGCGACGAGCTGGCGCGGCTTGCTGATCCATGACGATTCGGGCGCCGGTTCTCACAGCCCCGAAGGCCATGGCACGAAGGATATCGCGCTGCGCGCGGCGTTCGACGACATCGACGGCGACGGCAAGGAGGACGATCCGATCGTCGTCAAGGGCGAAAGGCCGAAGACCATGGACGATGACAGCGGCGGCGACATCGGTGGCGGGTATGGCGACGGAAGCTACCCTGGCGGTACACCCGGAGGAGGAGGCGGGGGAGGCCAAAGTGTGACGATAAGCCAAGAGACGGAGGACGCCAAGGATACTCCCTGCGTTGATGAGGTTCCCGCAGGCGTGGACAAGGAGCACCTCAATGATCTGGCGAAGCACGCTGGAACCGTCCTCGCGGGTCTCCAGGATTCTACGGGATGGGAATGGGGTGCGTTCATCTATCGAGGGTCTGATGGGCAATTATTTATCTCGGAGGCCTTTACAGCCCGCCATCAGGACGACCTCATCGGCGCGACGGTCCAACCTCCAGCTGGAGCGGTGATCGTCGGATGGATTCATACTCACCCAATAGACAGCGGCGATGACCAGCGAAATCTTTCGGTCGATGATCGTGATTTCGTTGCTACGTTGGTCTCTACGGGACGCGCTGATGCAAACATGCTGTCTTACGTGACGACCAAAGACAGAGACCTCGGCAGTTATGACAATTATTCCACATATGTTTATGACAAATCGAAGAGAAATTCCACTTCGCCAGGGTGCGATTTATGATTAATGTCGTGATCGCATTGTTGATGGTTTCCCCGCCTTCGGAATCAACCCCAATACGAATCGACATTCGGGAGATGAGCGGTCTTCGCCACAGCGATGAAGTCGTACGCGGGACGTGTGATGAGCGCCCGGTTTCTTTGACGATCACCAAAGCCTATCGAGATGCTCCGGGACGCCTGGTGCTTCGGCTTGGAAGGCGGACGCAAGAAATTCCGGTCAGTTTTCTTAACGGCCAGCTGGTTCAGGAAAGCCTTCAATCCGTGGGCTTGGCATGTGACGGCCGGCGTCTTCAGGTGCGCGCAATCGTTGCACGGGCCGATAGCGGCGGAGATATAGTCCTGGATGTGCAGCAGGCCACGCTCGACATCGCGACCGGGAGCCTCGTTATTGGTGCTCTCAGAACCTTGAGTCCCGCCGAGACGCGGAGCGAGCTACGATGAAGCCATGTTGAGCTTTCTCGCGGCACTGGTCGCCTGGCAATCGTTCCCGGAGCTGCCGCCGTCCTTGACTCTCGACGGCCATTTCATCGCCCCCCAGATCGAGGGCGCCTATCGCTTCGACTGCGGCTTCGGCCGCGCGGAGATCCGCTGGCGGCAGGAGCGGTTCGATCCCGACAGTTCGCCTTCGCTGAGCGATGCACTGCGCGTGACCTTGCTTCAGTTCTCGGTGCCGGAGCGTGGCGTCTCGCCCGCCGACCTCGGCCGGATACGGGCGATGCTGGAGCGCATGGCGTGGATCGAAAGCGCGACGGCGTGGTGCTATCCGGACCGCAGCATCGACGTGTGGCTCCGCGCGATGCCCAAGCGGGATTGGGTCCGCCATATCGAACGCGGCGACGCTGCGGCGCCGCGACCCGAGCCCTATCTCCATGTGATCAAGATCGCGGCGGATGGAACGATCCGGCTCGAACAGCCCGAAGAGGACACGCCTCCCTCCCGCTAAAAGGCGAATAGGGCCGGCCTCAGAGAAAGCTGTAGGGATCCACATCCACCGCCACCCGCACGCCGCGCGGCCAGGCCAGCGCGCCGAGCCATTCGCGGATGACGTCCTGCACCGGAACGGCGCGGGCGGCGTGGACCAGGAGGCGGTGGCGGTGGCGGCCGCGGAGCATCGCCAGCGGGGCGGGGGCGGGGCCGAAGACGGCCATGTTGTCGATGCGCGGCGCGGCGCGGCCGATCATCCGCGCGGCCTCGGCGGCCTCGGCCTGGTCTTCGGAGCTGACGATGATCGCGGCGAGGCGGCCGAAGGGGGGCATTGCCGCCTCGCGGCGAGCGTCGGTCTCGGCGGCGTAGAAGCCCTCCGAGTCGCCGCTCACCAAAGCCTGGATCACCCGCGCCGAAGGATCGTGGGTCTGGACGAGGACCCGGCCGTGGCGCTCGCCGCGCCCGGCGCGGCCCGAGACCTGCCGGATCTGCTGGAAGCTTCGCTCGGCGGCGCGCAGGTCCCCGCCAGACAGGCCGAGGTCGGCGTCGACCACGCCGACCAGAGTGAGATTGGGGAAGTGATAGCCCTTGGTCACGAGCTGGGTGCCGATGACGATGTCGATCGCGCTGGGCTGATCGTGGGGCGCCTCCATCCGCGCGACGAACTCGGCCGCTTTCGCGGGCGACCAGATGGTGTCCGAGGTGACGACGATCGTCCGAGCGTCGGGGAAGAGCGCCTTGACCTCGTCGGCGATCCGCTCGACCCCGGGGCCGCAGGCGACCAGGCTGTCCTCCTCCTTGCACTCCGGGCAGGCCTGGGGCGCGGGCATGACGTGGCCGCAATGGTGGCAGGCGAGGCGGCGGGTGAAGCGGTGCTCGACCATCCAGGCGGTGCAATTCGGGCACTGGAAGCGGTAGCCGCAATGGCGGCACAAAGTGAGCGGGGCGTAGCCGCGGCGGTTGAGGAAGAGCAAAGATTGCTCGCCGGCCGCGAGATTGTCCTCCAGCGCATCGACCAGCTCGGGCGCGAGCCAGCGGCCGCGCGGCGGCGGATCGGCGAGCATGTCGATCGCCGCCATGTCGGGCATTCGCGCGCCGCCGAAGCGGTCGGGCAAAGCGAGCGAGCGGTAGGTGCCGATCTCGGCCATGTGCCGGCTCTCGATCGCCGGCGTGGCCGAGGCGAGGATGACGGGCACCTCCTCCAGCTTGGCGCGCATCACGGCGACGTCGCGGGCGTGGTAGGGGACGCCTTCTTCCTGCTTGAAGCTCGTCTCGTGCGCCTCGTCGACGACGATCAGGCCGAGCCTGGGATAGGGGAGGAAGAGCGAGGAGCGGGCGCCGACGACGACCTTCGCCTCGCCGGTGGCGATCGCCCGCCAGGCGCGGCGGCGCTGCGATTGCCTGAGGCCCGAATGCCAGGGCACGGGATCGCAGCCGAAGCGGGCGGCGAAGCGCTTGAGGAAGGGCTCGGTCAGGGCGATTTCGGGGAGGAGGACGAGCGCCTGCTTTGCCTTCCGGATAGCCTCGGCGATGGCCTCGAAATAGACTTCGGTCTTGCCCGAACCGGTGACCCCGTCGAGCACGAAGGGTGCGAATTCGCCGGCCGCGACGGCCGCGCGCAGCTCGGCCGCGGCCTCCGCCTGGGCGGTTTCGAGCGCGGGGGGATCGTGATCCGGATCGGGATCGGGGAAGGGATCGTCGATCGCCACCTCGACCGGCTCGATCGCTCCGGCCTTGACCAGGCCGCGGATCACGCCGTCGGAGACGCCGCCGACGATCGCCAGCTCGCTGACCAGCCCCTGGCGTTCGCCGATCCGCTCCAGCGCCTGGGCGCGCTGCGGGGTCAGGCGCTCGGGTACATGGCCGGTCGCGCGATATTCGGTGATCGACCGGGCGCCGTCGAGAGCGCCCGAAGAGGGGAGCGCCATGCGCAGCACCGCGGCGATCGGCGCGAGATAATAATCCGCGGTCCATTCGATCAGCCGGCGCAAGGGTGCGGCAAGCGGGGGCAGGTCGTAAGCGTGGATCAGTGGGCGCAGGCGGTTGTCGCCGACCTCTTCGGTGGCGAGCCGCTCCGGCTCCCAAACCGCGCCGATCAGTTGGCGCGGCCCGAGCGGCGCGACGACGATCGAGCCGGGCTCGACCGCCATGCCGTGCGGCACCCGGTAATCGAGCGGGCCCAAAGCGGCGTTGAGGACGATGACACGGGCGCGGGACATTGCCCCCGCCATATCGCGATTGCGCGGCGATCTGGGAAGGGCGGGCGGAGCGCTCAGCCGCTCTTGACGTAGCGGGCCTTCTTCAGAGCGCCGTGGATGATCTTGATCTGGTCGACCGCCGCTGCGGCCCGGCCGGCGAAGCCCAGCACCACCGCGCCGGGGCCCGGCCTCCAGTCCGTGGGGACGCCGCCGCCGCCGCCCGCCGAGGTCGAACGCCCGTCGTCGAGCTGGATCTCGATCGCGTCGACATAGGTTCCGTGATGGATTCGCAGCAGCGACGGGAACTGGCCGTCCTCGAGAAAGAATTTCTCGCGGCTGTTTCCGTCCTGGCCGTGGATCCGCGTCCAGCGCCCCTTTTCGGAGGCATATTCCACCTCGATTCGGCGGATGACGTGGTGATCGTTCCATGTGCCGTCGGCAAGCCGGATCGAGGCGATCCGCACCCGGTTGCGGAACGCGTCCCCGACCGACATGAAGTCGAAGGTCCCGCCGCCCTCGTTGCCGAACGAGGCGGGCTGGCCGGCGGCGAAGTCCAGCACCGGCTCGCCGGACGCCAGCGAAGGAAGCACCGGCTTGGCGAAATTGCCGGTCGGATTGTCGCGCCAGGCGTCGACCTGGTCCTCGACCGTCTCCAGATCGGCCTCCACCTTCGCGCGAAGCGCGTCGAGCTCGGGATCCTCGAACCTGTAGCAGGCGTAGATGTCGTTCAGCCGCCTGATCTGGTGCTCCACGCCCTTGAGTCGAGCGAGGCTGGCGAGCACGCCCCTCGCGCCGAGGAAGTGGCGGCGGTTGGCGGTCACCTTGCCGAAACCGTCGCCGAAGCCGGGGATGTTCTCGTAATATTGGATCGCGAAGCCGGTCGTCACCGGCGCGTTCATCGTCTTCGACGAGAAAGCGAGCGCGAATTCGATCAGCTTGTCCTCACCCGGCAGGGCGACGCCGGTGATTCCGGTCATTTCCTGCTTGAGCGTCCAGTCCACCGACGTTTTGGACACGAAGCTCGAGATCTTCGCCTGCACGTCCGCCTTGGCGGTCATGCCGCTGTAGATGCCTTCCGCCTTGAGCGCGCTGGTCAGGCTGCTCTGCTCTTTCTGGGTCGCCGTTCGGAAGGTGTAGACCGCATAATATTCCCCGCCCTGGGTCGCTTCCTTGATGAAGGAATCTCCGTAGGAACGGACGAAGCGGGCCGCCGCCTTGTCGTCGGTCGGCGGCTCGATTCCCGCCTTGAGGCTGGCGTCGGTGACCCGCCAGGTGCCCGTTTCCTGGGCGGCATAGACGACGATGGTGACGCTCTTCTCCGTCACGTTGAGGCTTTTCATGAACTTCATCTTGGCGGTGACGTTCACCGCCTTGAGGTAGCTGACCGAGAGCGAACCATCGATCTCAAGCGCCTCCGCCAGCTCGCCGACGCTCTCGCAGACCTGGATGTTGAGAGCGTTGCGGCCGCCGCCATGCTCGTGGTCGCCGAGGACCGCGCTCGACGACAGCATGCCGCTCCCGACGCTGTCATAGCCGCTGAAAAGCCTGTTCGGCGTGTCGCCGGCGCCCGCGCTCGTCTGCGTCATCGCGATCTCTCCCCCCGGCCCGAAAAGGGCGAGTCGGGATAACATGGCCGCCTGGACCGGCAAAGGAGCGGAGCGCGCGCCGCCGGCGGAATGAATCGACTATGGACCGAACGTCGGATGGGGCGTGCGAGCCTATGTCGCGTAGCTGCAGGGCAGCAGCTTCGCCCAGACGACCTGGAGCGTGTTGATGTCGACGCCGCCGGTCCCCTGGAAGCCGAGGATGACCCGGCCGTCCGTCGCCTCGAAGCCGTCGGGCTTCCCGCCATCTCCGCCGGCCCAGGTCCTGACGCCGCGCGTGGTGACGATCTCCAGCCGGTCGATGATCTCGCCGCGGCGAACCGCGACCGTCTTCACGAACTCGTCGGAATCGAGGGCCAGCTTGTTCTGCGGGATGCCGCCTCCGCCGTCGCCGCCGATATGCCGCTCCTCGCCGTCGCCGTGGCCGTCGCGATAGAACATGGTGATCTTGTCGGCATGGTCGGACCCGCGAAGCTGGAGCCATTCGAGCCGCAGCCGCGCCTGCAAGGCCTGCTCGACCGGGGGATAGTCGCACACCCACGAGCCGGTGCTCGTCCCCCATTGATCCGTGATCCCCTTCTCGTATCGAAGGCGGGGCGGGCCCTTGGTCAGCGAGGTCAGCGCCGGGCGCTTGAGCGCCTGAAGGGGGTTGTCGCGATAGTCGACCAATTGCCTGCCGATCGCCGCGCGATCGGCGGCGACCTCCTGCTCGAACGCGGCGAGCGCCGTATCCCTGAAGCCGTAGCATTCGTGGATCTTGCGGACCCACTCGGCCTTGTTGCGCCGCGCCGCGAGCTGGACGAGCGCCCGCGCCAGCCCGCCCTCTTTCGCCAGGAAATAGTCGCGGTTGTCGGCCACCGGTTTGAAGGCGGCGCCGGGGAAGTCGGGGAGATTTTCGTAATGCGCGGTCGATCGGTCGATCACCACGGGACGGTTGAAGTTCATCTTCGGAAAGCGGCGCACGAAATCGGCCATGTCCTCGCGCTTGGGCATCTCCTCGCCGACGCCGGTCAGCCGTTGATCGAAGGTCCAGGCGATCCTGCTGTTCCTCGCGAATTCGTGGAGGTCCGCCACCACCTTGCCGTCGACCGAATTACCGCCCTTGGTGACCTTGGCCTCGAGCTCACCCTTGAGGCTTTTCTGCTCCTCGCTGGTCTGGGTCTGGAACGTGTAAACAGCGTGATATTCGCCGCCCATCGAGATCGAATCGACATAGGAATCGCCGTGAGCCCGGACGAACTCGACCAGCTTCGCGGGATCGAGCGGAGCCTCCAGCCTCGGCTTTTTGGCAGTGAGCTGCTTCTCCCGGTGGCGCGCATGGACGACGATCGAGATGCTCTCGGTGGTCGCTTTCTGCTTGCGGACGAATTCCAGCTTCTCGTCGGCCTTGCCGATGTCGCCGAACTCGATCGCCAGCGACTGATCGATGTTCAGCGCCTGGGTCAGCTCGCTCATACCCTCGCACACCGCGATATGAGAGGAATCGGCGCTCCCGCCCTCGTCGGTGCCGGAAGGCGTCAGCGCCGCGCTGCGCAATTCCCCCGCGATGCTGTCATAACCGTCGAGCAGCATCGCCGACGGCGCGCCGCCCTTCGGCGGCCTTGCTTCATGTTCCGAATTCCCGCCCATAACCCCCTCCCCGCCATGCATAGGCGAAGTAGAAGATGCGTTTTTCGCCTTCGCCCCTGCGATCAGGACCCGGGCTCCTCATCGATCAGGTCCGAACAAGGCCTACCAAAAATGACGATTTCGGTGAAGCGGCGGAATGGTCCGACTTGGGGATTTCTTCGCCGCACTGTCGATTCAGGCGCGGCTCGTGCTATCGTGGCCGGGGAGGCGCGGCACATGATTGCACGCCAGGATACGACTGAGGCCCAGGAACGGCTCGACGGCTTTATCGACAAGTTCACGCCGCAGGTGGCGGCGCTGACCCGCGCCCTGCTGGCCAGGGCACGGGCGCGGATTCCGGGGGCGCAGGTGCTGGTCTACGACAATTACAACGCGCTCGCGATCGGCTTCGCCCGCGGCGAGAAGGCCGGCGAGGCGATCCTGTCGCTCGCGGTGATGCCGCGCTGGGTGACGCTCTGCTTCCTGTGGGGCAAGACTCTGCCCGATCCGCACGGCCTGCTGAAGGGCGAGGGGAGCCGGGTGCGCCACGTCCGGCTCCACGCGCCGGAGGATTTCGACGATCCGCCTATCCAGGCGCTGATCGTCGCGGCGCTCGACCGGGCCGAGGCGCCGATCGACCCGCGGGCCGAGGAGCGGCTGATCATCAAGTCGGTCTCGGCCAAGCAAAGGCCGCGCCGGCCTAACTAGGGATTGTCCCTCTTTTTCCGGCCGCGGTTTCGCGGGCGGCGGCGTAACGAAGGGAACGGGAAAGCGCCTCGTGCGTCCCACCTCGCGCAACGCCATGGAGCCCGTCATGACCCACGCCGAAGCCGAAAATACGCCCAAATCCTGGACCCTGGCCGAGCAGGTCGCGCGCGGCCTCGGCTGGTTCTCGTTCGGCCTCGGCGCCGCCGAGCTTGTCGCGCCCGGCCGGCTTGCGCGGTGGCTCGGCCTCGAGGGCAAGGAAGGCCTGATCCGCTTCTACGGCGCGCGCGAGATCGGGGCTGGAGTCGGCGCCTTCGCCGCCAATCCGGCGCCGGCGATGATCGCGCGCGCCGCAGGCGATTTCGTCGATCTCGGGACGCTCGCTTTGGGGCTGAGGAGCGAGGACCGCGCCGTCCGCCGCAACGTCGTCGCAGCCATGGCCGCGGTCGCCGGAGTCACGCTGGTCGACATCTGGGCCGCGGCCAAGCTGACGGCCGAGCGGCGCGCGCAGCGGGCCGAGGCGCTCGCCGGCGCCTGAGCCGCCGGCGAGCGGGAAATAGCGACAGTCCCCAATTTCGGGCGCGGGGGCCATTGCCTCGGGCGGCGCGGGACCATAATCCTGAAATCGGGTTGGATTTGCCGCGGTGGGGGATCAGGTGGTCGGCGCCGGTACGCTCTTTTCCTATCTGAGCGCGTTCGTCACGATCGTGCTCGCGCTCGCCCTTTCCGATCTGCTGATCAGCCTTCACCGGCTGCTCCGCCGCGCCCACGCCGTGAAATGGGCGGCGCTTCCGGTCGCCGCCGCCTTGCTCGTCCTGCTCCTGCTGATCTCCGAATTCTTCAGCATCTGGAGCATGACCGTGGTCGATCGGGTGAGCTTCGGCGGCCTGGTCGTGCTGCTTCTGCCCAACGTCTTCGTCTTCCTCGCGGCGAGCGCGGTGCTTCCGGACGAGGTCGGCGAGGAAGGGATCGATCTCGGCCGCTTCTATTTCGAAAACCGCCTCTATTTCTACCTCACTTTGGCCTGCGCGCTGGCGGCGGACGCGCCGCGCGCGGCGATGGCCGGCGAGGCCGACCTCGCCGGGCTGCTGCTCGACATCGCCTTGCCGACAGTGCTGATCGCATCGCTGTTCGTCGCCATGGCGCTATCGGAGAGGCGCTGGCTGCACTGGACCGGCCTCGCCATCGCCTACGCTCTGATCTCCCTCAATTTCACCGCCCAGACGATCGCCGCGCCGGCCGCGATCGTCGGCCAGGGTTGACCGGGGGCGGGCAGGGACCCTAGGCCGAGCGACATGAAATTCTTCGCCGACACCGCCGACACCGCAGAAATCCGCGACCTGGCCGAAACCGGTCTGCTCGACGGCGTGACCACCAATCCCAGCCTCGTCCACAAGGCGGGGCGCGACTTCATCGAGGTGGTGCGCGAAATTTGCGGGATCGTCGACGGGCCGGTCTCGGCCGAGGTGGTCGCTCTCGACCATGACGGGATGATGCGCGAGGCCGAGGTGCTTCGCAAGATCGCCGACAATATCGCGGTCAAGGTGCCGCTGACGGTCGACGGGCTCAAGACCTGCAAGAAGCTCACCGGCGACGGGACGATGGTCAACGTCACCTTGTGCTTCTCGGCCAACCAGGCCTTGCTCGCGGCCAAGGCCGGCGCGACCTTCGTCTCGCCGTTCCTCGGCCGGCTCGACGATATCGGCCAGACGGGCATGGAGCTGATCGCTGACATCCGCCTGATCTATGACAATTACGATTTCGCCACGCAGATCCTGGCGGCCAGCATCCGCCACCCGATCCATGTGCTCGAGGCGGCCAAGCTCGGCGCCGACGTGATGACCGCGCCGCCGGCGGTGATCCGGGCCCTGTTCAAACACCCGCTGACCGAGGCGGGGATCAAGACGTTTCTCGCCGACTGGGAGAAGACGGGGCAGTCGATCGGCTAGGGTGCGGACTCGAGTCGAAGTTCACCCTTGGAATTAATAAGGAGTCATCCCGGCGAAAGCCGGGACCTATGAACACTTTGGGTCGAGGAGAGGCGCAGACTTGCGTCTTTCCACCGAATACCGCGTTCATGGGTCCCGGCTTTCGCCGGGATGACTCTGAATTTTTCTCGCCAATCCAGGCAAGCCTAACTGAGTCCGGACCTAAACCGCGGCGCCTTCGCGCTGTGGGTCCAGCAGGCCCATCGATCGGAAACTCGCCCAGCCGGCGCGCGAAATGACGATGTGATCGTGGACGCAAATCCCCATCGACGAGGCGGCCATGAGGATCCGCCGGGTCGCGTCGACGTCGCCGTCGCTCGGCTGGTGGCTGCCGGAGGGATGGTTGTGAACGAGGATGAGGCCGACGGCGCCGACTTCGAGCGCCCGCTTGACCACCTCACGCGGATAGGCCGGCGCCTCGCCGACCGTCCCCTCCCAGATGAGATCGTCGGCGATGAGCGCGTTCTGCGCGGTCAGGAAGAGGACGCGGAAGCGCTCGTTGGTGAGATTGGCCATGTCGGCCTTGAGATAATCGAGCAGCTGCTTCGAAGTGGAGACGACCGGGCGCTCCGCCACCCGCACGCGAAGGCCGTGAACGAGGCTGTCCTGGACCCGCCCGAGGAAGCGCGCCGGCGCCGGACCGGTGATCTGCGCCCGCTCGCTGGTCCGCGCCGCGAGCGCCGCGGGAAGAGAGCCGAAGCGGGCGACCAGAGCGTCGGCCCAGCGCTCGGATTCGCCCGGCCAGGCGGGGCGGAGAAGCGAATCGAGCAGCGAGCGGCAGCGGCCGGTTTCTTCTTCTCCGAGAGCCACCCGCGAAACCTCGCCGCCATCGCACGGCTGCGGACCGCAGGGGTCGCGCGACAGGGCCACGGAATGGCTGGCGGACGTCGCGACGTCGCCGAGCCCTCCGCCGGCCGGGTCTTGTCCGGAACGGCCCGCCGGCGAGGCTGGGGACTGCAAGCGGCCGCGCACGCGCCGGCGCAGCATCCGCGGCTCCGTCCGGCGCAAGCGGCGTTCCTCGCTGGCTTTGCCCACGATCAGAGCAGCCCCAGGTTGCGGAAGCTCGACCAACCCGACCGGGCGACGATCAGGTGATCGTGGATGCAGATGTCGAGCGCCTTGGCGGCCTCGGCGATTCGCCGGGTCGAGTCGATGTCGCCCTGGCTCGGCGAGGGGTCTCCCGACGGGTGGTTGTGGACCAGGATCAGGGCCGTCGAGCCGAGCTCCAGGGCGCGCTTCATGATCGCGCGCGGATGGATCGCGATCTCGCTCACCGAGCCTTCGCTCATGGTCTCGTCGGCGAGCAGCCGGTTCTTGGCGTTGAGGAACAGAACGCGAAGCCGCTCCGTCGGCAAATGCGCGAGATCGGCGAACAGATAGTCGACCAGCGCCCGCAGGTTGCCGAGGACCGGGCCCTTGAGGATCTCGGCGCGAAGCACGTGGAGCATCACGTCGCGGATCATTCCCAGATGAGGGACGGCGGGGTGGCCGGCGCCGAGCAGCCGGGCCTGCGCGGCCGGCCCGGCGGCGAGGATCGCCGCGACCGAGCCGAACTCGCCGATCAGCGCATCGGCGCTGCCGGCCGCCCCGAACGGCCGGAGAAGCTCGACCAGGACGGATCGCTCCCGAAGCGCTTGAGACGACGCTGGTGGTTGAAGGTGCCGAAGGCGATGATGGCCAGAATCGGATAGCTCCAGATGCCGAGAAGAAAGGCGTAAGCCCAGCGTATCATCTGCGGGTCGGCCAACTTTGCGAGATGACCGACTGTACTGACGGCTTGCAAGGCTGTCACCCATAATGGCCACCATCTTCGAGCACGGAGCGCGAGCACCAGAAGCGCGACGGTTGTTGCCAAGTCGAGAGCCATGATTCCGACCTCAACTGCTCCGAAGCGCTGCGCCCACGCTCGGTAAGTAAGCACTGTGAGAGCGGTGCCGATCGCATAAATCGCGGCGCCAATTCGCTCCGGCGCACCGCCGCGCAGGAGCGCGTAACCGCAACAGACGAGCAGCAGAAGGTAAAAGACAATGAGCTTAACCATAGGTTGATCGGACCACGCGACCGCGATCCGGTCAAGTCCATCTTCAGGCGGCTATGAGGGTGGTCCGCGGCGCTACGCTGGTCTTGAGCTTCGCCCCCCGATTCCTGCCTTCTCATCACAAGCGACTCTCCTTGCAACCTTCCTACGGCGCTAATTAGGCAACGACCTTGAGGTGGCCACTTTGCTCTCCGGTCGGCTGGGGCGGCTTAGGCCAATCGGTTCCGTCGCCGACCGCAATAGTGCGCAAACCAACTTGGATTTTGGTCTCGCTCAGCCGCTTGTGAGTTTCGACGATGTCGCAACGAGCTCGCGCGAGAGCGGCAAAGGCGGAGGCCGATACCTCGAATGCGTCCTGGCCGACGAGCGCGGACAGCTTTGCATCGATTCGAGCAGTGACGATGTTGCCATTAAGTTCGGCAGCTCGAGCGAGCGCGTTGTCGATGGCCTGCTCCGCGGCGAAAAGGCTTTCCGCGACCTTGATCGCAGCACTACGACGAGCCTTCAGCATAAAGCTTCCCCCTCTCCACGCAGCCGTGGCTGCGTGGTCATTTGGTTTTTCGGTTTCTCTACTGTTCAGCCCCAGATGAGCCGTGTCAGTCCTTCAACTCCGGCGATCAGGGCGCCAAATGCGAGCGCGACCCCGATCGTAATGGCGGCAATCCATGCCAGCCGTCCAACCAACCCTATGTCATCTGGCCTCATTCTCCCAATTGGGAGCGGCAGCGCGGGTTCTCTGCTTTGAGGCGCTACCCAGAAGGCAGCCTGGTCTTCCCTCATCGCTTCGCCCGAGAACCCGCTTTGCCGCCCGCCCTCGGTTGATGGGCCAAGCATCGCCGGTTCAGACGCTGAGGCAATGTCCCGCGACCGGTATACCAGCGGCGGGTAGGTCCCAAGGCCTTCCGCCTCGGCCAGCATTTGGGCGGCGTCGCGGCGGCGGCTGACGCCGAGGGTATTCATCGCGGTCTTGATGCGCTGGTTGACGCCGTCGGGACTGAGGCCCAGCTGCCGGGCGATCTCCTTGGTTTCCTTGTGCGCGTAAACGAGGCGCAGGCATTCGCGCTGCTTCTCCGTCAACCGGTCAAGGCCCTCGGGTTTCATGGCTTTTCCCTTATCGCGCGAATCGGCGCGATTACAAAGGCCCGTCTATGGCCGCCGGGGGGGCGCCCGTGCCCGCCGTCACGCCCCAAGCGATGTATTGGCTATGGCGCCCAAGGCGACAGGTTGAGCGCCGCCAGCAGGTAGGCGCGCATCCGGTCGGCGCCGTCGTCGGTAAGGTCGACCAGCGCCTCCTCGCCCTCGGGAATCCTGCGCGATATCAGGCCGCGCGCGGCGATCGAATCGATCCAGTGAAGCACCGAATCGAGGGGGAGCGCGGTTGTGTCGCTGAGCTCCGCCACCGTGAGTCGCCGGCCCTCGAGCCGGCAGGCGAACAATTCCAGCAGAACGTCCCATGCGCCCTCGCTCATCGCCGGCCAGAAATGCTCGTCGCGCAAGCGGCGCGCGGCGATGAGAGCGCGGACGGTTGCCGGGTTAATCTCGAGAGCGACGGTTTCCGCCATGCGCCGAAGGATCGGCACCCATGCCGCCAACTCCCGGCTGAGCACCGACAATGTTGCGGCGCGATCGAGCGCATCGGGCGCGGCGGCGGTTTCCTTCAATGCAATGTCCCGGCAGCGGATATCGCAAGGAGTTAGGCGTCATGCCGGGAGCACCGGCAATCTCCGGCAATTGGTATTCCAATAATCAAGATCAACGATCAGGCCGAGAACAGAGTCCAAGGCCTGTCCTCTCCAAATCGCGCTAGGCGACGGCGATGAGTCCATGCTCCCAACGCCATCAAGAACAGTATCGGGTAGCTCCAGATGGTCAGGCTGACGGCATAAGGCCACGAGCCTAGATTGGGCGTAAGCCATCGCGCCAAATGGCCGAGCACTCCAAGGCCAAGCAATGCGCTCGCCCATATCGGCCAGAATCGGTCGGCGCGCGACGCGAGCACACAGAAACACGCAAATATCAGGAAGTCGATGATCAACACGCCGACTTCGAGCTTCAGCCAGCGGCTGCCCGCGTGACTCGCCAAGGCGAAGTGGGTCCCACCACAGGACAAGGCGTAGCTCGCCGCTGCAATCCGCTCAGGCGCGCCGCCGACCGCAAGGGCGTAGGCCGAGCAAATCGCGAGGAGAGCGACGAAATAATAATTCACGAAACGAGCGTCCGACCGAGCCGTGAGAGCGCCTCCAGTCCGGCGAGGAAGACGCCGAAGGCGAAGGCAATCGCCATCATGATTGCGAAGATCCAGGCCAGTCTTTGCAGTGGTCTCAGGTCGGCAGGGGTGACGCCGCGCAGCGGGAGCGGCCATCGGGCCGACGGCCGCGGCGGCCCCGCTTCAAACACATCCTGCTCCTCGCGCATCGCCCGCGCCGGCTGCGCCGCATTTTCATTTGCCGCCAGAATCCGCGCGGCCGCTCGCCGCTCGCTGACCCCCAAAATCCGCATCGCCGTCTTTACATATTGGTCGACCGTGCCGGGCTCGACACCGAGTTGCTTGGCGATCTCCTTGGACGACATATGCGCGTAGACCAGGCGCAGGCATTCGCGCTGTTTTTCGGTTAGGTGTTTCAGGCGATGCTCGTCCATTCGCTCACGCTTATTGCGCGGATCGGCGGAATTACAAAGAGCCGGTGTTCCGGATCGCAGCCGCTTCATGCCCAATTGCCCTGAAAAGAGCCGACGTCGCCACGCTCCGGCGCTCCTTCCGTTGCGGTTAGCCGAAACGCCTTGCCCATCGCATCTTAACCATATTCGGTTTAGGCTGGTCTCATGGGTACGGTGATCAACTTCGAGGACCGGGCGCTGGCCAGCCTGCGCGCCCGGGTCGCCGCGGCGGAGGAGGCCAATCAGGACCTCATCGCCTTCGCGCGCGGCCATTCGGGCGCGGTCGCCTCGATCCACACCGCCGTTCTTGCGGCGATCGAATCGGAGGGCCTCGATCATCTGCTCCATGTCGTGACCCAGGAATGGCCGCAGATGCTCGGGCTGGACGCGGTCGCCGTTGCCCTTTTCGCAGGCGAGATGGGCGTTCGCGCCGACGCCTCGGGGCTGCAGTTCGTCGATCCGCGGCTGATCGAGCGGTCGGTCTGCGATTTCCAGGGCGTGCTCCTCCGCGGAGTCGAGCGCGGCCATCCCCTGTTCGGCCCGGCCTGCGAGTTGATCCGCGCAGAGGCGCTGATCCGGCTGACCAGCGAGCCCCCGCTGCCGAGCGGCCTGCTCGCGCTCGGCCAGCGCAACCCGCAAAGTTTCGACACGCGCCACGGCTCCGAGCTGCTCGTCTTCCTCGGCCGGGTGCTGACCCGCTGCATGGGCCGGTGGCTGATCCCCTAGGCAGCCATCCCGCGGCCGCCGTCGCCGCGCGCTGGCACGACCATCTGACGCGCGAGCGGCGCCGCTCCGAACATACGGTCCGCGCCTATGTCGCCACCGCCCACCGCCTGATCGGCTTTCTCGGCGGCCATCTCGGCGGTCCGCTTCATGCCGAGGCGCTGGCCGGCCTCAAGCCCTCGGACCTCAGGGCCTTCCTCACCGTTCGCCGCGCCGAGGGTCTCGGCAATTCTTCGGCGGCGCGCGAGCTCTCCGCCGTTCGCGGCTTCCTCGCCTTCGCCGCGGCGGAGGCCGGGCGCGAGGCCTCGGTGCCGCGGCTCAAGGGGCCGAAGAGGCCTCGCTCCGTCCCGCGCCCGATCTCGCCCGACGAAGCGGTGTCGCTCGCCGAAACCGCGGCCGGGGATTCGGACGAGCCGTGGATCGCTGCACGCGACCAGGCGGTGCTGATGCTGCTCTACGGCTCGGGCCTGCGCGTCGCCGAAGCGCTCGGCCTGACCGGCGCCGCGCTTCCGCTCGGCGAGGCGCTGATGGTTACCGGCAAGCGCAACAAGACCCGAGTCGTTCCCCTGCTCGTGCCGGTGCGCGAGGAAATCGAGCGATACCTTTCGCTTTGCCCGTGGCCGACGGCCAGGGAGCAGCCTTTGTTTCGCGGCGCTCGGGGCGGGCCGCTCAGGGGCGAGATCGTCCGGCGCGCGGTGGTCAAGGCGCGGCGGACGCTCGGCCTTTCGGAGCGGACCACGCCGCATGCGCTTCGCCACAGCTTCGCCACCCATCTGCTCGGGCGCGGGGCGGACTTGCGCTCGCTTCAGGAGCTGCTCGGCCATGCCAGCCTCTCCTCGACCCAGATCTACACCGCGGTCGACGCCGCGCATCTCATGGACGTTTATCGCAACGCTCATCCGCGCGCCTGAGCGCGCGCTTGTCCCAGGTGAATTGCCGCCAGACGTACCAGATCGCGAGCAGGGCGACGGTGCCCGCGGTGACCGGGCCGATCAGCTCGGCGGTGATTCCGAAGCGGCGGCCGAGGCCGAATCCGATGGCCGCCAGCGCCCAGCTCCACAGTGCCGTGCCCGCGCTCGACCAGAGCAGATATTTGGCCAGGTTCATCCGCGCGATGCCCGCCGGAATCGAGACGAAGGTGCGCACCGCGGGCAGGATTCGGGCGGCGAAGACGATTCCGGATCCGTGGCGGTCGAACAGGCGCTGCACCCGCTCGACCTCTTCCCAATCCATCGTCAGCCAGCGCCCGTGCCGGTCGATGAAGCGGTGCAGCCGTTCCTCTCCGATCGAGCGCGCGATCTGGTACCAGAGGAAATTGCCGGCCATCGAGCCGAGCGTTGCGAAGACGACCACGCCGGGAAGGCTGAGCGTGCCCCGCCACGCCTGGTAGCCGGAGAGCGGCAGAATCACCTCCGACGGCATCGGCGGGAACATCGTTTCGAACAGCATCAGCGCGAAGACGGCCGGATAGCCGCCCCATTCGATCAGCCGCAGGACCCAGTCGGTCAGCCGACCTTCCCTTCGATCGCGTCCCAGATGCGCGCCGGCGTGTCGGTGCCGTTGAAGCGGTCGATGGCGACGATGCCGGTAGGGGAGGTGACGTTGATCTCGGTCAGCCATTCGCCGCCGATCACGTCGATTCCGACGAAGAGCAGGCCGCGCTTCCTGAGCTGGGGGCCGATCGCCGCGCAAATCTCCTGCTCGCGCGGGGTGAGCTCGGTCTTCGCCGCCTTGCCGCCGACGGCGAGGTTGGAGCGGATTTCGCCTGCCCCCGGGATTCGGTTGACCGCGCCCGCCACCTCGCCGTCGACTAGGACGATCCGCTTGTCCCCTCCCGCCACGCCGGGGAGAAAGGCCTGCACGACGTGGGGCTCGCGATAGGCGGTGTTGAACAATTCCATCAGCGAGGCGAGGTTGGCGCCGTCGCTGCCGACCCGGAAGACCGAGCCGCCGGCGAAGCCGTGCAGGGGCTTGACCACGATCTCCTTATGCTCGGCGAGGAACTTGCGCGCCACGCCGAGCGAACGGGTGACGACGGTCGGGGGCATGAAGCGGGCGAAATCGAGCACCCATATCTTTTCGGGCGCGTTGCGAACGCTCGCCGGATCGTTGACCACGAGCGTCTCGCTCTGGATGCGCTCGAGCAAATGGGTGGCGGTGATGTAGCCGAGGTCGAAGGGCGGATCCTGGCGCATCAGCACGACGTCCACGTCGCGGCCGAGGTCGAGCTTTTCCGGCTCGCCGAATTCGTAATGGGCGCCGGCGACTCGCTGCACGGTGACGGGGCTGGCCATGGTCCACAGCCGTCCGTCCCACCAGGTCAGATCCTGCGGCGAATAATGCCACAGGCGGTGGCCGCGCGCCTGGCCGCCGAGCATGATGGCGAAGGTCGAATCCCCCCCGATATTGATCGAGTCGAGGGGATCCATCTGGACGGCGACGCGCAGGCTCATGGCACTGACTTAGCTGGGTAATACAGCCTTGTCACCCCATCCTCACAGGAGTCATCCCGACGAAAGTCGGGACCCATGAACGTCAGCCCGGCAGGAATGCGAGATCGTGGTCGCCTCTCCCTCAAATTCCGTGTTCATGGGTCCCGGCTTTCGCCGGGATGACTCCCCTCTTACCGATCTTTCCTGCCGATCCGTGCCCTACGGGATGACGCCCCAGTCGGTCGGATGGACCTGGCCGGTGGCGATCACCGTGATGTGCTCGATGAAGCCGTGGTCGTTTATCTCGTAATGCGTCGAGCTGCCCGTGCCGACCCGGGTGAGCGTGGTGCCCGGCGCATAGCCTTCGAGAACGATCGAATCTTCGATCGAGGCGCCCTGGCCCCAGAAGTCGATGATCGTGTCGCCGTCGGCCTCGCCCTTGTGGAAGACGAAGATGTCCTCTCCGGCGCCGCCGCGCAGCACGTCCGCGCCGGCGCCGCCGTTCAGGACGTCGTTGCCGTCGCCGCCCGAGATGTCGTCATTGCCGCCGTCGCCGTAGAGCACGTCGTTGCCGGTGCCGCCGAGAATCGTGTCCTGTCCGCCGCCGCCGCGAAGCGTATCGGCGCCGCCCGCGCCGTTCAGAGTGTCGCTTTCGGCGCCGCCCCAGAAGGTGTTGTTGCGGCCGTCGCCGAGCACGTTCTCGCCGTGAACGTCGAGAACGCTCACGTTCATGTCGAAATCGGCGGACGCGCCTTCGTCGTCGGTGGCGCGTACGCGAATCGTGTGGCTGGCGGCTTGCTCGTAATCGAGCAGCAGGCCGTCGGCGACGGTAACGTTGCCCGCCGAATCCATTGCGAAGCGACCGCCGGCATCGTTGAGCAATGTGTAGGTGAACACGCTGCTGTCCGGATCCTGCGCGGTCACCGTGCCGACCGCGCTGCCGTTGTTCGCATCCTCGGGGGCCTGGAGCGTGCCGGTCACGCCAGTCGGCGCGTCGTTGATGTCGCTGACGGTGACGTTGACCGTGGCGGTCTCGGTCGTGCCCGCCGAGGTCACGGTGTAGGTGAAGCTGTCCGATCCGACATAATTGGGCGCCGGCGTGTAGGTGACGAAATCGTCGGCGGTGTTGCCTGGCGTTCCGTTGTTGTTGATGGAAACCACGCCGCCGTTGAGGCCCTGGGTGACCGCCGTGATGGACCGCCCGGGATTTTCGAAATTCTCGTTGGCGAGCAGATTGAGAGCGTTCGCGACACTGTCCTCGTCGACCGTCACGCTGTCGCCGACGATGTCGGCGACCGCATTGACCGTCATGTTGACGGTGGCCGTCTCGGTCGCCCCGCCCGACGCCACCGTATAGGTGAAGCTGTCCGAGCCGTTGAAATCGGCGCTGCCGGTGTAGACCAGATAGTCGTCGCTCGTATCGCCCGCGGTGCCGTTGTCGTTGAGTGTGACGCTGCCATGGACGCCCTGGGTGAAGCCGGCGATTGCCGGGACGGCCTCGAAGCTGTCGTTGGCGAGGACGAAGACATTTGCGGCGCTGTCCTCGCTGGCCGAGGCGGCGTCGCCCGCGATGTCGGCGACCGCGCTGACGGTGATCGCGACGCTGTCGCTGTCGCTCAGCGTGCCGTCGCTGCTGACCATTTGCAGCGTGTCGGAGCCGTTGAAGTCGGGCGCGGGCGTGTAGGTGACACCGTTCATCGCGGCCAGAGTGGCGTTGATCTGGCTCTGGGTGCCGGAAAGGACGACCGAGCCGGTGCCGTTGCCGCTCACCTGCCCGGCGCCGAGGCCGCCGGAGACTCCGGTCGCGACGTTGATCGCGCCGTGAGTCACCGACAGGGTGACGGTGAGGGCGTTCGAATCCACGTCGTTCACCGAGAGCCCGGTGACCGCGACGGCGCTCCCATCCTCGCTCGCCGAGACCGCGCCGCCGGTGGTGTTGACGGGGGCGTCGTCGGTGTTGACGACGTTGACCGTGGTGTCGAACTCGTCGCTGGCGAGCAGGCCGTCATTGACCGAGAAGGAGATGGTCCGGGTCGGCGCCGTTCCGCTGGCGTCCGGATTGTCGCCGCTGATCGAATAGGAAACCATCTGCAGCGCCGCTTCGTAATTGTCGAAGCTGTTGACGCCGGCGAGGGTCATCACGCCGGTCAGGCTGTTGTAGCTGTAGGAGATGCCGGTGCCGAGCACGCCGCTGGTCGTGCCGCCGATCGTCAGCTGCTCGGCGCTGCCCGGGGCCGAATTGAACCCGCCGGAGATGCGCACCTGAGCGCCGCGGAGCTGATCGGTGAACGCCGCCGAATCGAGATCGCTCGCGGTGATCGAGGCGAAGGGCTGGGCCTGGTTGCTGAAGCCCGAGCCGACGCCCGCCGTCTCCGTCGCCGTGGCGCCGGTCTCGGTGCCGGCGAGGGTGGGCGCGTGGAGGATGTCGATGCCCTGCGGGATGAGGTCGCCGGGATTGCCGATCGTGGCGAAGAGCGTCGGAGTGCCGCCCGAAAGGCTGCCGACATAGACTCCGCCGTCGCCGTTGGCCGGGCCGCCGGTGGTGTCGACGACGAAATAGCGGCCGGTCGAAGGATCGACCTCGATGAAGCCGAGCGAGCCGACCGGGCCGGTCACGCCGTCCTGCTGGTAGATGGTGGTGTAGGCGCCGCTCCCATTACCGGTCGTCTGGTAGGAGAAGACGCCGCCATAATAAGTGGTGATCTCGGACCCGTCCTGATCGGTGCTGGTGTCCAGCGCGACCGACGCGGTGCTGATGTAGAGCGTGTGGGTGACCGGATCGTAGTCCAGCCCGCGGATCGCCCCGAGTTCCTGCGGAAAGCCGTTGCCGGGGACCGGCGGGATGTCCGGATCGCCGAAGGCTGCGTCGTCGGGGCCGAAGGGCAGGGTGGTGAAGGTGAGGCTGGCCGAAGCCGGCGTGAGGCCGGAGGCGTGATAGATGTAATTGTCCTCGACGATGTCCTGGCCGAAGAAGCTGTCCGTGCGGCTGCTCGCGAGATAGACGTCGCCGGTGGCGAAATCGATCGCGATCTGGGTGATGAAATTGCCGGCGCCGAGGTTGGCGAGAACGGTCGGGGTCTGAAGAGCCGAGTCGTAGCCGATCTTGTCGAACGTCGTTCCGTGATCGAAGTAGATCAGGCCGTGCTCGGGATCGATGGCCAGCGCGCGAAGGCTCGCCGCCGCGGTCGTGCCCGTGTCCTGGTACAAGGTGGTGAAGGCCGGCGATCCCGGATTGGCCAGGACCTGGCTGATGCTGCCCTGGATGATCCTGTTGTGGCCGCCCGAAACATCCGAATCGACGAAGAAGAACTTGTCGTGGACGGTGTCGAGCACGATGTCGCGAGGAGCGAAGAGGTTCGGGTTGCCCTGCAGGATATAGGTCAGAGCGATCGCCGTATTGCCGCCGCCGGACCCGGCATCTCCGCTGACGTAGACGAGCGCTTCGCCCCCGCCCGTTCCGCCGAACCACAGCTGAAAATCGTTCGAAGTGTTGTTCGTCGGCATGATGTGTCTCCCGCTCTCTCGTCTCGATTCGTCGAGTCGCCCCGTGTCATACTCACACGGAAAGAAGACGGGTCAAAGACGTTTAAGGACCGTTTCGACAATCATTGCGGAATCCGTGGCTTGCGCGACTTCGCTTTACTCGACCGTTATAGTTGAGAAACGTTTTGCAGCCATTTCGGCAGTGCCCAAGGGGTAATGAACATGGCGTCGATTCGCACAACGTCTCCCTCTTTCGCGTAGCGCGGAAGCAAGGCCTCGGCGGCGCGGACAACGCGGCGCAGGCGCCACTCGTCGAGCGCCGCTTCGCTGTCGGCGGCCGTCGCCCGAGCCTTGACCTCGACGAAGATGAGCATTCGGCCGCGGCGGGCGATGAGGTCGACCTCTCCGACCGGGGTTCGGACGCGCATCCCCAGGATCCGCCAACCCTGCAGCCTCAGCCACCAGGCGGCGAGGCGCTCCGCCCGCCGCCCGCCACGCTCGGCACGGCGGCGGGTCACTTGAGCCGCTGCGCCCGCTCGTAGGCGAGCCGGCGCTGGACGCCGAGCCGTTCGGCCACCTCGGCCGCGGCGCGCGACGGGGAAAGGCGCAGCATCGCCTCGCCGAGCGCGGCGTCGAGCTCGGCCTCGCTCGCGCCGGGCGCCTCTCCCGGCGGACCAACGACGATCACGATCTCGCCTTTGGGCGGCGCCTCGGCGTAGCGCTCGGCCAGCATTGCGAGCGTGCCCGTGACGCATTCCTCGAACCGCTTGCTGATCTCGCGCGCGACCGCCGCGTCGCGATTCCCGAGCCCCTGGCCGAGCGCGGCGAGCGAGGCGGCGAGCCGGGGCCCGCTTTCGTAGAAGGCGAGGGTGCCCTTGAAGGCCGCCGCCTCGGCGATCGCCGAGGCACGGGCGCCGGCTTTGGCGGGGAGGAAGCCGAAGAAGGCGAAGCGGTCGGTGGGGAGGCCGGCCAGGGTCAAGGCGGCGATGACCGCGCTCGGCCCGGGGATGGTTGTGACGGCGATCCCGGCCGAGCGCGCGTCGCGCACCAGCTTGTACCCGGGATCGGAAATGAGCGGCGTTCCGGCGTCGGAGACGAGCGCGACCGCTTCGCCGCGCATGCGCTCGATGAGGCCGGGCCGCACCCTGTCGGCATTGTGATCGTGGTAAGGGAGCATCGTCCGC
This sequence comes from Alphaproteobacteria bacterium, assembly GCA_005883305.1. Lineage (NCBI taxonomy): Bacteria > Pseudomonadati > Pseudomonadota > Alphaproteobacteria > Alphaproteobacteria bacterium. The sequence continues at coordinate 1,542,000 of VBAC01000001.1, read as the reverse complement.
CTGACGCCGATATGCTGGAGCAGCTTCGCGGTGACCCTGCTGTCCTCGACCGCGATGGCGTCGGCACGCGCCAGGATATCGGCCGCGCGCGGACTCAAATCGGATAGATTGCCGATCGGGGTGGCGACGATATAGAGGCCCGGCTGAAGTTTCTCGCTCATGAGGATTCACGTCATGGCATCGCTGTCGCTCCGCCCGCAAGCCTGTCCCGAGCAAGGCCGGGGGGCCGCTTTCAACCTGGTGAAGCTCGGCGTCCTCGCCCTGATCTCGGTCGCCCTCGCCGGCTGCGTGTCGCGGACGAGGCCTGTCGCGCCGCCGGCGCCGCCGCCCCGGGAGGAGGCCCCGAGCCGGCTGCCGCCCGGCGAGACGCACAACCGGGTCGCCGTTCTGGTGCCGCTCACCGGCCCCAATTCGGCGCTCGGCCGCTCGATCCTCAACTCCGCCAACCTTGCCTTGCTCGATATGGGCGGGCAGCGGATCCGGATCACCGCCTACGATACGGCGGCCGGGGCGCTCCCGGCGGCGAACAGCGCGCTCGCCGAGGGCAACGGCCTGATCCTCGGGCCCCTGCTGGCCGAGGACGTGCGGGCTGTGGCCGGCGTCGCCCGGCAGGCACGCGTGCCGGTGATCGCCTTCTCCAACGACGTCAGCGTGGCGGGCGAAGGGGTCTATCTGATGGGCTTCAACCCGGCCCAGTCGATCGAGCGGGTGGTCTCTTTCGCCCGCGCCGGCGGCGCCCGCAGCTTCGGCGGGCTGGTGCCGGCCAACACTTATGGCGAGCGCGCCGGGCTCGCGATGACCCAGGCGGTCCAGGGCGAGAGGGGGCGGCTGATCGGCATTGAGACGTTCGATGCAAGCCCAGCTGGCGCCCGCGCCGCGGGGACCCGGCTTGCGGCGAGGGGAGCGGCAGACGCGGTGCTGGTCGCCGACGTACCGCGCACGGTGGCCTCCGCGGTCCCCGTCCTTCGCCAGGCCTCGCCCCAGGCGCGCCTGCTGGCGACCGAGCGCTGGGCGGCGGAGGGGGAGATCGGCGCCAATGCCGCGCTTCGCGGTGCCTGGTTCGCGGCTCCGAGCGACGCCAATTTCGGTCCGTTCCGCACCCGCTACCGCGCCCGTTACAACGCGGCGCCCTTCCGCCTTTCGACGCTAGGCTACGACGCTGTGCTGCTGGTCATACGCGCCGCCGCGAACTGGCCGCTCGGGCGCGATTTTCCCGAGCGCGCGCTGCGCGATCCCGGCGGTTTTTCGGGTGTGGACGGCGCGTTTCGCTTCGGCCGCGACGGCGTAGCCGAGCGGGCGCTGGAGGTGCGCGAGGTGAATGCGACGGGGACGAGCGTGGTCTCGCCCGCCCCGCGCGGCTTCAACTGACGATCTCGGCCAGTATCGCGTCGAGGAGCAGCATCCCCCGCGGGGTTGCGCCGAGCCGTTCTTCGCTTCGCTCGAGCAGGCCCTGGGAGACGAGCCGTTCGACGGCCGGAAGGTTCAGTCCCCCGGGTTTGAAGGGAATCCCTTCCGCGAGGCGAAGGCCCATCAGCAGCCGCTCGATCCGCTGATCCGCGAGCGTGATCGTCGTTTCCTCTACGATTCCGTGGCCGTTGCGCGCGATGCCGGCGAGCCAATTTTCCGGCTTGCGGTGGCGTTGCGTGGCGTGGCCGCCGCGCCGGCCGTGCGCCCCGGGGCCGACGCCGGCATAGGGATCGTAGCGCCAGTAAGCGAGATTGTGCCGGCTCTCCTGGCCGGGCCGGGCGTGGTTGGAAATTTCGTAGGCGGGGAGCCCGGCCTGCGACGTCATCGCCTGGGTCAGCTCGTAGAGCGAGGCGCTCGAGTCGGGATCGGGGATCGCCAGGTCGCCGCGCGCCGCGAGCGTGGCGAAGCGCGTGCCGGGCTCGATCGTCAGTTGATAGAGCGACAAATGCCCCGTGCCGAAGGACAGCGCCCGCCGCAGCTCATCGGCCCAGGCGGCTTCGCTTTGACCCGGCAAGGCGTAGATGAGGTCGAAGCTGGCCCGCGCGAAGGCCGCTTGGGCGGTCTCGAGCGCTCTCAGGCCTTCTTCGACATCATGCGCCCGACCGAGAAAGCGCAGCGCCTCATCGTCGAGCGATTGGAGACCGAGCGAGACTCGGTTGACCCCTGCGGCGGCAAGATCAGCGAAGCGCGCCGCCTCGACCGAGGAGGGATTGGCTTCGAGCGTGATCTCGACGTCCGGTGCGAATCCCCAATGCGCCTCGGCCGCGGCGATCAGCGCGGCGACAGTCTGCGGGGGCATCAGCGACGGCGTGCCGCCGCCGAAGAAAATCGAGGTCAGGCGGCGGCCAGCGGTCTCGCGCGCTTCATGGGCGAGGTCGGCGAGCAAGGCGGTACGCCACACCTCCTGGTCGATCGACTCGCGCACATGGCTGTTGAAGTCGCAATAGGGGCATTTGGAGACGCAGAAGGGCCAGTGGACGTAGAGGGCGAGCTGGGAACGGGGCTCTCCGGAACCGTTCGTGTCGAGCGAAGTCGAGACACCCTGCCGAGCCATGTCGAGGCTCGTATTCTCGCTGCGCTCGAAGGGGTCCCTCGACTTCGCTCGGGGCGAACGGGTCTGTATTTCGACGGTCAACCGAGCAGCGCCGCCACCAGCTTCCCGAAGGCATCCGCCCGGTGGCTCATGGCGTGCTTCTCGGCCGGGTCCATCTCGCCGAACGTCTCCTCGCGGCCGGCGGGCACGAAGATCGGGTCGTAGCCGAAGCCGTTGGCGCCGCGCGGCGGCCAGACCAAAGTGCCGTCGACACGGCCCTCGAACCATTCGCAATGGCCGTCGGGCCAGCACAGCGCGAGGGCGCAGACGAAATGGGCGTTTCGGCTCGCATCGGGGTCGAGCGCCTCCAGCTCGTCATGGACGCGGCGCATCGCGCGGTTGAAGTCGCGCTCGCCGCTCACCTCGCCGGGACCGGCGGCGGCGGGAACGCTCGCATCGGCCATCGCCCAGCGCGCCGAGAAGATGCCGGGCCGGTCGCCGAGCGCCTCGACGCACAGGCCGCTGTCGTCGGCGAGCGCGGGAAGCCCGGAAAGGTCGGCGGCCGCGCGCGCCTTCAAATCGGCGTTGTCGATGAAGGTCGTGCCGATCTCGTCGGGCTCGGGCAGGTCCAGCTCGGCCGCGGAAACCGGCTCGATTCCATAGGGGCCGAGCAGCTCGCGGATCTCGCGCACCTTGCCCTCATTATGGCTGGCGATGACCAGCTTGCCGGCCTGTAGCTTCCTCACCGTCCGGTCGCCTTGTCCTGCGCCGCGAAGATCTCGGCGCAGCCGATGCGGGCGAGGCGAAGCAGGCGGAGCAGGCCCTCCTCGTCGAAGCACTCGCCCTCGGCGGTGAGCTGAGCCTCGACCAATTTGCCGTCGTCGGTCAGCACGAAATTGCCGTCGCAGCCGGCGTTGCTGTCCTCGACATAATCGAGGTCGAGCACCGCCTGCCCGCCGTGGATTCCTGAGCTGACCGCGGCGACCTTCTGGCGGATCGGGTCGGTTTCGATCAGCTTCTTCGCAATCAGCCCGTCGACCGCCAGCCGCAGCGCCACCCAGGCGCCGGAAATGGCCGCCGTGCGGGTGCCGCCGTCGGCCTGGATCACGTCGCAATCGAGCGTGATCTGACGCTCGCCGAGCTTCTCGAGATCGACAACGGCGCGCAGGGAACGGCCGATCAGCCGCTGGATCTCCTGGGTGCGGCCCGATTGCTTGCCGCCTGCCGCCTCGCGCCGGCCGCGGGTGTGGGTGGCGCGCGGAAGCATGCCATATTCGCCGGTCACCCAGCCGCGCCCCTTGCCGCGAAGCCAGGAGGGCAGGCTGGTCTCGACCGAGGCGGTGCAGAGCACTCGCGTGTCGCCGAAGGAGACCAGGCAACTACCCTCGGCATGGCGGGTGAAGCCGGGTTCCATATTGATTGCGCGCATCTGGTCTGGCGCGCGGCCTGAGGGACGCATAGAAACTCCTGAGACGAAGGGGCGCGCTTTAGCCCCAAAGGGGGAGAGAAGGAAATGGCGATCGTCCGGCTGCTCATCGTCGTGATCGGGGCGCTTTGCCTGATCCTAGGCCTGCTCTGGATCGGCCAGGGGCTGGGTATTGTCCGTTGGCCGGCCGAAAGCTTCATGGTCGACCATTCCGAATGGAGCATGCACGGCCTGGTCCTCGCCGCCCTCGGCGCGGTGATGATCGCGATCGGACGGCGGATCGGGCGGTGACGCGGGCGCGTCCCGCATGACGAAACGAGATTCCAGCTTCCGCTGGAGTAACGGATCACTACATCTCCTTCCATGACCACCAGCATCGGCGAAATGAGCGACCGCGCGCGCGACGTGTTCCGGATGGTGGTCGAAGCCTATCTGGAGAGCGGGCAGCCGGTCGGCTCGCGGACCATCTCGCGCACCTCGACGCTCAACCTTTCGCCAGCCTCGATCCGCAACGTGATGCAGGATTTGGAGGAATCGGGCCTGCTCGCGGCGCCGCACACCTCGGCGGGACGGATCCCGACCGAGAGCGGGCTGCGCCTGTTCGTCGACGGGATCATGCAGGTCGCGGAGCCGCGGCCCGAGGATCGCGCGGCGATCGCCGCCCAGCTCGACCGCGGCGGGCCGATCGAAGAGGCGATCGCCAATGCCACGGCGGCGCTGTCGGGCATGTCCGCCTGCGCCGGTATCGTGCTGGTGCCGAAGGAAGAGCCGGTGCTCCGCCAACTCGCCTTCGTCCCCCTCTCGGCGGGCCAGGCGGTGGCGGTGGTCGTCGGCAGCGACGGCCGCATCGAGAATAGGGTTGTCGATCTGCCGCACGGGGTGACGGCCGGGACGCTCGCGGAGGTCGGCAATTATGTCACCGCCCGGCTTTCCGGGCTGACGCTGTCCGACGCCCAGGCCCGCCTGTCTGCCGAGATTCGCGACGGGCATGCGGCGCTCGACAAGGCTGCGCGCAAGCTGATCGAGGCCGGCCTGGCGCTCTGGTCCGAAGACGGCTCGCGCCGGCCGGTGATGATCGTGCGTGGCCAGGCGAATCTGATCGACGAGCATGTCGCCGCCGATCTGGAACGGGTCCGCCAGCTGCTCGATGAGCTCGAGGGCAAGGAGGAGATCGCCCGCCTGCTCGATCAGGCGCGCTCCGGGGCGGCGATGAAAATCTTCATCGGCTCGGAGAATGAATTGTTCGCTTTGTCGGGCTCGTCCGTTATTGCCGCGCCCTATCGCGGGCAGGACGGAAAAGTGGTCGGCGTCGTCGGCGTGATCGGCCCGACCCGGTTGAACTATGCGCGGGTGGTTCCCATGGTGGATTTCACTGCGAAGGCACTATCGAGATTGTTGAGATGAGCGACGAACACAGCACCACCGACGACGCCGAGATCGACCTTTCGGGCGAGATGAACCTCGACCGGCTGGGCGAGCTGGAGAAGGAATTGGAGGAGGTGCGCCAGCACGTCCTCTACGCCCAGGCGGAGACCCAGAACGTCCGCCGCCGGCTCGAGCAGGAGAAAAGCGCGGCCACGCAATATGCCGCGACCGCCTTTGCCCGCGACATGCTGAGCGTGAAGGACAATCTCGAGCGCGCGCTGGCCGCGATCCCCGAGGACCTGCGCGCCGACGATCGAATGAAGAGCCTGGTCGCCGGGATCGAGGCGACCGGCCGCGAGCTCGACGCCGCCTTCCAGCGCCACGGCATCGCCCGGGTCGAAGCGATGGGCCAGATGCTCGACCCGCATTTCCACCAGGCGATGCTGGAAGTGCCGAGCGACGAGGAGCCGGGCAGGATCGTCCAGGAGATGCAGGCCGGTTACACGATCAAGGATCGGCTGCTCCGGCCGGCCCTGGTCGGGGTGGCGCGGAAGGGCTGAGCACCTCCGTCATTCCCGCGAAAGCGGGAATCCAGCTCTTTTTCAGAAGCTCTGGAGGCGGTTCAGGCGATCCTGGACTTGCTTGAGCAAGGCGCTCAGCCATTCATGTCCGGCGTCGGGATTGAAGGCCTCGATCGGCTTATGATCCTTGCGGCGGTTGCAGGGTTTGCAGGCAATGAGGAGGTTCTGAATCTCGTCACGTCCGCCAACCTTTATCGGCTCGGCGTGGTCGATCGTAAGTTCCTCATGTACGACCGGTTTCTTGCAATAGAAGCAGTTGCCGCCGTGGACTCGGTGGGCTTCCTTGAGCGCTTTTTCCGCTCCTGAGGGATCGGCATCGGAGCCAGCGACCCAATAGAGCGGCTTTTGATGATGGTTCAGCTCTTTGAAGACGAGCGCCCGGTAGGGCATATCCTCAAGGCAGGGCCGAGCCGCGTGGAGCGGATTTTCCTTGCGCGCGGATTTTGAAGCCATAGCGCTCATTAGTCCCGATTTTTCTGAGAAATCGTGAATCGCGAGCGAAGAAAAAGCTGGATTCCCGCGTTCGCGGGAATGACGATGGGGTATGACCCGGCTGCCGATCCTTTGCTTCATGCTCGGCGCTTGCGCGACAGTGCCGGCGCGTGAGGCGGCGCCTGCTCCGTCCTCGCCGGCGCCCGCTTATGCCTGGGCGACGTTCGACGGCTCGCGAATCCACAGCGCCGGCGCCTCCGGCCTCGCCGACCGGGCGCGGGGGCGGGCGCTTACGATCGACGATCCTGTGCGGATCGCGTCGATTTCCAAGCTCGTCGTCGCATTGGGCGTGATACGGATGGTGGAGCAGGGGAAGCTCGATCTCGACCGCGACGTTTCGGACTATCTCGGCTGGAGCCTGCGAAACCCGGCTTTTCCCGAGCGGCCGGTCACGCTCCGCCTGCTGCTCGGCCACCGCTCCTCGCTCAAGGACGGGATCGACTATGCGATTCCGCTCGGCACGACGCTGCGCCAGGCGCTCGCCCACCCGGCGGCGTTCGACGCCGAGCACGCGCCCGGAGCCTATTTCCGTTATTCGAACCTCAATTTCCCGGTGATCGCCTCGGCGATGGAGCGAGTCTCCGGCGAGCGGTTCGACAAGCTGATGCAGCGCCTCGTTTTCGGTCCGCTCCATATGGACGCCTGCTTCAACTGGACGACGTGCAGCGACTCGGCGGTTGCGCGCGCGGTCGTGCTTTACGGAGCCGACGGAGCGGTCATGCGCGACGACCTCGGCGGCCATCGCCCCGATTGCCCGGTGCTGGCGCCGTCCGGGTGCGATCTCTCCACCTATGAGCCCGGAAGCAACGGCGCGCTCTTCTCGCCCCAGGGAGGCCTGCGCGTGTCGGTGCGCGATCTCGTCACCGTCGGCCGCCTGCTGCTCGACCGCGGCTGGCACCAGGGCGCCCCGTTTCTCAGCGAGCAGAGCCTGACGGCCATGCTCGGCCCGGAGTGGCGCTTCGATGGCGCCAACGGCGATACCGACGGCGGCTTCTACTGCGCTTATGGCCTCGCTGTGCAGAGCCTTCCACTCGCCGCCCCCGGCTGCAACGACGATCTTTTCGGGGGCGGGCGGATCATGATCGGCCATGCCGGCGACGCCTATGGCGTGCGCTCGGGCCTGTGGATCGACATCCGCACCGGCACCGGGATCGCCTATATCTCCACCGGCAACGGCGACGATCCGCCGCGCGGCCGCTCTGCCTTCCGCCAGATCGAGGAGCAACTCGCGGCCCATCTGGGGCGTTCAGCCCCTTGACAGACAGGCATGATAAAGCGACCGACGAACCAATGCGCACGATGATCGCAACCGTCTATTATTATCGGCTCGCCCGGGCGGGACCGATCTGACGCGCGCTTAACAAGCCAGATTTCAGATACGCCCCGTCCGGACCTCCGGGCGGGGTTTTTCTTTGCGTGAGGAAGACCAATGCTGACCGAGACCATCATCAAGGCCCAGAGGGGCGATTGGACGATCCCCCAGAATTGGGAGCGATTTACCCGCGAGGAGCATGCCGTGTGGGACCTGCTCTTCGCGCGCCAATCCGAGGAGCTGAAGGGGAGGGCGGTCTCCGACTTCTTCAGCGGGCTCGACGTCCTCAAGCTGTCGAAGCCCGGAATTCCCGATTTCGACGAGCTCAACGAGCGGCTGTTCGCGCGCACAGGCTGGACGGTGGTCTCGGTCCCCGGACTGGTGCCCGACGACGTGTTCTTCGAGCATCTGAGCAAGCGTCGCTTCCCGGCCGGCAACTTCATCCGCGCTCGCGGCAGCCTCGATTATATCGAGCAGCCCGATGTCTTCCACGACGTGTTCGGACACGTGCCGCTGCTCGCCCAGCCGGCGGTCGCCGATTTCATGCAGGCGATGGGCGCCGAAGGGCTGGCGGCGATCGAGCACGGGGCGCTCCATCGTCTGTCGCGGCTCTACTGGTACAGCGTCGAGTTCGGGCTTGCGGAGGAGGCGGGTGAGACTCGCCTCTACGGCGCCGGTCTTCTTTCCAGCTTCGGCGAGGCCCACTTCGCGCTTGAAAGCCCGAAGCCGCGGCGCCGGCCGTTCGAGATCGAGCGCGTGCTTCGCACCCGCTACCGCTCGGACGCCTTCCAGGAGAGCTATTTCGTCATTCCGAGCTTCGACGCGCTGCTCGGCATGCTGAACGATGTCGCACTGCCCGAACTCTATGACGCGCTGGAAGGCCAGCCCGACCTCGATCCGGCCTAGGGTCGGTACTTAAAAGGGGTTGAGCGTTTTCGTTTACACAGTCATCCCGGCGAAGGCCGGGATCCATGAACACTGTATTGGCAGAAGCAGCTCGGGACTTGCGGCCCCTTTTTCACCCGTCGGTGTGCATGGGTCCCGGCCTGCGCCGGGATGACTCCATTTTTGCCCCAAAGCTCAATTCCAATTGAGTCCCGACCCTAAGGCGCGTCCTCGTGCACCATGTCGATTTCCCGCACGCTGCGTTTTTGCCGCGCGGTGTCGACGAGGCGGCGGAGCTGCTCGCGGCGCTCCTGGGCGCGCTCGATGTCGCGCATGACGAAGTCCCCGCCGCGGGTGGTCTCGTCCGACGAGGAGACGCTGATCCGGCCGATGCCCGCCATCTGGTTGACGAGGGTGAAGTCGATGCGCACGTCCTTGATCCGGTAGAGCTCGATCTCGTCAATGCTCTTGTTGACGATCCCGCGGCGGACGATCAGCCGCTCCTCGGTGACCTCATATTTCGCGGCGACGTTCTGGAACCACTTCCACACGACGATCAGCGAGGCGAGGGCGGTGAGGCCGAGCCACCAGGTGCCGTAGCCCATGAGTGTCACTAGGATCCCGGCGAGGGCGAGAAGGACGGTTCCCCATCCGGCGAGCGTGCCGCGCAGCCAGCCGAGCGTCGAGGGCCGGAACGTGTCGAGCGCTGCTTCCATCTTCTACCCTCCCTGTCGCCGGCGATGGCTAGCATGGACGAGGTGGCCGCGAAACCGCTTGCTAGCGGGTCTCCCCGCCCGCGGATTCGACCCGCGCAAGTTCGGTCCGCGGGGGTCCCTGTTCGAAATGGAAGACCAGCGGAATTTCATCGCCGGCGTGGACCCCCGGGTCGATTCCGAAGAGCATCAGGTGGCGGCCACCGGGCGAGAAGGTGATGCCGCAAGCGTCCCCGGTTGCGCGCGCGATGGGCCGCATCGATGTCATCCGGCCGCCGGACATCGTCTCGTGCATCTCGATCCGCTGGACGCGCGGCGAGCTGACGGAGACCAGCGCGGCGTCGGACGGAATCCGGAAATAGCCGGCGCCCGGGCCTGCCGGCACGGCCGGCAGCCGGATCGACGCCTCGATGGGCGCGGCGCAGGTCGGATCGCTTCCCTGGCTGCATCCGCCGAGGGCGGCCAGGGCGGCCAGGACCGGGACAGGCATTCTCATGGCGGTGCCCTTAGTGCCGCCCGGCTTCTTGTCGCAAGAAATTCGGCTCCTATATCGCCTCGGTAAACACCCGCGCTGCCTTCGGAAGCGGCCGCGGGCGGCTTGAATTTTATTGGGGCACAAGAGGATAGACATGGCAAGAGTGATCGGCATCGACCTCGGCACCACCAACAGCGCGGTGGCTGTCATGGAGGGCGGCAAACCCAAGGTCATCGAGAATGCGGAAGGCGCGCGCACCACGCCTTCGGTGGTCGCCTTCACCAAGGACGGCGAGCGCCTGATCGGACAGCCGGCGAAGCGTCAGGCGGTCACCAATCCCGACAATACCGTGTTCGCGGTGAAGCGCCTGATCGGCCGCCGCTTCGACGATCCGATCACCAAGAAGGACACCGAGCTGGTCCCCTACAAGATCGTCAAGGGCGCCAACGGCGACGCCTGGGTCCAGGCCGGCGGCAAGGATTACAGCCCGAGCCAGATTTCCGCCTTCATCCTCCAGAAGATGAAGGAAACCGCCGAAGCCTATCTCGGCGAGCCCGTCACCCAGGCGGTGATCACCGTTCCCGCCTATTTCAACGACGCCCAGCGCCAGGCGACCAAGGACGCCGGCCAGATCGCCGGCCTCGAGGTGCTTCGAATCATCAACGAGCCGACCGCGGCCGCGCTCTCCTATGGCCTGGAGAAGCAGGACGGAAAGACGATCGCGGTCTACGACCTCGGCGGCGGCACGTTCGACATCTCGATCCTCGAGATCGGCGACGGCGTGTTCGAGGTGAAGTCCACCAACGGCGATACCTTCCTCGGCGGCGAGGATTTCGACGCCAAGCTGGTCGATTACCTGGCCGACAAGTTCAAGGCGAAGGAGAATATCGACCTTCGCACCGACCGGCTCGCGCTGCAGCGGCTCAAGGAAGCGGCCGAGAAGGCCAAGATCGAGCTCTCCTCGGCCCAGACGACGGAGGTGAACCTGCCGTTCATCACCGCGCGGATGGAGGGCGGCGCCTCGACCCCGCTCCACCTCGTCGAGACGATCAGCCGCGCCGACCTCGAGAAGATCGTCGCCGACCTGATCAAGCGCACGCTGGAGCCTTGCAAGAAGGCGCTGGCCGACGCGGGCGTCAAGGCCGCGGACATTGCCGAGGTCGTCCTCGTCGGCGGCATGACCCGCATGCCCAAGGTGCGCGACACGGTGAAGGAGTTCTTCGGTCAGGAGCCGCACACCGGCGTCAATCCCGACGAGGTCGTCGCCATGGGCGCCGCGATCCAGGCCGGCGTTCTCCAGGGCGAGGTCAAGGACGTCCTCCTGCTCGACGTCACCCCGCTCTCGCTCGGAATCGAAACGCTCGGTGGAGTCTTCACCCGGATGATCGACCGCAACACGACCATCCCGACCAAGAAGTCGCAGACCTATTCGACCGCCGAGGACAACCAGAATGCGGTGACCATCCGCGTCTTCCAGGGCGAGCGCGAGATGGCGGCGGACAACAAGCTGCTAGGCCAGTTCGATCTGGTCGGAATCCCGCCGGCGCCGCGCGGCGTGCCGCAGATCGAGGTCACCTTCGACATCGACGCCAATGGCATCGTCAACGTCCATGCCAAGGACAAGGGCACCGGCAAGGAGCAGCAGATCCGAATCCAGGCCTCGGGCGGCCTTTCGGACGCGGACATCGAGAAGATGGTCCAGGAAGCGGAGCAGTTCGCCGACGAGGACAAGAAGCGCCGTGCCGCAGCCGAGGCGCGCAACGAGGGCGACAGCCTGGTGCACGCCACCGAGCAGCAGCTCGGCGAGCATGGCGACAAGATCGACTCTTCGCTGAAGTCCGAAATCGAGGCTGCGGTCGCCGAAACCAAGACCGCGCTCGAAGGCGACGACACCGACGCGATCAAGACCAAGGTCGAGGCGCTGAAGCAGGTGGCGATGAAGCTCGGCCAGGCGATCTACGAGAAGGGCCAAGCCGAAGCCGCGGCGCAGCCGGAAGGCGGCGCTTCGGCCGGCAGCGAGGGCGGCGCAGAGGACGTCGTCGACGCCGAATTCTCCGAAGTCGATGAAGAGAGCAAGGGCTGAAGATCCCTCCCTCTCCCCTCTGGGGAGAGGGCCGGGGAGAGGGGGAATTTGGGAGATGAGCTGCGTGTGTGATTGCCAGGCACTGCCCCTCTCCCTTCGCCGCTTCGCGGCTCTTCCCTCTCCCCAGAGGGGCGAGGGTTAAATGGCTGAGACCGATTATTACGAGATGCTGCAGGTGGAGCGGACGGCGGACCCCGCCACGATCAAATCCGCCTATCGCAAGCTGGCGATGGAATGCCATCCGGACCGCAACGGCGGCTGCACCAATGCCGAGGCGAAGTTCAAGGCGCTGAGCGAAGCCTATGAATGCCTGAAGGACCCGCAGAAGCGGGCGGCCTATGACCGTTTCGGCCATGCCGCCTTCCAGGGCGGCAACGGCAATGGCGGCGGAGCGCAGGATTTCAGCTCCTTCGCCGACATCTTCGACAACATCTTCGGCGAGTTCATGGGCGGCGCCCAGCAGGGCGGCGGGCGCGGCAACGTGCTGCGCGGCTCGGACCTTCGCTACGACCTCCAGATCACGCTCGAGGACGCGTTCAACGGACGCGCGGTGGAGCTCCAGCTCGATACGACCGCGCCCTGCGCGCCATGCGACGGCTCCGGCGCCAAGGCGGGCACCTCGGCCAAGACCTGCGGCACCTGCGGCGGCCGCGGACAGGTTCGCGCGCGGCAGGGCTTCTTCGTCATCGACCAGACCTGCCCCAATTGCCGCGGCGCCGGCCAGACGATCGCCGATCCCTGTCCGACCTGCCGCGGCGACGGGCGCGTGGAGAAGCGCAAGTCGCTCCAGGTCAACGTCCCCGCGGGTGTCGACGAAGGCACCCGAATCCGAATCGCCGGAGAGGGGGAGGCGGGCGTGCGCGGAGGGCCGGCGGGCGACCTCTACATCTTCGTCCACGTCGCCCGCCACGCGATCTTCCAGCGCGAGGGGACCAACCTCCTCGCCCGCTGCCCGATCAGCTTCACCACCGCGGCGCTCGGCGGGACGATTACGGTGCCCGGCCTCGACAAGACTCCGCACGAGATCAAGATCCCGGCCGGCACGCAATCCGGCAAGCAGCTTCGCCAGCGCGGCGCGGGCATGCCCTCGGTCGGCCGCAACGGCCATGGCGACATGGTGATCCAGGTCGAGGTCGAAACGCCGACCAAGCTCAGCGCCAAGCAGCGCGAGATACTCGAGCAGTTCCGCGCCACCGAGACCGGCGACGAATGCCCCAATTCGCGGGGCTTCTTCCAGAAGATCAAGGTGGCGCTGGGGGCGTAACCGCGGGCGGCTATGTCTCGGGACGAGCGGGAATCGTCAGACCGCGCTGCACCGCCGGCCGCGCCAGCCCGCGCTCCAACCAGGCGGGCACGTTGGATAGAGCGTCGAACTCGACCAGTTCCCGCGCTTCATAGAAGGTGATCAGGTTGCGGACCCAGCCCAGGGTCGCGACGTCGGCGATCGAATAATCGCCCACGATCCATTCGCGTCCTTCGAGCCGCTCCTCAAGCACGCCCAGCAGCCTTTTCGCCTCGGCGACGTAGCGTGCAAGCGGGCGCTTGTCCTCCCACTCGCGGCCGGCGAACTTGTTGAAGAAGCCGAGCTGGCCGAACATCGGGCCGACGCCGCCCATCTGAAACATCAGCCAGGCGATCGTCTCGTAGCGGCGCGCGCCGGTGCCGAGCAGCTTTCCGGTTTTCTCGGCGAGGTAGATGAGGATCGCGCCGGATTCGAACAGGCCGATGGGACGGCCGTCCGGCCCATCCGGATCGACGATCGCCGGGATCTTGCCGTTGGGGTTGAGCGAGCGGAACTCGGCGGACCCTGTACCCTCCGGTTCGCCGAGGGGAATGAAGTGCGGCTCGTAGGGCAAGCCGGTTTCCTCGAGCATGATCGAGACTTTCACGCCGTTTGGCGTCGGCACCGAATAGAGCTGCAACCGGTCGGGATGCCCGGCGGGCCAGCGGCGGGCGATGGGGAAGGCGGACAGGTCGCTCATTCGGCTGCTCCCTCGACAGAGGCCCGACATAAGGCCTAATCCATCGCGCAAAAGGGGGATGCCGATGAAAGCCGCCGCCGCACTGCTGCTCGCCCTCGCCGCGCCAGCCGCCGCCCAGACGAGCACTATGGAGAACGTCCAGATCCGGGTCGAGCGGGTCGCGCCCGGAGTCGCCGTGCTGTTCGGCCGGGGCGGCAATATCGGCCTCTCCTACGGCGCGGACGGCAACATCATCATCGACGATCAATATGCGCCGCTGACGGAGCGGATCCTCGCCGCGATCCGGACGCTCGACCCCGATCCGGTGCGCTTCGTCATCAACACCCACTGGCACGGCGATCATACCGGCGGGAACGAGAATGTCGCGCGCACCGGGGCGGTGATCGTCGCCCACGACAATGTCCGCCGGCGGATGTCGGCCGAGCAGCTGGTGCGCGGCGAGATCGTTCAGCCGTCGCCCTCGGGCGCGCTGCCGGTCGTGACCTTCGCCGAGGGCGTCACGTTCCACCTGAACGGCGACGATTTGCGCGTGGTCCATGTCGCCAACGCCCATACCGACGGCGACGCCTTGGTCTATTTCACCCACGCGAACGTGCTTCACATGGGCGACGTCTTCTGGAACGGGATGCTGCCGTTCATCGATCTCGATTCGGGCGGATCGATCGACGGGATGATCGCCGGAGTAGCGCAGGGGATCGAGTTGGCGGATGAGCGCACAGTCGTGATCCCCGGCCATGGCCCGATCGGGCACAAAGCCGATCTCGAGCGCTTCCGCGACATGCTGATCCACGTCCGCAATCGCGTCGGCCAGGGAATCGCGGCCGGGCGCACGCTCGATCAGCTCAAGGCCGAGGGCCATGCCGACGCCTATGCCCACCCGGGCGACTTCATCACCGGCGCCTCGTTCACCGAGACGGTTTACCGAAGCCTGATGCGCGACCATGGGGGGATCGGCGAGGAGCGCCGCTAGCCCTTCGCACGCAATCCTCCTATCATAGGTTAAACGGACCGGCGCATCCTCCGTGGGAGAACTCCGACATGGCCTCGATTCGCGCGTTCCTCCGCAGCCTGCAGCGCTTGCTCGGCTTGGGCAGCCCTGAGCCCGAAGCGCATCCGGCACCAGGCCCCGGGACGCAGGAACCCGATGTCGACGCCTTCAGGCCGGCGCCGGGCCCGACGACAAAGGCGATGCCGCAGCTCGTTGCCCTTTCCGGCGAGTTTCCGACCCGAGGCGACGGCGGCACCAATGCCTATTTCACCCTGGCCATGGTCCAGACCTTCGCGGGCCTCAGCCCCGCTTTCGGCGCGCCGCGCGCGGAAGGGCAGGTCCTGCAGCTCAGCAATCCGCCGAGCAATCAAGCTCTGTTCTCGGTGTTCGGAACCTCGTTCGGCGGCGACGCGATCAGGACGTTCGGCATTCCCAATCTCGTCGGCCGGGCCGCGATCGGCGAGCCGCAGCAGGTCGGAAGCTTCGGGCAGGGCACTTTGGGCCTGACGTGGCTGATCTCGACCGGACCCTCGACGCTCGCACCGGAACCGGGCACGCTCGCCATGTTCGGCGGCAATTACGCGCCGGACGGCTGGGCTTTTTGCGACGGCAGCACGCTGGCGGTCGCTCAGTGGGTCCCGCTCTATGAAGCGATCGGCACGGCCTTCGGCGGCAGCGCCGGGCTCGACTTCATGCTGCCCGATCTCAATGGCGCCGCCCCGGTCGGCGCGGGTCAGGGCCCGGGCCGGGCACCGGTGGCGCTCGGCCAGCAGATCGCCGGGCCGATACCGGGTCTCGGCGTCAATTATCTGATTTCGATCGAAGGGCCCGTTCCGCCGAGCTCCGGTTCAGGAGCCTTTCCCGACACCGGCCAGTTTCTCGGCCAAATCATCGCTTATGGCGGCGCGCAGGTGCCTGCGGGCTGGGCGCTTTGCGACGGCTCGCTGTGGCAAGTCTCGGCCAACGAGCCGCTCTTCGATCTGATCGGCACCATCTATGGCGGCGACGGAAAGACCAGTTTCGCGCTTCCGGACCTTCGCGGCCTGATGGTGACCGGGCTGGCGAGCTAAACAAGGGGGCGGTCAGCCGAAAACGCGCGCGAAGATCGTGTCGACGTGTTTGTAGTGATAATCGAGGTCGAAATTGGCCTCGATCTCGGCGGGCGGGAGCAAAGCGGTGACCTCCGGGTCGTCCTTGAGCAGCTCCAGCAGCGACAATCGCCCGTCCGATTCCCAGACCTTCATCGCGTTGCGCTGGACGAGGCGGTAGGAATCCTCGCGACTGGCGCCGGCTTGGGTCAGCGCAAGCAGGACGCGCTGGGAGTGGACGAGGCCGCCCATCCGGTCGAGATTCTTCTGCATGCGCTCGGGATAGACGAGCAATTTGTCGACCACGCCGGTGAGGCGGGCGAGCGCGAAATCGAGGGTGATCGTGGAGTCCGGGCCGATGAAGCGCTCGACCGAGGAGTGGCTGATGTCGCGCTCGTGCCACAAGGCGACGTTTTCGAGCGCCGGAGTCACCGCGGCGCGGACCATCCGCGCGAGGCCCGTCAGATTCTCGGTCAGCACAGGGTTGCGCTTGTGCGGCATCGCGCTGCTGCCCTTCTGGCCCGGCGCGAAATATTCCTCGGCCTCCAGCACCTCGGTCCGCTGCAAATGCCGGATCTCGGTCGCCAGCCGCTCGACCGAGGAGGCGATCACGCCGAGGGTCGCGAAGAACATCGCGTGACGATCGCGCGGGATCACTTGGGTCGAGACGGGTTCGACGGTCAGGCCCATTTTCCGAGCGACATAGGCCTCAACCCTGGGATCGATGTTGGCGAAGGTGCCGACCGCGCCGGAGATGGCGCAGGTGGCGATGTCGGCTCGCGCCGCGAGCAGACGGGCGCGATTGCGGGCGAACTCGGCATAGGCCTGCGCGAGCTTGAGGCCGAAGGTGACGGGCTCGGCATGGATGCCGTGGCTGCGGCCGATCGTCGGCGTCAGCTTGTGCTCGAACGCGCGCCGCTTCAGCACTTCGAGCAGCGCGTCGAGATCCGCGATCAATATGTCGGCGGCGCGCGACAGCTGCACCGCGAGGCAGGTGTCGAGCACGTCGGAGCTGGTCATCCCCTGGTGCATGAAGCGCGCCTGCTCGCCGACCTGATCCGCGACCCAGGTGAGGAAGGCGATCACGTCGTGCCTGGTGACCGCCTCGATCGCGTCGATCGCCGGCACGTCGATCGCCGGATCGGTCGCCCACCAGTCCCAAAGCGCCTTTGCCGCCTCCTTCGGCACCACGCCGAGTTCCGCCAGAGCGTCGGTCGCGTGCGCCTCGATTTCGAACCAGATGCGGAAACGCGCCTCCGGTTCCCAAAGGGCGGTCATCGCGGGGCGGGCGTAGCGGGGAACCATGAGGCCGCCTAGCAACCGCGCCGGGGACGCGCAACTTGACGGACCGAGGCCCCGTCAGGCAAGCCTTCGATATGATCGCACTCGGCTTCCTCCTCCTCGCTGCCCAGCCCGCTCCGGCGCAAACGCTCGCGCCCGAGCTTCAGCCTCTCGCCTTTCTCGTCGGCTCCTGCTGGCGCACGACCATGGGAAACGGTCACGTGACCGACACCCATTGCTTCACCAGCATGTACGGCGGGCGGTTCGTGAGAGACCGCCATCGCCTGACGGGCGCCGATTATGCGGGAGAGACGATCTATCGCTGGGATTCGGGCGCGCGCCAGATCCGGTTCGACTATTACCAGTCGCAAGGGCTGATCATCCGCGGGACGGCCGCGCCCGCCCCGCAGGGACTCGCCTTCGAGCTAAGCATTCCCCTGGCGGACCCGCCGACGCAGATGCGGGGCACCTGGACGCGCGACGGTGACGATGCCTATGTCGTCAGCCAGGAAATTCGCAGCGGCGACAGCTGGCGGCCGGTGGCCGAACGGCCGAGGTTCGTTCGGGTCTCCGCAGCACCGGCCGACTAGATCAGGCCGAGTCCTTTCAGGCTCGAATGGCCGGATGCGGCGATGATCACATGGTCGTGGAGCGTGACGTTGAGGTTGCGGCCGGCGGCGGCGAGGTCGCGGGTCAGCCGGATATCCTGCTGGCTCGGCGAGGGGTCGCCCGACGGATGGTTGTGGACGACGATGATCGCGGTGGCGTGAAGGTCGAGAGCGCGGCGCATGATTTCGCGGATGTAGACCGCCGATTCGTCGACCGAGCCTTCCCACATCGTCTCGTTGGCGATCAGCACGTTCTTCGAATTGAGAAACAGCACGCGCACCCGCTCGATCGGCTCATGCGCCATGTCGGCGCGCAGGTAATCGAGCAGGGCCTGCCACGAGCCGAGCACCGGCCGCTCCTTGATCTGCTCCTCGAGCAGCCTCAGCGACGCGGCCTGGACGATCTTGAGCGCGGCGACGGTCGTCTCGCCGAGCTTGCCGACCCGCTCGAGCGCATGCGGATCGGCGGCGAGCAGCCCGCCGAAGCCGCCGAACTGGGCGATCAGCCGCTTGGCGATCGGCTTGGTGTCCATCCGCTTGATCGACAGGCCGAGCAGATATTCGACGATCTCATGGTCGAGCAAAGCATCCGGTCCGCCCACGAACAGGCGCTGGCGGAGGCGTGCGCGGTGTCCCGCGCCGTCGATCGAGGCGTCGTCGGCCATCGGCAATGGATTAAAACGGGCCGTCCGGTTAGGCAAACGGCGTGGATGAAGCGACTGAAGTGGTGCGGAAGCGGCGCTGGCCGCGGAGGCTCGGCATCGCCCTGCTCGGGCTGGCGCTTCTCCTCGTCCTCGCCTTCGCCATCGTCTGGCCGATGCGTGAGGACCTCGCCACCCGCTATATCGAGGCCGAGTTGCGCGCCCGCGGCGTGCGCGCGACCTACGAGATCAGGCGGATCGGGCTCGGCACTCAAATCTTCGAAAATCTCGCGCTCGGCGACCCGCGCCGTCCCGATCTCACCGCCCGGCGAGTCGAGGTGCAGGTGCTCATCGGGCTCACAGGGCCGCGGATCGGCCTGATCACCGCGCGAGGGGTGCGCCTGCACGGCCGGATCGAGAACGGGCGGCTTACGCTCGGCGAAGTCGATAAGCTGCTTCCGCCGCCGAGCGGGCAGCCATTCCGCCTGCCCGACCAGCGTCTCGACCTGAAAGACGCGGCGCTTGATCTCGCCACGCCCGCCGGGCGGCTCGCCATCGGCTTTGCCGGCCGGGGCAATCTGGCGGACGGTTTCATCGGCGGCATTGCGCTCGCCTCCCGCGAGCTTCGTCTGGGCACGTGCAGGCTGGACGGCCTCGTCGCCCGCCTCCGCCTGCGCGTCGAGAACGAGCGGCCGCAGGTGAACGGACCGGCCGCAATCCGGCGACTCGCTTGCGGCGGCGGCTTCACCGCCGAGCGGCCGCTCTTCGCGCTGGGCGCGCAGCTCTCGCCGGCCCTGGACCGCTGGCGCGGCATTGCCGCGACCCGCATCGCCAACCTGCGCGCGGGCACGCAGATCGTCGCAGGCATTGAAGGTCGAGTTGGCTTCGACGGGACGGCCGACCGGACCCGCGGCGATTTCTCGATCGACACCGGTGCCGCAGCACTGGGCATGCTGCGAAGCACGAGCGCCGCCGTCGCCGGACGCTACGATCTCGCCGCCCGCCGCAACCAGTTCGCGATGGAGGCCACCCTCGCCGTCCACGGGCTGCGGGTGGCCGAGCCGGCGCTGGCCTCGATCACCTCCGGGCTGCGTGGGGCGCGCGGCACGCCGCTCGGCCCGATTGGCGAGGCGCTCGCTCGGGCCGTGCTGAATGCAGGGCGCGGCGGCGCCGAGGGTGAAGCCCTTCTCCTGCTGGATACGGGTTCAGGCGGCGGCTCGTTGCGGCTGGCGTCGATCGACGTTGCGAGTCGCAGCGGCGCGCGCCTGACCGCCCCGGGCGGCGCGGCGTTGAGCTATGCCTGGCCGAGCGGGGCGCTACAGCTGGACCGCGACTTCACTCTGACCGGCGGAGGATTCCCCGACACGAGACTGGCGTTCGCCGGCGGCTCCGATGGCGTGGTGATCGGCGCGGGGCAAATCGCCCCAATGTCCGCTGGCGGCGCGCGGCTGGCGTTGGGCGAAATTGCGTTCACCACCGGCGGCGGGACCACCACCTTCCGAACCACCGCGCTCGTCGACGGGCCGCTCGGGGATGGCCGCGTCCGTGGCCTCAGGCTTCCGCTGACCGGGCGATTTGGACGCGGCGGCTTCGCTCTCGGCGAGCGCTGCGTTACCGCCTCTTTCCAGGCCTTGCAGCTCCAAGGGCTGGCGATAGGCCCGAGCCGCCTGCCGATCTGCCCCACCGGCCGCGCGCTGCTGTGGAGCGATGGCGGCGGCATCCATTTCGGGGCGGAGCTCCGGGGGCCTCGCCTCGCCGGGCGTATGGGCGGCGTCCCGATCGCGCTCGCCGCCAGCCGGTTTCGGATCGACGCGGGCGGCTTTGCCGCGGCGGGCCTGACCGTGCGCGCCGGCTGGATCATGCGCATAAGCCGTTTCGAGGCCGCCAGCCTCACCGGGCGCTTCGTCCCTGGCGGCATGGCGGGGCGCTTCGCCGGCCTTTCCGGCGCGCTGGCGGGCGTTGCGATCGAGGTTCGCGAAGCGCAGGGCGATTGGCGGCTGCGCGGCGGGACCCTCTCCGCGAACGGCCGGCTCGCGGCTCTCGACACGGCGGAGCCGCTTCGCTTCCATCCGCTGCGCAGCGACGACGTGCGCCTGACCCTCGCGGGCAACCGGCTCCATGTGACGGGGACCCTGGCCCATCCCCAAAGCGGTACGCGCGTTGCTTTGGCCACGATCGACCACGATCTCGCCAGCGGCGCCGGGCGGGCCCTGCTCGACGTGTCCGATCTGCGCTTCACGCCGCAATTCCAGCCCGAGGCGCTCACCCCCTACACCGTCGGCGTCGTCGCCCTGGTGGATGGCAGCGTCTCCGGACAGGGACGGATCGAATGGGATTCGCGCGGCTCGCGCAGCTCCGGCCAATTCTCGACGTCGAACATGAACCTGGCGGCGCCGTTCGGGCCGGTGGAGGGGCTGTCGACGACGATCGATTTCACCGACCTGCTCGGCCTCGCCAGCGCCCCCCACCAGGAGGCGCGGGTGCGCCTGATTCAGCCGGGCATCGATGTCTATGACGGCGTGGTCCGCTACCAGCTCCAGCCGAACTACCATGTAGCGGTCGAGAGCGGGCGCTGGCCGTTCGCCGGCGGCACGCTCACGCTGGAGCCGACGATCCTCGATTTCAGCCGCGAATCGACCAAGAACCTCACCTTCCGGGTCGAGGGGCTCGACGCGGCGCGCTTCATCCAGCAGATGGAATTCAGCAACATTGCCGCCACCGGCACGTTCGACGGAATCGTCCCCATGCAGTTCAGCCAGGCGGGCGGACGGATCGTGGGCGGCCACCTCGTCGCCCGGCCCGAGGGCGGCACCCTCTCCTATGTCGGCGAGCTCTCCGACCGCGATCTCGGCCCCTACGGCATCCTCGCCTTCGATGCGCTGAAGTCGATGCGCTACAGCAGGCTCGATCTGACCATGGACGGCGCGCTCGACGGGGAGTTCATCACCCACGTCAATCTCGACGGCATCGCCCGCGACGTCGCCGGCACGCGCGAGCCCGCGGGCGGGATCAGGGCGATGGTCGTCGGTCGGGTGCTCGGCCAGCTCGCGCGAATCCCGTTCCACTTCAATATCCGCATCCAGGGCCGCTTCCGCGCCTTGCTCGCAACGGCGCGCTCGTTCGAGGATCCGAGCGAACTGATCCGCGCCGCGCTCCCGCAGCTTCTTGAAACACAGCCTGACAACAACGTTCAGCCTCACGAAAGCGAGCCTCAGCCATGATCCTGCCAAGCTTGACGAACCGGGCCCGCGATGCGAGCCGGAAAGGAATGAAGCGGATCGGAGGAGGATTGTCGGTGATCGCCGCGGCGGCCGGGCTTGGCGGGTGCGTCAACGTCTCAGCGCCGGAGCGGCCGATCGAGATCAACCTCAACATTACCATCCGCCAGGAAGTCGTGGTCAGGCTCCAGCGCGACGCGCAGGAGCTGATCCAGAACAACCCGGGAGTATTCTGATGAACCGCCGAACCAAATTGCTGATCGCCGCCGGCATCGGCATCGCCGTGGTCGCGGTAACGCGCGCCTACGCCATGCAGGACGCCGCCGGGCAGCTGCGCGCCTCGGGCCAGGTCGGCGAGCAGTCCGACGGCTATCTCGGCCTCGTCGGCGCCGCGCCGGCCGACGTCCGCGCGCAAATGGAGCAGGTCAACATCCAGCGACGCGCGGCCTATACCCAGCTCGCCACCCAGCGCGGGGCGACGATCGAGGAGGTCGCGGCGGCCACCGCCTGCCAGCTCTTCTCCGGCCGAGTCGGCCCCGGCCAATATTACCGCCTGCCCGACGGCGTCTGGCGCCAGCGCAACGGCAACGAGCCGGTGCCTCGGCCGAGCCATTGCGGGTGAGTGAATCCCTTTCCTCCCTGTGAGCGTAGCTCATGGGGAGGGGGACCATGCGACGCATGGTGGACGGGCCATCGGCGCCTGAAGCCCCTCCACCGCACTTCGTGCGGTCCCCCTCCCCATCCGCTGTGCGGACAGGGAGGAAAGTTCAATCGGCGGCGCGAACCGCGAACGCCTCGCGATATTCCGGCTTGATGAGTGCGAGCAGCTCCACCGTCACCGGGAAGGCGAAATCGTAGGGTCCTTCCGCCCAGCTTCCGGCCACATAGGGATTGAGCAAAGCGTAGAAGCTGTCGATCCGCCCGCCCGGCCCGAGTTTCAAGGTGATCGGCTGCTGCGCCGGGACCGGACATTCGGCGCCCGATTCGTCTGTGCCGCGCCGCTCGCCCATCTCTTGGCGGAGCGCGGCGCAGAAGCCGTTCTGGACGAGCGGCCACGCGCGCGAGGGATCGGTGAACAGATCGGCGAGCGCGATCCGCCGGCCCCGGCGGCGGTCGATCAGGATCGTCTTGAACTCGATCCCCCCGTGCGCCCCGCCGGTATAATGCTGGATCGAGCCCGACGCCGCGACCAGATCGGGCGCGGCGGCGTCGATCGACCATAGGCCCGAATAGCTTAGCGGGAAGATCTCGGCGCCCGCCTGCTCGCGTTCCCGCACCCAATCCCGCGCGATCCCGGCGATCCAGCTTTCGGCGCGCCGCGCCTCCTCCCTCATAATCGCTTCGAGCGCCGGCACAGTACGGATCTCAGCATCGTAGGCGAGGGCGAAGGCGTAGCCGCGAGTCAGCCGGCCGATGCACAGCGATCCGGGCGGCCGCGCCGACGCCATGTCGCCGAGCGGACAGGACGGGTCCTGCGGCGGGTCCTGGGCCAAGGCAGCGGCGGGGAGGAGCAATCCGGCGAGGGCCAGGAAGGCGCGTGACAGCATCGTAAATCCTAGCGGCTTTCGAAGGCTGGGCGGTAGGCTGCGGCGACGGCGGTCAGGTCGGAAGCCTCGAACGGCACATCGACAACGAACGAGCCGTCGGCATAGGAGGCCGCGACATAGGGCGCGATGAGCACGTGCAGCGCGTCGAAGCGACCGTCATGATCGGCGTCGGAGAAGGCGAGGACCCGCTCCGCGAGCGGCGGACAGCGCTCCGGCGGCTCGCCGCCGTGCCGGGCGACCATCGCCGCCAGCGCGCTGCAATAGCGCGCGTTCATTCCGGTCAGCGCCGCCGCGCCTAGCACGGCTGCGACGGACGTCCGCCGGCCCCGAACGCGGTCCCAGATCAGGGAATCGAAATCGCGGTTCGGATGGGCGCCGTTCTGATCGGTGCGATTGTCGGCGGTGAGGCTCAGCAACCGGCCATTGCTTGCCTCGACGCTCCAGACCTTGTCGAACATCTCCTGATGGAAAGCGACCTGCGCTTCGCGTGAGACTTCGCGCGTCTCCCGCGCATTTGCCAGTGCCTCGGCGCGCGCCCTTGCCATCTGGCGCCGCAGCTCGGCGCGCAGGGCAGGAATGGCCTTCGCCTCCGCCGGCCAGGCGTAGTGGAAGCTGAGCAGGGGGGTGTCTTCGCGGCGCTCGAATGCCCCCGGCTGAGCAGCGAGCAGAAAGACCAGAAGGGCGATCATCCCGCCACCATAACCGCCCCCGCGCCACCGCCAAAGCCCGACCGATGCTGCACCGCGGCGAAGTGTTGACTTGGCCCCGGCCCCTTCCTAAAGGAACCGCGCCTTGGCGGGCTCGTTCGCCGGCATGTCCCTCGCCCTCGCCGCCTGAGCTTTCGAGCGCGCGGCCGCATAGGAAAGAACGGCATGGCGGAAAACGAACCCTGGCAGGACCCGATGTCTCCCCAGGATGCGCGGCTGGCCTCGCTCGACGAGCGGCTCGCCCAAGCGCAGGCAGAGGAGGCGGCGAGGACCCGCCCGATGAAAAGGCGCGCACGGGCAAAGGGGCAGGCCGAGCTCGGCCGAATCCTGTCGGTGTTGGTCAGCTACCCGCTGGGGAGCGCGCTGATCGGCTACGTGATCGACCGCGTGGCGGGAACGCGCGGGATCTGGGTCGCGATGCTGTTCGTCGGCTTCGCTACGGCCATGTGGGAAGTGTGGAAACTGTCGAAGCAAAGCCCGAAGGGCTGAGGGAAGCATAAGAGTGGCGGCCGAGAGCAAGATAGATCCTATGCATCAATTCCAGATCAGCCCGCTCGCGGGCAATCTGGACGGCAGCCCGTTCGTCTTCACCAACAGCGCGCTGTGGATGTTCGTCATTCTCGCGCTCGTCTGGCTGTTCATGCTCGGCGGGATGAAGCGCGCGCTCGTTCCGGGGCGCTGGCAGGCGATGGTCGAAGGCGTCACGGGCTTCGTCGCCGGAATGCTGGAGACGAGCGTCGGCCCCGAAGGACGCAAATACGTCCCCTGGGTCTTCACCATCTTCATGTTCATCCTGTTCGCCAACCTGCTGGGGCTGATGCCTTTCGCCCTGGTCGGCGCCCAGCCCTTCACGGTCACGAGCCAGTTCACCGTCACCGGAGTGATGGCGATCATCAGCTTCTCGATCGTCCTGATCACCGGCTTCTGGCGGCACGGCTTTCATTTCTTCTCGCTGTTCGTGCCGCACGGCACGCCCTTCATCCTCAAGCTGCTGATCGTTCCGATCGAGTTCGTCTCGTTCATGGTGCGCCCGTTCAGCCTCGCGCTTCGACTGTTCGTGGCGATGATCGCCGGCCATATCCTCGTCGAGGTGTTCGGAAGCTTCGTCGTCAGCGGAATCAACGCGGGCGGCGTGGCAGGCCCGGCGATCAGCCTGCTGTCGTTCGTTTTCATCGTCGGCGTGATGGCGCTGGAGGTGCTGGTCTGCGCCATCCAGGCCTATGTCTTCGCTCTTCTGACCTCGCTCTACATCAACGACGCGGTCAACCTTCACTAATCTATTCAAGCGTTTACCCAAGGAGAATATCATGGACCTCGCATCTGCAAAAGTGATCGGCGCCGGCCTCGCGGCGATCGGCGTCGGCGCCGCCGCCATCGGCGTCGGCAACGTGTTCGGCTCGTTCCTCGAGAGCGCGATCCGCAATCCGGCCGCCGCCGACGGCCAGCAGGGCCGCCTGTTCATCGGCTTCGCGGCCGCCGAGCTCCTCGGCCTGATCGCGTTCGCCGTGGCGATGATCATCCTCTACGCCCAGTAAGAACCGAGAGGGGACAGTTGTCCGCGACTGTCCCCGGATAAGGGCCGATGCCTCAGATCAACCAGCTCGCGCTCGTCGCCTACTCGCAGTTCTTCTGGCTGCTGGTGGTGCTCGCGCTCATCTATTTCGGCATCGGCCACGCCATGCTGCCGAAGATCCAGTCGACCGTCGATTCGCGCGACAAGCGGATCGCCGACGATCTCGCCGCCGCTCAGGCCGCGCGTACCGCGGCCGACGAGACGGAAGCGGCCTATCGCGCGCGAATGGATTCGAGCCGCGCCGAGGCGCTGAAGGTCGCCGCCGCCGCGAAGCAGTCGAGCGCGCAGGCGACCGAGGAGCGGATCCGTTCCGCCAACGGCGAGATCGAGGCCAGGGTCGATGCGGCGGAGCAGCGCATCCGCGCGGCCACCGACGCCGCTCTGGCGGATATCGAAAGCGTGGCGGCGGAAGCGGCACAGGATATGGTCAAGCGTCTGGCCGGCGTTTCGGTCGGCGCTTCAGAGGCGGCGCGGGCCGTGAAGGCGGCACTTTCCCATGGCGCTTAATTCCCAGGACACCCATGTCGCCGCGCCTCCGGGCGACGGCGGCAATGTCGAGCATGTCGGGGCGCCCGAGCATCATCCCGAGCCGACGGCCTTCGGTCTCGACGCGCCGCAGTGGATCGCGCTGGCGATGGTCGCGGTTCTCGCCATCCTCATCTGGAAGCGAGTCCCGGCGCTGATCGGCGCCGCGCTCGACCGCAAGATCGCCGGAATCCGCGAGCAGCTCGACGAGGCCGCGCAGCTGCGCTCCGAGGCCGAGGCGCTGAAGGCAGAATATGAGGCGAAGTCGGCCCAGGCCGACGCCGAGGCCGTGACCATGATCGAGCGCGCCCGCGGCGAAGCCGACGCCATCGTCAGGCAGGCCGAGGCCGACGCCGCCTCCCTGGTCGAGCGCCGCGCGCGCATGGCCGAGGACAAGATCGCCGCCGCCGAGCGCGCCGCGATCGAGGAGGTCCGCGCCACCGCCGCCCGCGCCGCGACCGCGGCGGCGGAGTCGCTGATCCGGGAGAAGGTGGACGCCAAAGCCGACAAGGCGATGGTCGACGCGGCGATCGCGGAATTGGGCAAGCGCTAGATGCTCCCCGGCGAAGGCGGGGGTCCAGGCCCGGCGTGAGCCGGGGGTTAGGACGAGCGCGCAAGCGGGGATCTCAGCAAGGGTCCGCTTCCTCGTCTAGCCTCGCTGCAGACTTGCAAAAAAAGCCTTCGGCTCCTGGGCCCCGGCCTTCGCCGGGGAACCGCATCGTGCGAGCCCCATCATTCGAGACGAGCTTTCGGCGCCCGCTTCGCCCAGGCCCATTGTAGCGTCCGCTCCAGCCATTCGTCCGACACCGCATCCAGCCGCACCAAGGTCGACCCGCTCCGGCCCCACGCACCGGTCGCTGGCGTGAACGCCTCCGGTTCCGCCTCCATCGCCAGTTCCTGTTGCTCGGGCAGCAGCATCACCGCGCCGGTGCCCTTGCCCGGCGCGTGGAGCGTGGCGAAGATCCTGCCGCCAACCCGGAAATCGGGGTGGTTCATGTGCGCCTTCTCCTCCGCGCCTGGGAAGGAGAGAGCGATCCGCCGGAAATCGTCCGCGCTGGCCATGGGCTGAGGCTATCATGCGCGCGGGCAAATCCCTAAATCCTCCCCATGTCCGCCGAGCGTCCAGACATCCCGAACGCGCCCGAACGCTTCAACGAGGAGAAAGCGACATACACCGTGCGCGGCGCCGGCCAGCCCGATCTGGAGGCGGGCGTGGCGGCGATCCGGTCGGTGGTGAAGACTCTGCCGGTGCGGCCCGGGGTCTACCGGATGCTCGATTCGCGCGGCGACGTGCTCTATGTCGGCAAGGCGCGGGCGCTGAAGAACCGGGTCACTCAATATACCCAGGTCGCGCGGCAGCCGAAGCGCTTGCTGCGGATGATCTCGCAAACGCGCTCGATGCAGATCGTCACGACCCACAGCGAGGCGGAGGCGCTGCTGCTCGAGGCGCAGCTGATCAAGCGCTACCGGCCGCCCTACAACGTGCTTTTGCGCGACGACAAAAGCTTTCCGTTCATCCTGCTGCGCGAGGACCACGATTTTCCCCGCGTCCAGCTCCACCGCGGCGCGCGGCGGATCAAGGGGCAATATTACGGGCCTTTCGCGAGCGCCGGATCGGTGCGCAACACGCTCAATTCTCTGCAGAAATTGTTCCTCCTCCGGAGCTGCTCCGACAGTTTCTTCCAGAACCGCACGCGGCCCTGCCTGCTCTATCAAATCCGCCGCTGCTCGGCGCCCTGCGTCGGGCGGATCGACGAGGGCGGCTATGACGAGCTGGTCCGCGACGCCAAGGATTTCCTCGGCGGCAAATCGACCAAGATCCAGCAGAAGCTACAGACTCTGATGTCGGAGGCCTCGGAGGCGATGAACTTCGAGCTGGCGGCGGTTTATCGCGACCGCCTTCGCGCGCTGACCTACGTCCAGGGCAGCCAGGCGATCAACGCCGAGCGGCTTGGCGACGCCGACATGTTCGCGCTCGCCTGCAAGGGCGGGACGATGTGCATCCAGGCCTTCTTCATCCGCGGCGGCCAGAATTGGGGCCATCGCAGCTTCTTCCCGGCGCATACCAACGACGTGCCCGAGGCGGAGGTGCTGCAGAGCTTCCTCGTCCAGTTCTACGAGGAGGTGCCGCCGCCCAAATTGATCCTGACCGACCGTCCGGTCCCCGAAGCGGAGTTGCTCTGCGAGGCTTTTTCAGAGCGCGCCGAGCGCAAGGTCCAGCTCAAGACTCCGCAACGGGGCGAGCAGGCGCGGATGATCCGCCAGGCTGCGCGCAACGCCGAGGAGGAGCTCGACCGCCGCCTCGCCGAAAGCTCGACCCAGGCGAAGAATCTGCGCGAGCTGGCCGACGCGTTCGAGCTGGCCGAGCCACCGCAGCGGATCGAGGTCTACGACAACAGCCATGTGATGGGCACCAACGCGGTCGGCGCGATGATCGTCGCCGGGCCGGAGGGCTTTCGCAAGAACCAGTATCGCAAATTCAACATCAAGCGGCCCGAGACGGCGCCGGGCGACGATTTCGCGATGATGCGCGAGGTGCTGTCGCGCCGCTTCGCCCGGCTCGAGAAGGAGGATCCTGACCGGTCGAAGGGCGATTGGCCGGACCTGCTGCTGATCGACGGCGGCAAGGGCCAGCTCTCGGCGGTCTGCGAGGTGATGGAGGATGCCGGAGTCCACGACGTTCCGGTGGTCGCGGTGTCGAAGGGGCCGGACCGCAACGCGGGGCGCGAGATTTTTCATTTGCCGGGCGGGCGCGAGATCACGTTTCCGATGAACGCGCCTTTGCTCTTCTACCTCCAGCGCCTGCGCGACGAGGCGCACCGCTTCGCGATCGGCGCGCACCGGCAGAAGCGCGCCAAGAGCTTCACCGCAAGCCCGCTCGACGAGGTCCCGGGAATCGGCCCGGGGCGCAAGCGGGCGCTGCTGATGCACTTCGGCACGGCGCGGGCGGTGAGAAATGCGGCGCTCCAGGATCTGGAGCAGGCGCCGGGGATTTCGGCCACGGTGGCGCGCAAGGTCTACGATTATTTCCACCCGGGGGGGTGATATCCTGTTCCCCGGCGAAGGCCGGGGCCCAGGGGCACTGGAACAGGGCCTGGACCCCGGCCTTTGCCGGGGAACGTTCAGCGCCCGACAGCCTGCTTCGCCTTTCTGATCGCGCGGTAGGCGTAGGCCTTGCCTGCGTTGCTGCGGGGGAAGGGCGCCGGCGAGCTCGGCTGAAGCCCCACGCGGCGCAAGATGTGGTTGAGCCCGCGGGCGTCGGCTTCCTGGTAGATCCAGTGGGACTTCCAGGTGATCGAGAAGCTGATCGAGGGCTCCGGCCCATTCTTCACCCAATGCGGCCACATCAAGGGCACGTGGACCGCGTCGCCGGGGGTCAGCTCGAACTTCTCGCCGCGCGCCTCGTACTCGTCCTCCCAGGGCACGTTGCGGTGGCCGCCGACATGATAGGCCTCGTGCTTCTCGTCCGGCACGACGTCGCTTTCGCCCGGCACGATCATCATCGTCTTCCGCCCACGGATCTGGAGCAGCACATTGTGCTCGGGATCGAGATGGAACGGAGTCACCGCGCCCGGAGAGGAGACGAAGATGAAGCCGACCTTGGTCACCATCTCGCCCGACACGGGCTCGATCACGTCCGCCAGCTCGCCGAGGCATTCGTCCAGCAACGCCTTGTAGGCCGGGTCCTGGTCGACATGCTTGAGCACCATCCAGCTGCCGCATTCCTCGATGCGCCGGATCGTGTCCTCGACCGAAAGACCGGTGTGGCCGACCGCTTCGGGATCGACGCCATAGGGCAGATCGCCCGCATTATATTCGACGCTGAAGCGCGGCAGGCGCTTTCCCAGCTCGACCAGCGCCTCGAGGGTGAGCAGCGGATGATCGAGCAGCTTGTGGGACAATTTGCCCGGCTGTTCGGGATAAAGCTCGCGCAGGCGCGAAAGATCGCTTTCGGAGAAGATCGACATGCCGCGTCCCTAGCGCAAAACCGTCGCCAATCGGTTACCGAGGGGGCATGCATCTGGCGACCCGAGCCATCATCTGCGCCGTCCGCGGCCATGGCGAGCATGGCGCGATCGTTCGTGCGCTGACTCCGGACGACGGGTTGCAGGCCGGCTATGTCCGCGGCGGACGCTCGCGGCGCCTCAGGCCGGTTTTGATGGCGGGCAATGTCGTCGAGGCCGACTATCGCGCGCGCACCGAGGAGCAGCTTGCCCATCTCTCAGTGGAACTCGTCCGCAGCCGCGCGTTCGTCCTTTCCGAGCCGCTCGCCGCGGCGGGGATCGAGTGGGCGACGGCGTTGACCGCGGCCGCCTTGCCCGAGGCGCAGCCTTATCCGGCCCTGTTCGAAGGACTCGACGGTTTGCTGGCAGCGATCGAGGCTGCGCCCAGCGCGCGCGGCTGGGCGGGGGCCGTCGTGCGCTACGAGCTTCTGCTGCTCGCCGAGCTCGGCTTCGGGCTTGACGAGGAGGAGATCGAGGCGCTGCCCAATGCCGTTCGCGACGCGATGAAGATCACCGGCGAGCGTCTCGCGCGCGACCTGCTCGCCGACCGGCGCGGCGTGGTGCTGGCCGCACGCGAGCGGCTGGTCGAGCGGCTCGGGCGCATGGCCGGTTGACCGCGCCCTCGCTCCGTCTCATCAAGCGCGGGTGAAAGAGCTTTTTCCCCACAGCGCGACGACCGGCGACATCACTGTCCGCGTCTCGGTCAGCTTTCTCCCGGAGCAATCGGAGCCCGGCAAGGGACGCTGGTTCTGGGCCTATCACGTGCGCGTCGAGAATGGCGGAGGCCGGACGGTGAAGCTGGTCAGCCGCGAATGGATCATCTCCGACGGCCGCGGCGCCCGCCACGAAGTGCGCGGCGAAGGGGTCGTCGGCGAGCAGCCGGTGCTCGAGCCCGGCGCCTCCTTCGATTATGTCTCGGGCTGCCCGCTGACCACTCCGACCGGGGCGATGGAGGGGCGCTATTTCATGATCGCGGCGGACGGATCGAGCTTCCCGGTCGAGATCCCCCGCTTCCCGCTCATCGCGCCTGCGGTCGCGAATTAGGCGAAGACCGTGCCGACGGCGCGGTCGCGGATGTTGCGATTGGCCTCGCGGACCATCGAGGGGATGATGAAGACGTCGGCGAGCATCCACAGGCCGCCGCAGAAGAGGACCGGCAACCCGGCCAGCGAGCCGGCGATCAGCATCGCATAGCCGATCGGCGTCAGCGCGAGCTGGATCACGGCCGAGGTGGAATAGCCGAGATAGAAGCGGTGCGCGGAGAAACCGCAAAGGAAGAACCACAGCAAATAGGCAGTGCCTGTGGATTTCTCGCGCACGAACAGGGGGGCTCGCGCGGCGCCGATGGGATCGCCTTGCGCCTGCGGCTGGTTCCGGCGGGCGCGCTCCTCGGCGAGGAACGCGGCACGCCGTGCGGCGAGCGCCTGATCCGCGCCCGCTTCCGCCTGCTTGCGGCCAAAGGTCGCGCCGCTCATTGGCGCCCCGAATTCCGGTGCATGCGCTCGACCAGGAAGCCGTCGGCGACCATCCACAGGCAACTGAGCGCCAGGCCCGCGAACGCCCAGTAATATTCGAGCAGGGCCGCGCCCCAGCAGCCGAAAAAGAGCGTCGCCTGGATGCCGCCGGTGATCGGACGCCGCAGGTAGAAGCGATGGCCGCCGGCGAGGCCGGTCAGGAACCACGAAGCGTAGGCGATTTTCAGCGACCGGTCGGTGGGAGCCAATTCCGCCTTGAAAGCGCGGAGGGCCTCTTCACTTGCCTCCTGAGGCGCTTCCTCGGCCTTCGGCCCTGCGCGCGCGCGCTCCTCGGCGACGAAGGCGGCGCGGCGCGCCTCGATTTCCTCGTCGGTGCGCTTCGCTCTATGAATCGGCTCGAAGCTTCGCGGCTGGCCGGCGACGAGGGCGATGCGCGAGGGCGCCGGCGCGGCGCCCGCCAGGGATTTGCGACCAAAGCTGCGAGCCGTCATGCTCCACTCCCGAAGGCGACGGGCAAATCTAGAAGCGGGCGGCAAACATCCGGTTAATGAACGCGGATCAACGCAGCTGCTGGGCGACCCGGGCCATCAGGCCGATGAAGCGGCTTTCCTCCAGCCTCGCCGCGGGATCGTTCCAAGTGCCGCTAAGCGCATGCCACACGCCCGAGCGATTGCGCACCAGCCAGGTCAGGTTGAGCACGCCGGCCTCCGATCCGCCCTTGTAGCCCGCATAGGCGAAGCCGCCCGAATTGGGTCCGAGCGCGCCGTTGATCGCCAGGATCGCGCGCGCCGTATCGTCGCCGTTGCGCCGAAGCCAGTCCATCGCCTTGACCAGGTCCGCCGTCGACGCGAACCATTCGAGGCTGTCGATGTGAAGAGGGCCGCCCTCGAGCCGGGAGATGTCGACTCGCGTTGGGTCCGGATTCGCATAGTCCCGCGCCAGCAGCTGCCGCCGTCCCGCCGCATCCGCCTGCAGCCAGGCGTTCAGCGCCGGGGCCGGCGCGGTCTTGAGCGTCGATACCTCCAGAGTCGAAAGAAACGGGATGTTGCGGGCGGGATCGGCGACCCCGATCGTGGTCATCATCCGCTCGACATTCTCCCGGCCCAACGTGTGCAGAAGCACGTCCGCGGCGGTGTTGTCGCTGACCGAGATCATCAGCGCCCCGAGCGTGTGCAGCGTCACCGGAGACCCGAGCGGCCAGGTCTGAAGGCTGCCCGTGGGGATCGAGTGCCGATCGAGCGCGACCACGTCGCTCCAGTGCCGCCGTCCCGCCTGCACCTGGCGGGTCAGCTCGGCGAGGATGAAAAGCTTGAATGCGGAGCCGATGGCCATCGGCCGGTCCGGCTCGAGCGAGGCGAGCATCTGGGGCGCGCCGGGCCCGAGCCGAGCGACCGCCAGCGACGTCGTTCCGGGCAGCGCACGCATCTCGCCGACGACCCCGCTCAGGCTGTCGCCCTGCGTCTCGGCTCCGGTCACGAGCAAGCCGGCCACGCGTCCCGGCGGGTCGGGCTCGAGGACAATCCGCATGTGCACCGTGCCGCGCTCGAACGCGACGTGAATCACGCCCGCCTGCGCCGAGGCCGCGTCGACTCCCGCGAGTCCGCGCACCGCCCCATATTGCGCGGCGAGCTGCCGGGAGACGGCGCGGACCTGGTCCGGCGGGACCTGCGCGAGAAAGACGGGAGTGAACAAGGCGGTGGGATCGCCGCCGCCGCGCAACAATTCGACGACCTGCTCGGCGCGGGCGCGCAGGCCGGCCTCCGCTTCTTGCGCCCGGACCGGACCGGCAAGGCCAAACAGGAGCAACAGGATCAGGAAAAGAACACGCATGGTCTGAACCTCCGGGCGCGAATCTAGGCGAAACCTCTCCACCGCTCCACCGTTACACGCTCGAACCATTGAAAAAGGGAGAGCGCCGTGCCGGTGTCCAACATGAGCCTGGTGGAGCGGATCGCGCGGGTCATCGCCGGGCGCGTGCTCAGCATCAACGCCGAGGGCGAGGATGCTTCCGCTTCGGACGAGGTCGATTCGACCTGGCGCGATTATCGCGAGGACGCGCTCTCGATCCTGCGCACGCTGCGCGAGCCGGACCCGGCCATGGCCGAGGCCGGCGACGTCGACAATTGGCACAGAATGGTCGAGGCGGCGCTCGACGCCGCCGAGACCGACGCCTCATAGGCCGAGCTCCGGCCAGACCAGCCACAGCGCGTAGGCGCTCGGCAAAATGAGCGCGAGGCCGGCGGCGACGTCGAAGACCCGGATCGGCCGCATCCGGCCGCCGCGGCCGCGATTGCGGACGTCGAGCATGGTGATCCACAGGACGGACGCGCCGCAGCACGACGTGAAGGCGAGCAAGCCGGCATAGATTCCGAGCAACGGCTCGTGCCAGCTCCCGCCCAAGGCGGAAAGCAGCAACGCCGCGACGCCCGCTGCGATCCCGGCAACGGTCGCCCGCTGGATCGTCCAGAAGGCGAGCGGGCCGTCCCTTTTTTGAGGAGGCGGGCGGCGGCTACGCGTCAATCGCTTCCTCATCGAGCTCGGCGGCCCGGGTCTGGATGAAATGGAAGCGGTGCTCGGGGTTGCGGCCCATCAGGCGCTCGACGAGGTCCTTGACCTCGAAGCGGCCCTCGGGGTCGTGGGGGAGGGTGATTCGGAGCATGGACCGCGTTGCGGGATCCATGGTGGTTTCCTTGAGCTGGTTCGGGTTCATCTCGCCGAGGCCCTTGAAGCGCGAGACCTCGACCTTCTTGCCCTTGAAGGTGCCCGCCTCGAGCTCGGCGCGGTGCGCATCGTCGCGCGCATAAGCGATCGTCCCGCCCGAGACGAGCCGGTAGAGCGGCGGCTGGGCGAGGTAGAGGTGGCCTTGTTGAACTAAGTCCTTCATTTCATTGAAGAAAAAAGTCATCAACAGAGTGGCGATGTGGGCGCCGTCGACGTCGGCGTCGGTCATGATCACGACGCGCTCGTAGCGCAGATCCTCGGGCCTGCACTTGTCGCGCGTGCCGCAGCCCAAAGCCTGGATCAGGTCGGCGATCTCGCTGTTGGCGCGGATCTTGTCGGCGGTGGCGGAAGCGACGTTCAGGATCTTGCCGCGTATCGGAAGGATCGCCTGCGTCTTGCGGTTGCGCGCCTGCTTGGCCGAGCCGCCCGCGCTGTCGCCCTCGACGATGAAGATCTCGGTCCCCGCCGGATCGTCGTTGGCGCAGTCGGTGAGCTTGCCCGGAAGCCGCAGCTTGCGCCCCGAGGTCGCCGTCTTGCGCTTGATCTCGCGCTCGGCGCGGCGCGCCAGCCTTTCGTCCATCCGCTCGAGCACGAAGCCGAGCAAAGCCCGCCCGCGCTCCATATGGTCGGCGAGATAATGGTCGAAATGGTCGCGCACCGCGGCCTCGACCAGCCGCGTCGCGTCGGGCGAGGTCAGCCTATCCTTGGTCTGGCTCTGGAATTGCGGATCGCGGATGAAGAGCGAAAGCATGATCTCGGCGCCGTTGGTGACGTCCTCGGCCTGGATGTCCCTGGCCTTCTTCTGCCCGACCAACTCGGCGAAGGCGCGAAGCCCGCGGGTCAGCGCCTGGCGAAGCCCCTGCTCGTGGGTGCCCCCGTCGGGCGTCGGGATCGTGTTGCAGTAGAAGGAGGCGTTGCCCTCGCCCCAGAGCGGCCAGGCCACCGCCCATTCGACCGAGCCGGCCCCGCCCGCGAAATCCTGCCGCCCGGTGAAGGGCGTCGAGGTCGCCGTCTCCTTGCCCTCGACCTGCTCGCGGAGGTGATCGGCGAGGCCGCCGGGGAACTGGAACACCGCCTCGTCGGGAATGCCCGCCTTGCGGTCCTCCTCGGAGAGCAGGGAAGGGTCGCACTTCCAGCGTATCTCGACCCCGGCGAAGAGGTAAGCCTTGGACCGCGCGAGCCGGTAGAGCCGCGCCGGCTTGAACCGCGCGTCGGCCCCGAAAATCTCCGCGTCGGGGGTAAAGGCGACGGTGGTGCCGCGACGGTTCTGGGTGGCCCCCACTTCGATCAGCTCGCTGGTCGGAACCCCGCGCGAGAAGCTCTGGCGGTAGACCATCTTGCCCCGGGCGACCTCGACCATCGTGTCGGTCGACAGCGCATTGACCACCGAGACCCCGACGCCGTGAAGGCCGCCCGACGTGGCGTAGGCCTTGTCGGTGAACTTCCCGCCCGAATGGAGCGTGGTCATGATCACCTCGAGCGCCGACTTGCCCGGATATTTGGGATGCTCGTCGACCGGCATGCCGCGGCCGTTGTCGGCGATCGTCAGCCGCCCGGCGGCGCCTTCGGCGGCCTCCAGCGCGACCTCGATCCGGTTGGCGTGCCCGGCCACCGCCTCGTCCATGCTGTTGTCGAGCACCTCGGCGGCGAGATGGTGAAGCGCCCGCTCGTCGGTCCCGCCGATATACATGCCCGGGCGGCGGCGGACGGGCTCCAGGCCTTCGAGCACCTCGATCGAGTGGGCGTCGTAATCGGTGCTGGTGCGGGAGGCGGAAGCGAACAGGTCGTCGGACATGGGAGGGGTATGGGGCGGGGGAATCTTGAGGGCAAGTTTGAGGGGCTGTTCTATCCACAGGTGGATTGGGTGCGCGCGGAGACGCGGAGGGAGGGGAGACGTGGCGCGGAGAAGCGAAAGGGGGTCTCACGCGAAGGCGCGAAGGCGCGAAGCAGGCCGGCTTCGGTTCAGCCGTGGATTGCGGCGACGATGGTGAAGACGAGGAAATAGGCGGCCCACACACCGAACATGGCGAGCGAACTGTAGAGGCCGCGCTTGCCCCATTCGCGGAACAGGCTCTCGCCCCTGGCGGCGCTCCGCACCGAGACGATCGTCGACACGATCATTGCCGCCAGAAACGATGCGATAGCCGTGAGCCAGACCACCCATTCCGGGGCGGTCATGGGTTTGCCGGCTTCCGGCGGAAGGCCCCTTGGGCGGGCTCAGGACGGGGAGAAGCGAACAGGTCGTCGGACATCGGAGGGGTATGGAGCGGGGGAATCTTGAGGGCAAGCGGGGCGGGACGTGGCCGTTGAATTCTGTGGAAAGGAGCCCCGAAGAACTGGCCTTTAAGCCTCCAATTTCCTATATTTATCGCATAGGAAGAAAGCAGCAGTCTGACGCCTTGGTCCGTTAGGGGGAAGGAGATGTTGCGTATGAGAAGGCTGTGGGGTGTCGAAGGAGACAAAGCCTCCCAATGATGTGAATCCGCCCGCACCAGCAGGTACGGGCGTGAAAGCCTTTGTTCCGATCACCACGCGCCTTGCGATTGAGATACCCAAGCCGAAGGATTGGCAAGCATTCCAGCGCAACTGCGTATTGCTATTCCGATCTGAACTGAAAGATCCTCATGCCCAGGAATATGGCCGCGCAGGCCAGAAACAAAGGGGCATCGACATTCTTGGCCGGCGCGACGGCCGCGGTGATCATTTTGTAGGTGTTCAATGCCGATTGATCGTCAATCCCCTTAAAGAGGCAAAAATCCTCTCGGACGCCCGTGCTGCTTTAGAGCTTAAGGCGGACTTGAAGGAGCTCATTTTCGCTACTACGGCCAAAGACGATACTGGAGCGGCGGATGCGGCCATCGCAGTGACGCGAGCTCTCAAAGCCGAAGGTCACGATTTGGAGGTCGCAGTCTACGGCTGGGGCCAGCTTCAAACGCTGATTGCGCTCCACGAGCAAGCCCACAATGCCTTTCATCCGTCTGCTGTCGCGAGCGCGGCTCATCAGAACACCGCTTTGTCAGCGGATCAGCCAGAACTGGCAGCCCTCATTGCCAGCCAAGTTGTAGAACAGCTTCGCAATTCGGTCTTCACGGCGCCACAGCGCGAAGTCGCTACCGGTGCTGATGAAGATCCAGCCTTACATGCGCGCATCGACACATTTCGCGATCTGTTCAATGATCAAGACGAGACAATCTTGGCCAAGAAGGGCCTGCTTTCGATCTTAGACACAGAGGATCTCTCAGACAAACCCTGGGCTCGCTATCGGATCGAAACCAACCTTGGAGCAATTGCGATCGATCTTGGCCGAGAGGAAGAGGCCGCGGGTCGATTTGAAACTGCCCATTCCATTCGTCCCGAAGATCCAAATGCCTTGGCGAACCTCGCCCTCGCTCGAACCATTCAAGGACGTTTCGACGAAGCGATAGAGGCCGCGCGATCGGCGCTAGCTGGTGAACCACGCGCAGATCATGCCGTCGGATATTTGCTCCAAGCGGCGGCGCAAAGCGACTTCAAAGGCGATCCAGAAAGTTTGATCCCGGCCGACATGATCGGATCGACCCACGCCGACCTTGGTCTAGCCGAATACCTGCGCAGACGGAGCCCGCCCCACTGGGAGGGGAGCGTCTTGGAGATAGTGCGGCGTCATCCGGATGCATCGGAGTTCACCCGTGTTCGCAGTGTCGCCATTCTCGCTTTGGCGGTTGAATCCGCTGACACGATTGCTGGCGGTCACGGTCCGGTCACCACGCAAGAGCTGAACGCGGCTGCCGACGACACCAAGAAGCTGGCAGAGCATTGCCTCGATGTCGGCTTTCAAGACACGCACGATTTAGTGGCACATCTGAACAATGCGGCAGTCTTGCTTCGCCTTTGCCAGCGTCACGCCGAAAGTGAAGAGTTGTTGGTTAAGGGGATCTCCAGAATTGGGGACGAGCCTCAACTACGTCGACTGCTTGCGATCGCACGTGCCGCTCAAGGGCGGGACGATGAAGCAATCCAGACACTCAGAGATGATGCCGACCCCGAAAATCAGATTTTTCGCGCGGAGCTTCTCGCCTCCACCGGCGATTTGCCGGGAGCACTAGCAAGCGCTCTAGCCATTGAAACGGATGGTGTTTCCGATCGAATAATTCGCCTGCGATGGCGAATAATTGGCGAAGTGGCAGTCCGACTGGGTGACGATGCAGCCCTCACCAGCGCCGTCGGAGGTCTGCGCTCACTTGATCCTGATGACATCGCTGCCAGCTTGCTGGAGATTCGGGCCGATCGAAAGGCCTCCGCCGATGACGAGGCTGCACAAACCAGGCTCCGCGCCCTTGCCGCAACTGTTCCAGCCGATCTCGATATGATGTCTCGATACTTCTTGGCAGCCGAGCTGAAACACCAAGATTTGCCGGAAGAGGCGTCGCATCTACTGGAAGGCCATGTCGACTTGAGCCGACAGAGTCCCTCCACAACGCTTTTTCTTGACAGCCTCGCGGCGGCGCGGCGCGACAAAGCCTTTCGCCAAGCACTGGCTGAATCGGCCCCAGAAGTCCGAAATGATCCGGAAACCTTGTGGACGGTTGCCGCTCATGCTTGGAATCTTGGCGACCTTGCTGCGTCACTAACCGCAGTCGATGAACTCCTGCAACAACAACCGGATGAACCTCGGGCCCGGCTCCTTCGAATTGAAATCCTAATTCGGCAGGATCGATCAAATGAGTTATTTGCAGAACTAGAAAAGCCCCTCGAACGCCTTGCGTGGCAACGTCCAAGTGATCAATTCCGCCTTGCATCTTTGCTAGGGCACTTCGGGTTTGTAGAGCGCGCCGCTGAATTGGCTTACCGGCTCTTTCTTCAGCACCGAGATAGATCTCGCGCATGGATGACGCTTTCCATGTTGGTTCTCGGCGAAGGTCAGGGGGACCAAAACGCAGGCACGCTTTGGGATGCCTCGCAAGTCGCTCCGAACATGGCAGTAGATTTGAAATTCGACGACGGAAGTGATCTGTTTTTCGTCGTGGAACCAGATGCAGGTCTGCGCAGGCTCGACCCAGAGTCGTGGGAGTTGGATCATGCCACAGTTCGCAACGTCATAGGATTGAAAGTTGGCGATACGTTTGTAGCTCCCGATGGCCGCAGTGGGGAAGTCAGCCAAATTCGCCACAAATATGTGGCTCGATTTCATTATGTCATCGATCATCATGAATCGCGCTTTCCGGAGATCTTTGGCTTTAAGCGCGTCGCAGTGGATGTTGATCAGCCCGGCGGGCTCGATGGATTAATCGCCCAGCTCAAATCGCGGCGTGAATGGATTGAACAGGAGCAAGCCCAATATCTGAATGGGCCAATGCCACTTGGCATCCTGGCTCATCGGCTGGGAATGGACACGATCGAGGTTGCAGCTGGACTGGCCGAGCAGGGCTTGAAGCTGAAAGTTGCCATTGGAAACCTCGAGGAACGTGAAGCTGCAAATGAAGCGGTAAATGACAACGCCAAGCGGGGCTGTGTCCTCGATCTCTTGGCATTTTGGACGATATGGCGGCTTGAGGCGTTTGATGCAGTGAGAGCCACTTGTGGTCCAATTCATTTGCCGCCGAGCGTCCTGGATCGCCTTCGTGCGCGCCGCGAACGATTGGAAGCCTTCACGGCCGATAGCCACAAGAGCGCCAGCTACGAAAAAGGCAAGATCGTCCTCCAAGAAACGCCAGCAGAGGTCGTTTGCAAGCTTCGTGAGGAGGTGGATCGTGCTCTCGTGTGGGCTGAGTCGAATGCGACGATATTGCCAATAGTAGCTAGCGATGAACTTCCTGAGGCGTTGCGTGAGCACCTGCGCCTCGGACGCTCCGATATCTGTGACAGCGTGGTCGTGGCACATCAAAATTCTTTGCTTCTGGTGACCGATGATTTGACAACGCGGCAACTGGATCGACTCATGGGAGGAGCCGGTGGCGCATGGCTACATGTGGTGTTCGGAGTCGCCTGCAATCGCGGCAACATCAATTTCGACCAATACGTTCGGTGGTCAGCGAATTTGGTTGGAGCCGGGCACAACTATCTTGGTGTTTCGGGCGCAGCATTAGCTCAAGCTGCGCGGCTGGACGCCCTGTCGGAAGGATCCCCAGGTTATCTGTTCCGGACCCTCAGTCAGCAGATCGGCGGATCAGCAGCAGAGCCTGTCTCGCATATTCAAGCAACCATCGACTGCTTGCAGGAACTCTGGAGTGATGTTGCAGCTGCTAGGTATCGCGAGCCAGTGACCGGCTACTTGCTACGTCAACTAGTGCGCCAGCGTCAGGCTGATTATCCGATAATTTTGCGGACAGTATTAGCGTCCGTGTGGAGGCAACCGCACCTAATTGAGTATATCCGTGATTGGTTGCACGGGCACTTTATGTCCAAGGCCGTGCTTAACCCGAATCAAAAAGCAAAACGTCCGCGCGGCGGCTCGAAAAAATAAATTCGTCGCGCATTTTTCCTGCATTTTGTCGGATTTCCGATCCGACATTCCGCCCCCCTCAGCGGCGGGAAAGTGCCGAAAAGGGCGGGATTTTGTCGGAGATGAACCGGTCAGGATTTTCTGGTTGACAGCTACACACTGATATGGCACATTTTGGTCATCGTCGAGAATTGCGAGTCGCGCCGGTGGGCGAGTCGCGGGGACGATTTTCACATCGTGGTGGGCGGTGACATTTGGGTCTGATCTCAGGCGCCGAACCCCCTCACCCTAACCCTCTCCCGCTAGGGGAGAGGGGATTTGAGGCCGTGGCGTTTCGCCGCGGCCTTTTTCATTTTTCGCAGACGGAGAGCGGGAATGGCGCGCAAGACGGACGGGAAAAGCGTGAGCATCAGGGGCGGCAACAAGCGCAAGGTGCAGGCGCGCAAGGAGCGCAAGGACGGGTTCACGGCGGCGAAGAAGCGGATCGTGCTCGATCACATCGCGACCTGCTGCAACCTCAAGGCGGCGGCGGAGGCGGCGGGGATCACGCCGGAGACGGTGAACTATCACCGGCGGCGCGATCCCGTCTTCGCCGGGCAATTCGATGAGGCGCTGGAGATCGGCTACGGCAATCTCGAGGCGCAGATGATCGCGCTGGCGGCCGGCGGCTGGCCCGACGGGCCGGGGCCGGACTCGCCGGAGCCGGCGCCCGAGCCGCTGCCGCCCGACAGGGAGCTGGGGCTGCATCTGCTGCGGCTGCGGCGCAAGGCCGGCGAGAAGCGCACCGGGCGGGCCGGCTACGCGCCCAGGCGGGTCAGCGAGAAGGCGCTGGACGAATCGCTGCTGGCCAAGCTGGAGGTGCTCAACCGGCGGCTCAGGCTGAAGCGCGAGCAGGTGCGCAAGCTGAAGACTCGGGGCGATGTGGCGGCGGCGGCCGGTATGGATGGAGGCGAGGGTGAGTGATGCCGAACACCGTACCCCCTCACCCCAGCCCTCTCCCCATGGGAGAGAGAGCACCGGGCAGCGAGGCCTGACCCGCGACGAA
This sequence comes from Alphaproteobacteria bacterium, assembly GCA_005883305.1. NCBI lineage: Bacteria > Pseudomonadati > Pseudomonadota > Alphaproteobacteria > Alphaproteobacteria bacterium. The sequence goes on along the minus strand of VBAC01000001.1, from coordinate 1,500,344 downwards.
CGGGCGTTGCGGCGGACGGTGTACCGGATCGCGCGGCTGCCGGCGGACAAGAGGGCGTGGATCGTTCGGCGGCTCTCCGTGCCCGAGAAGCGCACCTTCAACGAATTCTGGGCGGGCTGGGCGCATGAGGGGCAATTGCCGCCGCCGGGAGACTGGCCGGCCTGGCTGATGGTCACCGGGCGCGGCTTCGGCAAGACCCGCGCGGGGGCCGAGTGGGTCAGTGCGCTGGCGCGGGCCGACGGGTCCTTGCGGATCGCCCTCGTCGGAGCGACGATCGAGGATGCGCGCAAGGTGATGGTCGACGGTGTGAGCGGGCTGATCGCGGTGGCTCGGACCGGGGAGGCGGTGACGTTCGCGCGGACGGCGGGGGTGGTTCGCTTCGCCTCGGGGGCCGAGGCCACTCTCTATTCGGGCGCCTGCCCGGAGAAGCTGCGCGGGCCCGAGCATCATTTCGCCTGGTGCGACGAGATCGCCAAATGGCGCTACCCCGAGGAGACGTGGGACAATCTGCAGCTGGGCTTGAGGCTCGGGAGCGCGCCCAGGACTTTGGTGACGACCACGCCGCGCGCGGTGCCGCTGCTTCGCAGGCTGGCGGCGGCGGGCGACGTCGCCCGGACCAACGGGCGGACGGCCGACAATCTCAACCTGCCGGCGGCGCGGGTGGCGAAGCTCGAGGCCGATTATGGCGGCACGCGCAAGGGGCGCGAGGAGCTGGAGGGCGAGCTGATCGCGGAGGCGGAAGGGGCGCTGTGGACTCGGGGGATGGTGGAAGGTGGCCGAAGCGAGGCCTGGGCCCCGGCCTCCGCCGGGGAACGGCTTCGCCGGATCGTGATCGGGGTGGATCCGCCGGCTTCGGCCGAGGGGGATGCGTGCGGGATCGTCGCCTGCGGGGTGGATGCGGAGGGCCTCGGCTATGTGCTCGGCGACCATAGCGAGCGCGGGCTCTCGCCCGAGGGGTGGGCGGCCCGGGTGGTCGCCGCGGCCGAGCATTGGGGCGCGGAATGCGTGATCGTCGAGAAGAACCAGGGCGGGGACATGGTGAGGAGCGTGCTTCGCGCGGCCGACCGGGGGCTTCCGGTGCGGCCGGTCTTCGCCCGCTTCGGCAAGGGCGACAGGGCCGAGCCGGTGGCGATGCTGTTCGAGAGCGGCCGGGCGAAGTTCGCCGGGCGCTTCCCCGAGCTCGAGGACGAATTGTGCGCGATGATCCGGGGCGGCGGCTATGCGGGGAAGGGATCGCCGGACCGCGCGGACGCGATGGTCTGGGCGCTGACCGATCTGATGCTCGGGCGCGAGCGGGGCGGGCCGCGGATCGCCTGGCTCTAGGCGCGCGCCTGTCGCCCGGGCGCAACAGTGCCGCCGAATGTGCGCCGCGCGCGGCGAACGGCGGAACGCGGCGGCGCTTCCGCCGGTTTGGGGCCCCCATGGACGAGGGTGAGATCGTCGCCAAGATGCGGGCGCGGGTGGCGCAGTGCCGGCGGCTCGCGGCGGCGACGACCGATCCGCGCGCCGCCTCCATCCTTCGGGCCATGGCCGAGGAGGGCGAGGCGGATATCAGGCGGATCCTGGAGGAAGGCGGCGGCGCGGGCTGAGGGGGACGGCTAGGGAATAATCAGCTTTATTTTGAACCGCTCATCCTGAGTAGGGACTGAGCTTGGCGAAGGCCCGTATCGAAGGACCGTCCTTCGAGACGCCGTTTCGACAAGCTCAACGGCTCCTCAGGATGAGCGGAGAGGGCTGTCGAAGGCGATCAGGCCCCTAGACGACCGAGCCGACCGGATTGCCGTCGCGGAGCACCTCGCAGACCGGGCAATCGTCGCTCTCGTCGGCGCGGCGAAGCGCCTCGCGGTCGGAGGCGGCGAGGACGTCCTTCTTCTTGAGCACGGTCCCGCCGGGCCTGGTCAGCTTGTTGATCCGGTAAAGCTTCACTGGGACCCCCGAATATCGGCCGCGAAGGCCGCCTTCCATGCCCGGCAGATTAGCAGATCGGTCCGCGCCCGCAACCGCGATCAGCCGTTCAGCAGCGCGCGATATTCGGCGCGCATCTCGCGAAGCGTTTCGCGCTCGTCGGGCGGGCAGAGCGGGGCGGCGAGCGCCTCGCCGATCAGAGCGCTCTGGTCGGCGATCAGCGAGCGGCACTGGCCGGGGGCGATCAGCCCGGCATCGGCGGCGATCCGCCAGGCGACGCCCATCGAAACCGTCGTCGCCCCGAACGGCGCGTTGGCCTCGATCTCGCGATGGCCGGGCAGTCCGCTATTCCTGGAGCCGGGCTTCATCCGGCGAAGAATGGCCCGGGTCCAGGGGCGGTCCTGCCCGGCGAGGGCCAGCGCGTCGCTTCGCGCCCGGCGCGTCTCGGAGTCGACGATCCGGCCCGCTTCGAGGACGATCGGAGCGTTTGGGCCGGTGTCGCAGCCATAGCCCGGCGTGGCGACGAAGGCCGCGAGGTCGCGCCCGGCCGAGGCCTCGGCGCGCGAATAATGGAAGGGCACGCTCCGGCAGGCGGCGGGGCGGCGCTCGTAGATCGTGCAGCGGCCCTCGTGGAGGGCGGCGCAGGCGCCGCCGCCGGTGTCGAGCGACAGCGCGGAGACGGCGAGCGAGCGGATATAGTCGACCGGCTTGCCCTCGCGCCTCAGCTTCGCGGGATATTGGCGGGCGGCGAAGGCGGCGAGCAGGCGCCTCGATTCGTAAAATTCGGCGGGCGAAGCGGCGGCGGCGGTGCGGGCCGCGAAGGCGCGCGGAAGATCGTAGAGGCGGAACATCAGGCGGAAGACGAACGTGCCCGCCAGCGCCGCCGCCTCGGACAATTGCACCTCCGGCGAACGGTTGCAGCAGGCGCCGCACGACGTGCAGGCGAATCGCAGCGTGGGGGCAGGTTCGGGGGCGGTGGACATGGGCGCGATGCTGGCAGATCGCGGGGCGGAGGGGAATGTTCGGGTGGGGTAAGGGGTTGAATTGGCTCGATGAAGGGGTTGGCGCCAAAACCCTCTCCCCATGGGAGAGGGAGTCAGCTTAGCGCGCTTCGAGGACCATATTGAAAGGCCCCTCGGTGGCCCGGCGCACGCTGGCGAAGCCGCCGCTGCGGATCACCTCCGACAGGCGCGCCTCGCCGGCCTGGGCGCCGAGGCCCTCGCCGACCTCCTGGTCGAGCGAGGTGGGGACGCAGATCATGGTCGAGGCGTTGTAGTAGAGCCGGCCGACCGGGTTCATGTTGTCGGCGGGCGAATTGCCGGCGATCGGCTCGACGATCATCCAGCTTCCGCCGTCCGCGAGGATTCGGCGCATGTGGCCGGCGCAGCCTTTGGGATCGCCCATGTCGTGGAGGCAATCGTACATGGTGACGAGATCGAAGCCGTCCTCGGCGATGTCCTTGGCCGCGGCGACCTCGAAGCGGACGCGATCGGCGAGGCCGTGGCTTTGCGCATGGGCGCGGGCCTCGCGGATCGAGGGCTCGTGGAAATCGTAGCCGACGAAGCTGGAATTGGGCCAGGCCTCGGCCATCAGAAGGGTCGAGAAGCCCACTCCGCAGCCGACGTCGGCGACCTTCGCGCCGGCCTCGAGCTTGGCTCCAACGCCGTCGAGCGCCGGGATCCAGCTCTGGACGATGTTGTTGACGTAGCCCGGGCGGAAGAAGGCGCCGGTGGCGCAGAACAGGCAGCCGGCATGGTCGCCCCAGCGAACGCCGGTGCCGCGGCGGAAGCACTCCTCGACCCTGGGCTCGGCCTCGATCATCGCCGCGACCAGCTCGAACGCGCCGGCGAGATAGACCGGGCTGTCCTTGACGGTGAAGACCATCGCCTGCTCGGGCGAGAGGCTGAAGCGCTCGGTCGCGGGATCGTAGTCGACATAGCCGTTGGCGGCCTGGGCAAGCGCCCATTCGCGGACGTAACGCTCGTGAAGGCCCCCGGCGCGCTCCGCGAGCTCGGCGGCGGTGGCGGGGCCCTCGTCCAAGGCAGCGAACAGGCCGAGGCGGTGCCCGATGCGCACCGTCGGAACGCTCATCGCGCCGCCGATGTCGCCAAGCATCTTGCCGATGAAGGCGTGCAGCTTTTCTTCGTCGATCGCGGAGGCCATCGCTTTCCCCTTTCAGGCGCGGGACTCGAAGGGGGGATCATATCGCGGGCGGTACGAGATGGCGAGCGGGAGCCTGTTGACGGCGGGCGGTTCCAAATTTGGAACGGTTCGCAATTCAGAGTCATCCCGGCGAAGGCCGGGACCCATGAACACCGACCGTCAGGAGAGGCGACGCCCGCGCGGCCCGCACTTCACTCTCAGAGTTCATGGGTCCCGGCCTACGCCGGGATGACTCCCTTTGGGGCAGAAGGGCAGGGCACTTGTCGGTTGAAGCCTGTCTTGGCGGAAACGTCACGGAACCATTGTCCCGTGACGTCGGACGGGTTCGGCGGACTTAAGGCCCGCCGCCCCGCCGGCCGGGTGAGCCGACTCCGCTAATAGTGCGCGCACTATTAGCGGGACGGCTTCACCTCACTCTCGGTCCACCAAACGGAAGCGGAGGCGGGGGCTTCCTGTCGCGGCGCGGGAGCTGGGCCTGGTAGGCGACTCCGCAATGCTGGACGCAATAAGGGAAGCCGGGGTTGGACGGGTTGCCGCAGAAGTGGAAATCGGGTTCCCCGGGGTGCCCGATCGGCCATTTGCAGACCTTCTCGTTGAGATCGAGCAGGCCGGTCTTGTCGGCGACCTCGGGGCTCGGCTTGGCGGGCACGAGGCGGCGCGGAGGGGCGGGGGGGATCGGCGCCTGCTGGTCGCCCGGACCCTGGCGGACGAAGCCGCCCGGGCCGATCGAGCGGACGAGGGGCTCCTTGGCGGCGGGGCGCGCCGCCGGCTCGGCGGTTGCCGTGGAGGCGTCGGCCGGGGCGGGGGCGGGCTTGGGCTCGGGCCGTGCGGGAGCGGGGCGGGACGCCTCGGCGGCCACAGGCCTGGGCGGCGCCGGAGCCGGGGCGGCCTCGGGCAGCTCTTTGGTCTTCTTGGGCTTGGGCTCGGGCTCGTTCGGTTTGACCGGCGAGGGACGCGCCTGGAGGCCGAGGCGGTGGGCCTTGCCGATCACCGCGTTGCGCGAGACTCCGCCGAGCTCGTCGGCGATGTGGCTCGCCGTCATTCCCTTGGTCCACAGCGCCTTCAGGCGATCGATCCGTTCGTCGGTCCACGACATGGCTTCGTCCTATGCTCTCACGGCTTGCGGCAACAGGCGTCTGCGGATAGCGACGGCCCCTGTGAACGACCAGCCTTCGAATTGGGTTCGTACCGCCCCAGGCGTCCCTGTCATCAGGAACGTCAATTGGGGCGGCCTTGCGACGCTCTATGTGAAGGAGGTGAGGCGTTTCTTCAAGGTCCAGTTGCAGACGATCTGGGCGCCGGCCGTCACCACCTTGCTTTTCCTGGTGATCTTCACCGTCGCTTTGGGCCGATCGGGGCGGACGGTGATGGGCGTGCCCTTCGCCGATTTCATCGCTCCCGGCCTCATCGTCATGGGCATGATCCAGAACGCCTTCGCCAATTCGAGCTTCTCGCTGCTGGTCGGCAAGATCCAGGGAACGATCGTCGACTATCTGATGCCGCCGCTCTCGACCGGCGAGCTGATCTGCGGCCTGGCCGGCGCCTCGGTGACCAGGGCCGTGCTGGTCGGCCTCGCCGTGTGGCTGGCAATGCTGCTGTGGCCCGGCGTTCACGTCATTCCGCGTCATTTGTGGGCGGTGCTGTGGTTCGGCCTGGCGGGCAGTTCGATGCTCGCCTTCCTCGGCCTCATCACCTCGATCTGGGCCGAGAAGTTCGACCATGCGGCGGCGGTGAGCAATTTCGTCGTCGCTCCGCTCGCCCTCCTTTCGGGCACTTTCTATTCGATCGAGCAGCTCTCGCCCGCCTTCCGCGCGGTGAGCCATGCCAACCCGTTCTTCTACGTCATCTCGGGCTTTCGCTACGGCTTCCTCGGGACGAGCGATTCGCCGGTGATGTTCGGGGCGCTGCTGCTGCTGGCGATCAATATCGGGCTGGGCGCGCTGTGCTACGGGCTGCTTAGGACGGGGTGGAAGATCAAATCCTAGGGTCCGGACCCGATTGGAAGTCGCTTCATCGTTGCGATAAACGAGTCATCCCGGCGAAGGCCGGGACCCATGAGCACGACGGGGTGAAGAGACGCGAGGCTTCTCAGCCCTTTTCTGCGCGTCCTGAGTGCATGGGTCCCGGCCTTCGCCGGGATGACTCCTGACATCAGACGCAAAGCATCCCAAGCTGATTGAGTTCGAACCCTGCGTCGGTTCATCTGCGTAACAGGTTTGACAGACTAGGCTCCCCGGCATCGCCATTCGAGGAGGTGTCGGGTGCACATTGTCCTGCTTCTCGCGATGTATCTGCCGCTGACGACCGGCACCGGGCCAGGCGCACCGCGCCACGGCGGCGGGATCGCGGGCACGATCCGGACGGAGGCGCCCGCCCCGCGCAACGCCTCGCGCGGCGTGGAGCTTGGCGGGCAGATCCGGCGGCTCGAGGAACGGATCGACGATCTTCGCGACAGCGGGCAGATCACGCGCCGCCAGGCACGCGACATGCGCCGCGATGCGCGGGCGATCGCCGATAGCTGGTGGGCTTATGGCAGCGACGGCTTGTCCGATTTCGAGGCCGATCAGCTTCAGAGCCGGCTTTTCGCCGCCCGGAGTCTTGCCCGGCCGACTGCCCCGCCTGCTCACTGAGGGAAGGATACGCTGCTTCGTCATTGCGAGGAGCGAAGCGACGAAGCAATCCAGCGGGCCTCAGAGGCCGCACTGGATTGCTTCGCTACGCTCGCAATGACGAGAGGAGCCTGATTCCGTTCATACAAGTTGCGACAATTATGAACGGATTCTGTCGGACGCATTCAGGAGCCTAACAGCGGCTCGTGCGTAGAACGGCCTCTGCAATAGTGCAGCAAGGAGTGAGTAACATGCGTAAGTTGATTGTTTCCGTCGCTTTGGCGACCGCCGCGATCGCAGCCAGCGCGCCGGCTGCCGCCCAGTATCACAATACGGCCTGGAACCAGCGCGGCCCCGCCCGCCCGGCCGTCAACAACCTGCTGCGGCAGCTCAACGAGGTGAACCTGCGGATCGACCGCTCGCTTCGCTACCGGCAGATCTCGCCGCGCGAGGCGACCGCCCTGCGGCGCGACGCCGAGCAGATCCGGATGCGGCTGAACTATCGCGGGCGCAACGGCCTTTCGGGCCGCGAGTTCGCCAGCCTGCAGAACCAGGTCAACCGCCTCGAGCAGCAGCTCCGCTACGAGCGCCGCGACCGGGACGGCCGCCGCGGCTAAGCGGCAGCGACCGAGGCGGGCAACCCCGCGTGAAGGAATGGGAAGGCGGCTCCTTAGGGGGCCGCCTTTCTTATTGGCGCCAGGAAACGAATATCCGTTTAAGCCCTCCCCCTGAGGGGGAGGATGAGCAGGTCGCCATGTCCCCCGGACATGGCTAAGCAGTGCGGGGCACTGCTTACCTTCTCATGGTGGGGGTTTACGGAGTTTGCGGGTAACCTCCCGCGCCCGAACCCCTCACCCCGACCCTCTCCCTATGGGAGAGGGAGGTTACGCTCGATTGACGCTTCTCGCCCCCCTTCCCTATAGGCTGGCCCCTGCGTCCCCGGGACGCGTTCAACACCTGATCCGGAGCTCCGAAATGGCCATCACGCCGCTCATGCCCGTCTATCCGCGCTCGCCGGTGCGGCCGGTTCGCGGCGAGGGGTGCTATCTCTATGGCGAGGGCGGCGAGAAATATCTCGATTTCGCGGCGGGAATCGCGGTCAACCTGCTCGGCCACGGCCATCCGGTGCTGACCAAAGCGATCCAAGACCAGGCGGCGACGCTGATGCACGTCTCCAACCTCTACGGGAGCCCGCAGGGCGAGGCCTTCGCCCAGCGCCTGTGCGACCTGACCTTCGCCGACACCGTGTTCCTGACCAATTCGGGCGTGGAGGCGATCGAGTGCGCGATCAAGACGGCGCGTCGCTACCACCATCATCACGGGCGCCCCGACAAGCACGAGCTGATCACCTTTTCCAACGCCTTCCACGGCCGCACGCTGGGCGCGATCAGCGCCACCAACCAGCCCAAGATGCGCGACGGCTTCGCGCCGCTGATGCCGGGCTTCACCGTCGTCGAGTTCGACGATTTGGAGGCGGCGAAGGCGGCGATGGGGCCGCACACCGCCGGCTTCCTGGTCGAGCCGGTGCAGGGCGAGGGGGGAATCCGCCCGGCCAGCCAGGAGTTCATGAAGGGGCTTCGGGCGCTTTGCGACGAGCACGACCTGATGCTCGTGCTCGACGAAGTGCAGTGCGGCTATGCGCGGACCGGCAGGATGTTCGCCTATGAGCATTACGGGATCGAGCCGGACCTCATGGCCGTGGCCAAGGGCATCGGCGGGGGATTCCCGATGGGCGCCTGCCTCGCCAGCGAGAAGGCGGCGGCGGGGATGGTCGTCGGCACTCACGGCTCCACCTATGGCGGCAACCCGCTCGCCTGCGCGGCGGGCCAGGCGGTGCTCGACGTCGTCGCCAACGAGGACTTCCTCGCCCACGTGGCCCAAATGGGCGAGCGCCTCAGGGGCGCGCTCGAGCAGATGATTCCCAATCACGACCATCTGTTCGAAAGCGTGCGCGGCATGGGCCTGATGCTCGGCGTGAAGATGAAGACCGACAGCCGGGCCTTCGTCAATTACCTACGCGAGCACGGGCTGCTGACGGTGGCCGCCGGGGACAATGTGATGCGGGTGCTGCCGCCGCTGGTGATCGGGGAGGCGCATATCGCCGAGTTCGTCGAGAAGCTCTCGGCGGCGGCGCGGGATTACGAAGTGCCGCAGGCGGCCTAGGCAGGCGTGAATCTTGACATTGGACAATCCTTTGTCCATATCGCGGCGATGAAAGCGATCAGCTATTCCGAGGCGCGCGAGAATCTGAAATCGGTGATCGACCAGTGCGTCGACGACCATATGCCGATCGCGATCACCCGCCAGCGCGGCGAGGGCGCGGTGCTGGTTTCGGAAAGCGACTGGGCGTCGATCGAGGAGACGCTCTATTTGCTGCGCTCGCCCGCCAATGCCCGCGAGTTGCTCGCCAGTATCGCCGATCTCGACGCCGGAAGGGGCATTGAGCGGGATCTGCTCGAGCCGTGAAGCTCGCCTTTTCGGAACGTGCCTGGGACCAATATCTCTATTGGCAGGCGGAAGACGATAAAATCCTGGCCCGCCTCAACGCCCTTCTGAAGGGATGCATGCGCGATCCGTTTCGCGGCACCGGAAAGCCGGAGCCGCTGGGAGGCAATCTGACCGGTTGGTGGTCGCGCCGGATCGACCAGAAGCATCGGCTGGTCTACCGAGTCTCGGGGAAGGGCGACGCGCAAACGCTGGAAGTGGCGCAGTGCCGTTATCATTACTGAGCCTGCTCCGCGGAGACACGATGGAGTGCCGCAGGCGGCTTGAGGGGAACGCGCCGCGCTCCGGGCCGTTTTGCCCGGATGGAGAACAAGCCGCACGCGACTCCGAGCGAGGTCACCGCCGAGGAAGGCGAGGTCCAGGTCGACGGGCCGGACGGAGTCGCCATTTCCTTCACTCCGGACGCGGCGGTCGAGACCTCCGACCGTTTGTTCCGCGGCGCGGCCGAAGCGAAAGGCCAGAAGGCGCGGAGCGAATCGGGCGCGGAGTGAAACACGTTCCGCATGACGACCTTCGGGGCGGCGCGCCTCAATCCACCGCCTTGCCCATGCGATAGGCGTCGACTCCCTCGCCGAGGTGGGGGTTGTTGGCCTCGCGCAGCTTCGCTCCCTCCTCGTCGTAGAGGAAGGGGAGGAAGGCGAAGCGGCGGCCGCGGGTGACCGGGGTCGCCTCGTGGAGCAGCGAGCAGGAGAAGACCACCGCGCCGCCGGTGGGCGCCCGGTAGGTGCGCGCGCCATATTCGGGGAAGCGAAGGTCGCCGCCGTCATAATCCCCGGCGTTGAGGTTGATCGTCACGGCGAACTTGCGGTGCGCGGTGCCGGCGGTGGTGTTGTCGCGGTGGGGACGGAAATAGCCCGCTCCGGCCTCGTAGCAGGCGACGATGTAGCGCTCGATCCTGGTCGGGCGGAACTGGAAGGCGCGCTCGACCGCCGGGCTCAGCCGGCGCCGCAGCCGGGCGACGAGCGCCCGGCGAAGCGCCTCGTCCTCGATCCCGGCGTCGCGGCGCTGCTTGTGGGCGGGATCGACCTGGAGGACGGTCTTGCCCTCCACCTCGCGCATGAAGCCCGAAGGCTCGCCGCCCTGCTCCTCGTAAAGGCCGATCAGCGTGGCGCACATTTGCGGCTCGAACACGTCCGGAACGACGAGGACGGGAGCCCAGCCGCTCTCGCCGGCGCCGGCGATTCTCTCTCTCAGAGCGGCGACGGCCTGTTCGCCCTGGTCCGCGGCGAAGCGGCCGACGACCCTGAGGCCGGGATCGAGCAGCAGCCAGTGCGGGCGGTAGCGTTCGCCGTCGATCGCCCCGTAGAGCGCGCTGACCTTGCGGTCGAAATCGAGGAAGAAGCGGACGCCCGGGAGCTGCTGGACGATTCTGCCCGCCTCGGCGTCCTGTGGATCGACGGTTATTCCGAAGAAGCAGGCGGTCTCGTCGTCGAACAAAGCGCGTTCGCGGGCGACGACGGCGAGCGCGTGGCGCATCGCTTCGTGCTTCGCCGAGCCGATGAAGAGCAGCAGGACGTGGCGCCCGGCGACCGTATCGAATTGATAAGTGGGCGATCCCGAAAGCGCCGCGGCGCGGAACCACGGCGCGTGGTCGCCGGAGGCCAGCGGCACGCCCGGCGCTTCGCGCTTCCCTTTCCCTGCGTCGGCCATGGCGCCCACCCTACAGAAGCGGCCCGCAGGACGGAAGATATTGACCCCGCCGACTCAATCGCCACATCGGCGCGATGGATTCCGACAAAACGACCAATGCGGCCGCGGCGATCGACGCGGCGATCGGCTTCGCGCTTCCCGACCGGCACGCCCGCGGGCGGCTGGTGCGCCTCGGCCCGGTGCTCGACGACATCCTCTCGGCGCACGATTATCCGGCGTCGATCGCCCGGCTCCTCTCCGAGGCTTTGGTGCTGACCGCCCTGCTCGGCGCAACGCTCAAGGACGCCGGCGGCCAGCTCACTCTGCAGGCGCAGACCGAGGCCGGGATCGTCGACCTGCTCGTGGCCGACTATCGCGGCGGCGAGCTTCGCGGCTATGTCCGCTTCGATACCGAGCGGCTCGCGGAGCAGCCGAACCTGCCCTCGCTCTTCGCCCTGTTCGGCAAGGGCTATCTGGCGATCACCTTCGACCAGTCCGCGTCGAACGAGCGCTACCAGGGCATCGTCCCGCTCGAAGGCGGGAGCCTCGGCGAGGCGGTCGAGCATTTCTTCGCCCAGTCCGAGCAGATCCCGAGCCTCGTTCGACTCGCGGTCTCGGACAAGGGCCATGCCGCCGGCGGAATTCTCCTCCAGCATTTGCCGGAAGGCGAGGAGGGGCGCGAGCGGCTGCACACCAGGCTCGACCATCCCGAATGGGACCATGTCCGGGCGCTCGGCGAAACGATCCGCCGCGAGGAGCTGGTCGATTCGGCCCTGCCGCTCGAAACCCTGCTCTGGCGCCTGTTCCACGAGGAGGAGGCGCGCGTGCTCGCTGCCGTGCCGCTGAGCAAGGGCTGCCGGTGCAGCTACGATTATATCCGCGGGGTGATCGGACGGTTCGGGGCCGAGGAGCAGGCGGAGATGGTCGACGACGAGGGCTTCATCAGCGTCGATTGCGAATTCTGCTCCAGAGTCTTTCCGATCAAGGCGAGCGAACTCAACGATTGATTGCGGTCGGGGCGCCGATGCCGTAAATTTGCTGTAATTCGGACCGAGTAGGCCCCGTCTCATGCGTATCCTTCCCCCCTTCGCGCTTCTTTCCGCCGCTCTGGCCTGGCCGGCCGTGTCGCAGGCGCCCGGCCCGCTCGGCGCGGTCGAGCGCGGGCAATGGGAGCTTCGGTCCGGCGACAGCCCGGCCGGAACCGTCTGCCTCGGCGATCCCTTCCTGCTCGCCCAGCCGCAGCACGGCCCCCAGGCCTGCACCCACGAGGTGATCTCGTCGGATGCCCATTCGGTGACGGTCAACTATGTCTGCCCGGGCGTCGGCCGCGGCCGCACGGTGCTTCGGGTGGAGACTCCGCGGCTGGTGCAGATCGACAGCCAGGGCCTGCACAACGGCACGCCCTTCGCGCTCCGCGCCCAGGCGCGCAAGATCGGCGCCTGCTGAGGCCTTGAGCCTGGGCCGGCCTCGGACGGACCGACATTCAGCGTCGTTGGCTTGTTTGGCTCCGGATATTACCTTGCCCGTCACCCCGCGAAAGCGGGGGTCCAGCTTGTTTCTCCTCGTAGGCGATTGAAGAAGCTGGATTCCCGCTTTCGCGGGAATGACGATGAAATTGAATCTCGATCCGCCCTTCGCCCGTGGTTAACCGGCTGTTTACCATTCGCCGCTAGAGGATGTGCGTGCCTTTCATTGGGCACGCTTTCCTCCCTAGCAGGCTTCGAGAGGCCTGAACTGGGCCGTCCCTTCGGGGGCGGCCCGTTCTTTTTGTGGCCTCGCGCTCAGAGTCATCCCGGCGAAAGCCGGGACCCATGAACACCGATCATCGCGGAGAGGCGACGCCGTCTGACCGCCAATTCATTCTCTGAGTTCATGGGTCCCGGCCTTCGCCGGGATGACTCCCCAGGGGGCGGGGGGCGGCCCGTTCTTTTTTGGGCGTGGCTCGCTATATGCCGGCCCATGTCCGCCCGCGCAGTCGTGCTCCTCTCCGGAGGCCTGGATTCGATGGTCGCCGCCGGCCTTGCCCGGGAGGCCGGCTTTTCGCTGCTCGCGCTGACCGTCGATTACAACCAGCGCCACCGGGTGGAGATCGACTCGGCCCGGGCCATCGCCGCCGCTTTGGGCGCCGAGCGGCACATCGTCCTGCCGCTCGATCTCACCGGCTTCGGCGGCTCGGCCCTGACCGCCGACATCGAGGTGCCAAAGAGCGGGGTGGAGGAGGGCGCGATCCCGGTCACCTACGTTCCGGCGCGCAACACGATCTTCCTCTCGCTCTCGCTCGGCTGGGCCGAAGCGGCGGGCGCGCGCGACATGTTCATCGGCGTCAACGCGCTCGATTATTCGGGCTATCCCGATTGCCGGCCGGAATTCGTCGCCGCGTTCGAGACGATGGCCGGCCTCGCGACTAAGGCAGGGATCGAGGGCGAGGCGTTCAAAGTCCACAGGCCCCTGATGGCGATGACCAAGGCCGATATCGCGCGCGAGGCGGCGCGGCTCGGCCTCGACGCCGGGATGAGCTGGTCCTGCTACGACCCGACCGGCGACCTCAAGCATTGCGGCCTGTGCGATTCCTGCCGGTTGAGGGCCAGGGGATTCGCCGAGGCGGGGATCGCCGATCCGACCGATTATGCGATTCTCGGGGACGGCGGCGCGTGAGCCAAGGTCCCGTCTCAATCAGGATTCAGGTTTGGGCAAAAAATGGAGTCGTCCCGGCGGAAGCCGGGACCCATGCACACTTTGGGTTCAGGAGGAGCGCAGACTTACGTCTTTCCTCCCAACACCGCGTTCATGGGTCCCGGCTTTCGCCGGGATGACTCTATCATTGAACGAAACCGCCCTGCTATTTGAGCCGACCTAGCGCGCCCGCTCGCACGCGCGCCGCTCGTCGCGGGGCAAGCTTCTGCAGTCGCGCCCGCGGCTCGACACGGCGATCGGCGACAGGCGCAGCGGCGAGCGGTCGAAGGCGTAGCGATCGGGGGTCGGAATCAGGCTGTCGCGAAGCTCGCGCATCCGTTCCGAGGCGAGCTGGGCGAGCTGGCCGCGCGGCCGCGCAAGCGCTTCCTTGCCGATCCGGGCGGCCGTCTGGCAGAAGGCGTATTGGGCCTGCAGGGTCGAGAAATTGTTATAGGTCTGGGTCGAATAGCGATCGAAATTCCCGGCGCCGCCGCGGCCGCCGACACGCCGGAAATAGCCTTCGAGCGCGGTGTAGGCGGCGGCCAGCTCGCGCGAATGGTTGTTGATCACCGCATTGTAGGTGTCGACCGTGCGCAGATAGGGCGAGAACTGGCATTGCAGCGCAGCGACGTTGAGGCCGGCGCGCAGGTTCCACAGCATGTGGGCGCGATATTCGGCCGGTGTCGCGCCGGGCAAAGCGATGCCGACGAGCGGATCGTTTCCTTCGATCGGCCCGAGGTGGAAGACCGGATCGGTGACGAACAGCTGGGCCGAGGCCGCGGTAGCGAAGCCGGCGAGACCGGCCGCCGCGGTCGCCCGGCGGACGAATTTCCAGATCGCGATCATCTCATTCCTTCCCTGGCCCCCTATCGGCTTCGCTTAGCATGGAGGCGCGGGGCGCCCCACAAGCAGCGGCGCCTTTGGTCGCGCGCGCCGAACCGTCTGGCGGGCGCGCGCGCGACCGGGCCTTACATCCCGACGGTGTTGCTCTCGACGTTGTTGCCGCCGGCATCGCCGCCGACGTTCGTGCCGCTATTGCTGCTGTTCTCGGCGGGCATGGGGGCGACCGGTTCGGCGGCGTTGGTCGTGCTTTCCATCGCGCTGGCATCGTTGGCCGGCTCGCTCATCGTCATGTTGGCGTCGAGCTCGTTGGCCGCTGCGTTGTTGGCCGGGGCCGCGCCGCGGTCGCAGGCGGTCATTGCGAGGGTCATTCCGGCGGCGACGGCGATCTTGATCATGTTGCGCATCTTCAAGTCTCCATGGATGGCGTCGCCCCGCTTATCCCCGCGGAAGGCCACGCTTTCAAGACGAAAGCGGGAGACAAAAAAAGAAGGCCGCCGGAAATCCGGCGGCCTTCCCGTCGATAACGTTCCGAACCCGATTACTGGGCGTTGGTCGTCGTCGTGTTGGTCGTCGTCGTGGTGGTCGACGCGTTGCCGTCCACCGTGGTGGTGTTGGTCGTCAGGTTGGTGTCCATGGACATGTTGGTGTCCATGCTCATGTCGGAGGCATTGGCGTCGTAGGTGGCGTCGACCGCATTGGTGTCGGCCGCCGTGTTGTTCGCCGCGGTGTTGCCGCCGCAAGCGGCGACCATGAGAGCCGCGCCGGCGACCATCGAGGCAGTGAGAATCTTACGCATGAAATAGTCTCCCTAGATTGGTGATTTGGTCGGGTTCGCCCCTCTTAGATCCCCAAATCGGGGTGCACATTTATATGGAAAGGGCGCCGCCCTCAAGCCTTCCCGGTTCCAGCCCCGCCTATTCCGCGCTGAGCGAGGTTAGAAAGTCTTCGAATCCGTCCCTGAGAGCCAGATCGAAACGGGGCTGGACGTCCGCCAATCCCATTTCCCTGAGGCTGGTTACCGGAAATTCGGCGATACCGCACGGCACGATGCCCGAGAAGTGCGAAAGCTCCGGGCTGAGGTTGACCGAGAAGCCGTGCATCGTGACCCAGCGGCGAACGCGCAGGCCCAGCGCGCCCACCTTCGCCTCGCCGCCGCGGCGATCGACCCAGATGCCGATTCGCCCCGGCGCGCGCCGCGCCTCGACGCCCAGCCCGGCGAGCGCCGCGATCACCCAGCCTTCGAGCGCGTGGACGAATCGCCGCACGTCGCGGCCGCGCCGGTCGAGGTCGATCAGCACATAGCCCACCCGCTGCCCGGGCCCGTGATAGGTGTAGCGGCCGCCGCGCCCGGCCGCGTAGACCGGAAAGCCCTGCGGGTTGAACAGCTCGGCGGGATCGGCGCTGGTGCCTGCGGTGTAGAGCGGCGGATGCTCGAGCAGCCAGACCAGCTCGCGCGCCTCGCCGGCGCGAATCGCGGCGGCGCGCGCCTCCATTTCCGCCAGCGCCTCCGGATAAGGCGTGAGGCCCGCGGAGACCCGCCATTCGATATCGTTCGAAGCCACCGCCGCGACCTAGCTTGTAAGCCCCGCGGCGCAAAGGCTATGCTCAGGCCAGACGAGAGGGGCCTTTTCGAATGACGATTTCCTACAGCGCCGTCTGGGACGATACGATCGCGCTTACCCGCCGCCACGCGACCCTGATCGCCGCGATCGCCGGCGTCTTCATCTTCCTTCCCGCTTTGCTCTTCGACGTCTTTCTCAAGCCGGAGGATCCGCAGACGCAGGATTTGAGCCGGATGCTTGAAATGATGGTCGAATGGTATCGCTCGGCCGCGCCCTGGCTGGTGCTTCAGGGGCTGATCAGCATGGTCGGGGGCCTGGCGATATTGCGGCTGGTGTTCGCCGAGCGCACGACGGTCGGCGGCGCGCTGATGTTCGCGCTGGGCCTGCTGCCCTTCTATTTCCTGATGACCGTGATTTCCGGCTTCATGGTCCTCGCGGCTGCGATTCTTTTCATCATCCCGGGCCTCTATGTCTGGGCGCGCGTGGCGCCGGCCGGCGCGATCATGGTCGCCGAGAACAGGCGCGGCCCGATCGACGCGATTCGCCGGTCCTTCACGCTGACTCAAGGACAGGGCTGGGCGATCCTCGGCCTCGTGCTGATCGTCCTCATCGTCGGCGCCGTCTCGATCGGTGTCGCCGAAACGCTGCTCGGCATCGTTTTCCACCTGGCGGCGGGGCAGGAGCTGGGCTCGTTGCTGACGACGATCATGGCGACCGCGCTGACCGCCGCCTTCTCGACGCTGATCATCATGCTCTACGCCGCGATCTACCGCGCGCTGGCGCCCCAGGTTCCGGCGGCGGTGTTCGAATAGGCTATTCGACCAGCGGCAGCTGAGGCGCGACATCGCGCGGCAGAAGCCCCGCGAGGCGCGGATCGGGAAAGCTTTCGAACGCCCGGCCCACGGCGGCGAAGCCGGCCCTGAGATAGGAGGGCAAGGCCGCCGGATGGTCGAGCGAGCAGGTGTGGACCGTCACCTGCGCGATCCCGGGCGCCCAGGCGCGGCGCAGGGTCTCGGCGAAAAGCCAGCGGCCATGGCCCTGCCCGGCGAGCTCCGGGACCAGCCCCAGGAACAGGATCATGCATTTGTCCCGGCGGAAATCGAGCTCGACCATGCCGCACGAGGCGCCGCCCTCGTCGATCACTTCGTAGACCGTGCCGGCCTTTTCGAGGAGCTCGGCATCCCTCATGGCCAGACGCGAGAACCACAGCCAGCGCCCGCCGACCCGGCGGAACAGGTCGCGGTAGCGCGCCGGATCGATCGTCTCCCATCGCCGAAGCCGAAGCGGCGAATCGGGCTCCGGCTCGAGCGCCGGCCGGGCGTTCATTTCGAGATAGGTGACGATCGCCGCGACGTGCCCCGCCGGCACGGGCGTGAGGCCGAAGCTCATTCCCCCACCCTCATTCCCACGTCGCCAGCGGCGGAAGGCTCATCAGGATCGCGTCGACATTGCCGCCGGTCTTGAGGCCGAACAGGGTGCCGCGATCGTAGATGAGGTTGAACTCGGTGTAGCGGCCGCGCCAGGCGAGCTGCTTCGAGCGGTCCTCGTCGGTGAACGGCGTTTCCATCCGCCGCCGGACGATCCGCGGGAAGACGTCCAGGAACGCCTCGCCGACGTCGCGGGTGAAGGCGAAATTCTGGTCGAAGAAGCCCTCCAAATGATCGTAGAAGATTCCGCCGACTCCGCGATGGGCTCCGCGGTGGGGAATGAAGAAATAATCCTCCGCCCATTTCGAGAAGCGCGGATAATAGGTCGGGTCGTGAGCGGCGCAGGCGGCGCGGAGCCGGGCGTGGAATTCGTCCGTATCCTCGCCGCAAGGGATCGGCGGATTGAGGTCCGCGCCGCCCCCGAACCAGCGCCTGGTGGTGGCGAGGAAGCGCGTGTTCATGTGCACGGCGGGGACGTGCGGGTTGGCCATGTGGGCGACGAGGCTGATTCCGGTGGCGAAGAAGCTCGGATCCTCCTCCGCTCCGTGAATCGTCCGGGCGAACTCCTCGGAGAAGCGGCCGCCGACGGTCGAGACGTTGACTCCGACCTTCTCGAACACCTTGCCCTTCATCACGCCGCGAACGCCGCCGCCGCCCGGGGAGCCGTCCGGATCCTCCCGATCCCAGGGGGTGTAGGCGAACGCGGCGTCGCCGCCCGCCTCGCGCTCGATCGCCTCGAACTCGGCGCAGATCCGATCCCGAAGCGATTCGAACCAGTCGCGGGCCTGTTGCTGCTGGTCGTCGAGCGCGATCATGGAGCGATCGCCTATCAAATCCTCGCCGACGTGGGGAGGGGGCTTGAGCGGCGGTGGCCACAATCCCCGATCGGAGGCTAAGGTGCGTCATGGCCGACCGTCCGGACGAGCTTCAACTGGTCTCAGCCGACTTTGCCGCGGCGCTCGATCTGCTGCGCGCCCTCGGCATGCGGCTGGACCTCATCTTCCCCGCCGACGATCCGCATACGGCGGTCCTGACGCATGACGGGACGCGGGTGCGGCTGACCTCGCGGCCGGACGCGCCGGCGCCCTCCGCCGGCCTCCCCGCCTTTCGGCCCGAACTCGTCGTCACCCGTGCGGGCGCCGCGGCGGGCGAGGGGCGGGCGGGGATGCGCTACCGCGATCTCATCCCGGGGCGGCTCGGCGGGCGCTACATCGCCTCGCATATTTCAATCCCCGAAGGCGGTCCGGTCGCCGATTGGGTCCATTTTCACCGCATCGCCTTCCAGCTGATCGCGGTGCGCCGGGGCTGGGTCCGGGTCGTCTACCAGGACCAGGGCGATCCCTTCGTCATGCACGCGGGCGACATGGTCCTCCAGCCGCCCGGCATCCGCCACCGCGTGCTCGAAAGCTCGGCCGGGCTCGAGGTGGTGGAGATCAGCTGCCCCGCGAGCCACGAGACCTTCGCCGACCACGACATGGTCCTGCCGAACGGCGAGGCCGATCCGGGGAGGCTCTACGGCGGCCAGCATTTCCTCCACCACGCCGCTGCCGCGGCGCCCTGGACGCCGTGGCACGGCGCCGAGGCACAGGAGACCGGGGTAAGCGAGGCGAGCGGCGGGCTCGCCGAAGCGCGTATCGTGCGGCCAGGAGCCGCGCCGGCCGTCCTCGTTCCGCCGCACGAGGGCGAGCTGGCCTTGGGCTTCGTCCTCGAAGGCTCGGCCCGGCTCGACGCCGGCGACCGTCATCCCCTCGGTCCCGCCGACAGCTTCGTCATCCCGCCGGGCGAGGCGTGGCGGCTGAGCGAAGCGTCGGACGATTTCCGCCTGCTCCACGTAACGACGGCGAAGATCGCGCGCTAAGCGGGCTGCAGCGCCTCCGGCATCGCCGCCGCCGGCCGCTTGCCGGCCTGCCAGCCGGCCCAGCTGGTCAGCGCGCCGATCGCGAAGCCGGTCAGCACCACCGCCGCGCTCGGCACATGGCCCAGGGCCGCGAGCAGAGAGCGCAGCAGCGGCACGTCGGCCATCAGGCCCATGGTCAGCATCTGGGCGGCGATGAAGCCCGCGGCGACGAGGAACGGCCGGGCCTTCTCGCGATATCTGAGCCAGATCGCGGCGACGAACGCCAGCTCCAGCGCCATCGACCACAGGATAGCCGGCATGATCAGGTGCAGATCGTCGAGCCCCCGGATCTGAAGCCCCGGCATGAAGCCGTTGAGGATCCGCCCGAACGGCGATTCGAACAGGATCAAAGGCGTCGCCAGCATATAGCCCGAATGGACCCACACCTTCCGCCGGAACTTGAGCGCCCGGTAATAGACCGTGACGTAGGCGGCGATGGCGACGGCCATGCCGATCAGGAAGGAGCCGCCGAACATCATCCGCGACGGGCCGTCGCCGGCGACATAGCCCTTGGCGGTGACGTCGATGATCGCCGAGAGGCCGGCGATCAGAAAGGGGAAGAGGAACAGGCTCGATTTGCCGACCGCGCGGTGCAGCGGCAGCTGCTTGTGGTGCGCGGTCCAGCTCTGCCCCGCGACCATCGCCACCCAGATGCTGGCGGCGACGCCATGCAGGTGGAACTGCCACGGAACGCTCCCCCAGACCGAAAAATAGCTCGGCCAGAAGCCCGCGGCGATCACCGCCATGACGACGAGGACGTAATAATGCGCGTGGCGATATGGCATGGGGACCCCCCTCCCGTTGCCGCAGCGTCATAGCACGAAAACCGCGCTCCTCCCGCGAAATCGGGGCGAGGTTTCGAACGCGTCGCGGGCCTGTGGCGCTCGTCGAGCGGATCATCATTTCGAGCCACCGGAATGGAGCGAAAAACGTGTGGCGAGGTCAAGAATATGATCTAGATTATCTTTGCAAGAAATCTGCAAGAAGAGGAGCAATAGCCTCATGAACGCAGTCGCCGGCCGCCGCGGGCTTTCACCTTTATTGTGGATTGTCATCGCCCTGATCGTCCTGGCCGCAATCGCCTGGCTGGCGGGCGCGTTCGACGGCTGGCGCGGCCGTGGCGCCCCCGCGCGCGCCGGCATTTACGTCGGCGCGTTCCAGGTCTGCAGCCAGCCGACCGCGCCGATCCCGGCCGGCTTCGATTTTCCGCAGCCGGAGGGGACCGTCGCCCAGTGGGTGCAGCAGGGCAACGAGGCGCGCGCCCGCGAACATGGCTGGTTCGTATGGGCCGGACTCAACAGCGCCACCGGCGCCGGCCCGGTCTGGCGCACCTGGTGCACCTCGACCCAGGCGTTCACGGGCGAGGGCTCGGCCGCGATGGCCGCCAGCCACGCCATTGGCGGCCGGCTTTCGCTCGGCGCCCGGCGCCGCGCGGTCGGCGGCGCGGCGCAGGCCGGCGAGGACCCGATCAGCTTTCCCGTCTCCCCCGTCTACACGTTGCCCGCTGCGGTGCTGAACAATCCGGCCTATCAGCAGGCCGGGTGCATCCGGCCGGCGACGTCCGGCATCCCGGCCGCGCTCAACGACGGTCCCACGCTGGAATCCAACGGCGACATCATGGTCGCCGGAGTCGTCTACAACGACTCCGCCTTCAACTCGATTCGCGGCCAGAATCTCTACCAGCCGGCGACGCTCGAGCGGATGCTGCCCGCGCCCGGCCAACAGCAGCCGAACTGGCCGCGGCTCGCGGCGAACTCGGTCGCGCTCAAGCCGATGATGTGGCCGGTGCCGCAGACCGGCTATTGGGCGCTGCCGGTGTGGGACAATCTCGAGTCGGACAACGGGGCTTATTCGGGCTTCGAAATCTCGGGCCAATGGCGGCGCGCGGTGGCGGTCTCGGCCGAAACGCCGGCCGCCGGCACGCGCGACGTCAGCCTGCTGACGAACGGCGGCATCGCCCTCAACGGCGCGCCGCTCGGGCCGAATCTCTATCCCGGCGCTCCAGTCCATTCGATCGACGAATTTTACGGCTTCCAGCCCGATCTGGCGAGCATGACGCCGTGCGACCGGGCGATCCTCGATGCCTCGTCCTACTGGGCCTATAACCGGCCGTTTCAGCAGGGCGATTATCTGATCGTGGTGGCGATGCACATCATGACCAGGGAGCAGGCCGACTGGACCTTCCAGTCGGTCTGGTGGCACGACCGGCCCGACGCCGGCCCGTTCGCGGCGAACCGTCCCGATATCCCTGGCGCGCCGGGGCCCTGGCGCCATTATCTGATGACATCGACCTACGGGTTCCAGGGCCCGCCGGGGCCGCGCGGGCCGCAATGGCCGATCGCCTACAACCCCTATATCGAGCTCGCCGCCAATCACCCGATCCGGACCAATTGCATGAACTGCCACCACCGCGCCGCCGCGCCGGGCGAGCCCCCGCCTCCGGCGCCGTCGCCTCCCTGGCCGGTCGGCAGCTACGAGGCGGGGCGGCTCATGTGCGGCGCGCCCGTGCCCGACGCGCTCGACGTCTACGCGCAGGACAATGCGATCTTCAACAGCCTGCTCCTCGTCGATTCGATCTGGTCGATCAGCGACCGCGTTCCGGTCAGCCGATCGGGCGCCGCCGCCGCCGGCCCTCGGCCGGGAGCAAGCGCCGCGTCGTGCCCGTCCGCCGCGCGGGCCGGCGCTCCGCGGCGGCGATGATGCGTAGCGCCTGTCGCAGTCGCGCGCTCAGCCCAGCGCCCACAACCCCGTCTGCCTGATCGCCTCCGCCACGCCGATCCCCGCCGCCACCGCAAGGTTCAGCGACCGCGTCCCCTCGACTTGGGGGATGCGCACCCGCAAATCCGCCCGCTCGTGCGCCTCCTCCGGCGCGCCGCGGCTTTCGGAGCCGAGCAGGAGCGTGTCGCCCGGCTCGAAGCGCGCGTCGGGCAGCGGCACCGCGGCTGCGGCAGTGGTGAACAGCACCAGCCGCCCCTCGAGCCGGGCCGCGAACGTCTCCCAGCTTTCGTGCCGGGTCACGTTGGCGATTTCGGCATAGTCCATCCCGGCGCGCTTCAGCGCCCGGTCGCCCCACGGAAAGCCCAGGGGCTCGATCAGATCGAGCGGAACGCCGAGGCAGGCGGCGAGGCGAATGATCGTTCCGACATTGCCGGCCTGGTCGGGCTGATAGAGGGCGAGGCGCATGATCTTCTCTTCGACGAAGGGGCGGCCAGGATATTAACCGGAAAGAGAGCCCGCCCCCCTAGGGATGTCCTGCAATTTCCGGAGGTTCGTCGATGAAGTTCGTTCTGCTCAAGTCCATGGGGGGCGACTATATGGTCGTCGTGGAGAATGTCGCCTGGCTGCGCGCGGCCGAGAACAACCAGACCAATGTCGGGATCGTCGGCGGCAATCCGCTGCTCGTCTCCGGCAATATCCAGGAGACGGCGGCGACCATATTGGCCGGCTAGGCTCGCCGCACGTGGGACCGGGCGACCGTCAGCTCCGCCCGGTCATCAGCGGGCCCTCCGGCGGCGGCGCGAAATCGAGCGGCGGGATGGCGGCGCCCGGAGAACCCGCGGTGACTCCCCGGTAGATCGCGTCGCCGAGCGGGCTGTAGGTGATCGCCTCGGTCAGCAGGAAGCCGCCGAGCATCGCCGCAATCCCCCAGCGCCAGGCCGGATGGGCTCGCCCGCCGCGCCTGACGTCCACCATGGCGCCGACGAACGGCGGGATCAAGCAGGCCGCGAAGGCCGCCTCCCAGGCCCAGGGCTGAAGCAGCGGCATCGGCAGCAGCCGCCCGAAGGCGGGGCCGAGCAGCATCGCCATGCCGCAGAAATGCAGCCGCCGGTGCCATTCGGTGCGGCGGCGCAGAACGATCGCCGCCGTGGTCAGGACGGCGAAGGTGAACACGGTCATCGGATCGAAGACGAGGAATTGCAGCGGCCGGAAAAAGAACGGCACCTGCCCGTTGCGGACCATCACGGCGGTGACGTAGCAGCCGAGAACGACCATCGGCACCATCCACGCCGCGGCGATCCAGCCGAGCGGCCGGTGGAGGTGCATCCGCCCCGTCGCGGCGAAGACGTTCTGAAGCAGGTAGATCGCCACCCAGCCCATGAACACGATGGCGTGGGCATGGACCCGCACGGGCGACGCGAAGGTCGATCGGCCCATCGCCAGCTGGAGCGAGAAGCCGGCGACGACGATCAACGCCATGACGATCGCGCCGCGCAGGAAGAAACGCTCGTCGCCGACGGCGGGAGCGGTTGGTCTTTGCGTCAGTGTCGCCATCTCCGTTCCCCCGATTGCCCGGGGCGAGACTATCTCAATCCGGCACCCGTTCAAAGTGCTCCGCGGGCGCGCTTCCGGGACGGTGCTTCGCAGCCACGGGCGGACGCCGATCCGCCGGTGCGGCGTTTCAGGCGCTCCGCCGTCCGAGCGAGCTGACTCCGCGATTAGCGCTGCGCGCTATTTCCGGGACCAACTTCGCTGTTGGCAAAGGCCGCGTCGCGCGTCTATCAGGCCCGCCAAGCCGCCCGATCCTGGGGCGGTGCGGACGCATATTCGCGCTAATCGAGCAACCCTGAAGGACATTATGGCCGCGGTTGAGACGAATGATGGGACGGCCCTCGCGGCCGACACCGCCGAGGGCGGCGAAATCCGCCGCAGGGACTTCATCAGCATCGCCGCCGTGAGCTTCGCCGGCGTCGGCGGGGCCGCCTTGCTCTATCCTTTGGTCAACCAGATGAACCCGTCGGCGGAC
Source organism: Alphaproteobacteria bacterium (assembly GCA_005883305.1). NCBI lineage: Bacteria > Pseudomonadati > Pseudomonadota > Alphaproteobacteria > Alphaproteobacteria bacterium. The sequence continues at coordinate 1,476,387 of VBAC01000001.1, read as the reverse complement.
GTGCTCGCGCTCGCCCAGATCGACGTCGACATCTCCCACATCCAGCCCGGCCAGGCGATCAAGACGATCTGGCGCAAGCAACCGATCTTCATCCGCAACCTGACCCCGGCCGAGATCCAGGCCGCCAACGCGGTCGACACCGGCTCGCTGCGCGATCCGCAGACCCTCGCCGAGCGGACCAAGGAAGGCCATCGCAATTGGCTGATCACGCTCGGCGTCTGCACCCACCTGGGCTGCGTTCCGCTGGGCGCCGCCGAGGGCGAGCAGCGCGGCGAATATGGCGGCTATTTCTGCCCCTGCCACGGCTCGCACTACGACACCGCCGCGCGCGTGCGCAAAGGCCCGGCGCCCCGCAACCTCGAGGTGCCGGATTATGAATTCACGACACCCACCCAAGTTCGCATCGGCTGAGGTCTGACACGATGAGCTTTCCCTGGGCTGAAGAATACAAGCCGAAGAATTCGTTCATGCGCTGGCTGGACGACCGGCTGCCGCTGCCGCGCCTCGTCTACGGCTCGGTCGGCGGCGGCTATCCGGTGCCGCGCAACCTCAACCATTGGTGGAATTTCGGAGTCCTCGCCGGCCTCGCTTTGGTGCTTCAGATCGTCACCGGGATCGTCATGGCGATGCATTACGAGGCCTCGGCCGCGGGCGCCTTCGCTTCGGTCGAGCATGTGATGCGCGACGTGAACCAGGGCTGGTTCCTTCGCTACGCCCACGCCAACGGCGCCAGCTTCTTCTTCATCGTCACCTACATCCACATCTTCCGCGGCCTCTATTACGGTTCCTACAAGGCGCCGCGCGAGATGGTGTGGATGCTCGGCCTGGTCATCTTCCTTTTGATGATGGCCACCGCCTTCATGGGCTATGTGCTTCCCTGGGGGCAGATGAGCTTCTGGGGCGCCAAGGTGATCACCGGCCTGTTCGGGGCGATCCCGCTGGTCGGCGAGCCGATCCAGCATTGGCTTCTCGGCGGTTACGCGCCCGATCAGGCGACGCTGACGCGCTTCTTCTCGCTCCACTATCTGCTGCCGTTCGTGATCGCCGGCGTCATCATCCTCCACATCTGGGCGCTTCACATCCCGGGCTCGGGCAACCCGACCGGGGTGGACGTGAAGACCCCGCAGGACACGGTGCCGTTCCACCCCTATTACACCGCCAAGGACGGCTTCGGCGCCGGCGTCGCGATGATCTTCCTCGCGGTGCTGATCTTCTTCCTGCCGAACTTCCTCGGCCACGCGGTCAACTACGTGCCCGCCAACCCGCTTTCCACTCCGGCGCACATCGTGCCCGAATGGTATTTCTGGCCGTTCTACGCGATTCTTCGCGCCTTCACCGTCGATTTCATCCTGCCGGCCAAGCTGTGGGGCGTGCTGGCGATGTTCGGCTCGATCCTTCTGCTCTTCCTTCTGCCCTGGCTCGACAAGTCGCCGGTGCGCTCCGGCAGCTACCGGCCGACCTTCCGGATGTTCTTCTGGATCCTGATCGTCGACGTCGCGGTGCTCGGCTATTGCGGCGGCTCGCCGGCTGAAGAGCCCTATGTGATGATCAGCCAGGTCGCCACGATGTATTATTTCGCGCACTTCCTGATCATCCTGCCGATCCTCTCGATGGTCGAAAAAACGAAGCCGCTGCCCAATTCGATCTCGGAAAGCGTGCTGCACGGCGAAGCCGCCGAAGCCGCGCCGGCGCAAGCGTAAGGGGACGACGCAGTCATGGTTCGAATTCTCGGTTTCCTCGTCGGCCTGGGTTTCGTCGGAGTGGCCGCCTGGTCGCTGCTGTGGGGCGTGATCGCCTATGTCGGCGAGCCGCCGGCAGCGACCGCCGAGCATCGCTTCCACGAGGAAGCGCGCAACATCTCCTATTCGTTCAACGGCCCGCTCGGCCGCTACGACACGCAGCAGCTCCAGCGCGGCTTCCAGGTCTTCAAGGAGGTCTGCGCCGCCTGCCACAGCCTGAACTACGTCGCGTTCCGTAACCTGCGCGAGATCGGCTATACGGAGGCGGAGGTGCGCGCGATCGCCGATCAGTGGCCGATCCAGGTGGCGTCGATCAATCCGGATACCGGCGAGCCCGCCACCCGCAAGGCGATCCCGGCCGATCATTTCCCGAGCCCCTATGCGAACGAGACCGCGGGCCGCGCGGCGAACAACAACGCGCTTCCGCCCGACCTTTCGCTGATGGCCAAGGCGCGCGAGGGCGGCCCCGCCTATATCGCCTCGCTGATCACCGGCTATCGCGATCCGGCGACCTACCGCAACGAAGAGGGCGAGGCCCTTCCCGCCGAGAACCGGCCGAGCGGAACGCTCCACTTCAACCCCTATTTCGCCAACCTCAACATCGCCATGCCGCCGCCGCTGACCGCCGACGGCCAGGTGACCTACGCGCCCGGCAATCCGGCGCCGACCCGCGCGCAGATGGCCGAGGACGTCTCCGCCTTCCTGATGTGGGCGGCCGAGCCCAATGCCGACCAGCGCAAGAATATGGGTCTCGTGGCGCTCGTCTTCCTGACTCTGGCGACGATCCTCGCCTACATGGCCTATCAGCAGATCTGGCACGGTGGGGCGAGCCGCAGGGTCCGCCGGACGGGCGCGCTCGATCCGGAGAACCAGGCGAGGATCGCGGAGGCCAAGGGCGAGGCGGGAATCGCGGGCTAGAGTCGAGCCCGATCAAGTCAGTCGTTCCCCGGCGAAGGCCGGGGTCCAGGCCCGGGGCGAGCCGGGCTTGGGACGCGAAAGCGTTGGGGAAAGCCTTCGGCTCCTGGGCCCCGGCCTTCGCCGGGGAGCGGCAATGTGAGTATCCGCCCCGAGCTGGAGTTTTGCGCCGCGCTATTGCGGCCGGCGCCGCATCAGCACGATCGAGACGAAGGTGAGCACCGGGATTCCGTCCTGGTTGGTCACCGTCGTTTTGGTGCGGAACGAGCCGATGTCCGGCTTCGAGCGCGACGGGGTCTTTTCGAGAATCGTTCCGTGGACGTGCAGCGTGTCGCCCGGATAGACGGGCTTCAGCCAGCGCAGCTCGTCGATTCCCGGCGCTCCGAGGCCGGCCTGCTCCTCCTCGACGACCTTGCGGGCGATCACCCCCATGACCATCGCGCAGGTGTGCCAGCCGCTCGCGGAGAGGCGCCCGAAATAGGTCTTGGCCGCCGCTTCGTCGGAAAGATGGAAGGGCTGCGGATCGTATCGCCGGGCGAAGGCGATCACCTCCTCGCGGTCCACCTCGGCGCTTCCGAAATAGCGCTCCTTGCCGACCTCGAGGTCCTCGAACCAGATCAATGCGTTTCTCCGGCAGCCGCGTAGACGAAGGCCTCGTTACCCGATTCCAGAGTCACTGCAATGCGCGCATAATCGTCGACCTCGTAATCGTCGGCGGTCGCCAGCTCGGCGTCGGTGAGATGAAGCACCAGCCCTTCGACGCGCGCCTGGGGCTCGTCGCTCCGCCGGAGGATCCGGTGACCCGCGGTCCCGCTGGCCGCGATCGCCGCTGCGTCCGTGATCGTCACCTCGCCGAGCCGGTAGCCCGGCAGAGCGTCCGGCGTTCCCTCGACGGCCCGGCCGAACAGGCCGCGCTGGACCGCGGGATCGCGCAGCGAGCCGTAGACGAAGAGATGGGCGGCCACGTCAGGCCTGGTTTAAATCGGCCTGGCCGCGTGCCACGGCGAACGTCGCGCGCTTGCCCAGGGCGCCGCCCGGCGTGCTCACCCGGTCGACGACCATGAAGTTGGTCCGCCATTCGTCCGGCGTCACCTCGCAGGTGAGGTAGCCGCGCTGGTCGTTGATGAACTTGAGCTGCGGGTTCTCGGCGAGGATCCGGTCGCTTCCGCGGCGCTGGTCCGAGCCGTCGCCCCCGCTCGAGATCGAGGTGCCGACGAACTCGACCGCGACCGGCCGATCGCCGCTCTGGAGGATGCCGGCGAAGTTCTGATGCTCGTCGCCGGTCAGGACGACGACATTGTCGAGGCCGCGCATCCGCGCGAGCAGCCGCTGCCGCGGCACCTCGTAGGCGGCCCAGCTGTCCATATTCATGATTTTCGCCGGCTCGTCGCCGGTGCGGCGGTCGAGCGACATCATCATGATCTGCTGCGCGAGGCAGTTCCAGCGCGAGTCGCGGTCGGCGAGGTTGCGCGCGAGCCAGGCTTCCTGCTCGGCGCCGAGGACCTGGGCATTGGCGTCGGTCACGGCCGGGCAGCTCGGCTTGAAGCCGTCCTCGCAGGGCTGATCGGAGCGGAACTGGCGGGTGTCGAGCACCTCCATCTTCATCAGATCGCCGTAGCGAACGCTGCGATGGGCACTGACGGCGCCGTAGCGCGGAAGCATCGAGCGGCGGACGGGCAGATTCTCGTACCACGCTTGGAGCGCCATCGCCCGGCGCGTCCGGAAGAGGTCCGTCGGCGCTCCGTCCGGATCGACGTCCTGCACCCAATTGTCGGTGATCTCATGGTCGTCGAACGTATGGAAGAAGCTGTGCGCCGCATGGGCGCGCTGCAGATCGGTGTCCGCCTTGTAGAGCGCGTAGCGTGCCCGGTAGTCGGCAAGGTCGAAGCAATCCTGCTCGCCGCCCTGGCGCGCCGCCGCGACCAGGCTTCCGCCCCGGCTCGGGTGCACCGCGTCGATCCGGTATTCGTAGATATAGTCGCCATAATGATAGACGAAGGCGAGGTCCTCGCGCGCTAGGTGGCGGTAGGCGGTGAAGTAGCCGTCGCCGTAATTCTGGCAGCCTGCGACTCCGAAACGAAGCGCCGCCGGGCTGGCGCCGGTGGCTGGGAGGGTGCGGGCACGGCCGTTGATGCTTCGCTCGCCGCCGGCGCGGAAGCGGTACCAATAGGGCCGGTCGGGCTCGAGGCCGGTCAGCTCGACATGGACCGAATGGCCGAGCTCCGGCCGCGCCAGCTCCTCGCCGTGGCGGACGATCGTTCGGAAGCCCTCGTCGGACGCCACTTCCCAGGTGACCGGCATGGGCGCCATCGCCATCCCGCCGTGCTGCTCCAGCGGCTCGGGCGCGAGCCGGGTCCAGATGACGAACCCGTCCGCCGCCGGCTCGCCCGAGGCGACTCCAAGGCTGAACGGATAGGCGCGAAAGACGCTCTGCGCGCGAAGGATGGCGGGGGCGGCGAAAGCCGTGGCGGCGGCGCCGGTGATGAAGCGGCGGCGATTGAGCATGATCGTCATGCTCCCAGCCTTATCGCGCGGTTACGGCCTCTTCAAACGTTGAAGCGGAACAGGAGGACGTCGCCGTCCTGCACGACATAATCCTTGCCCTCGGCGCGCATCCGGCCGGCTTCCTTCGCCCCCGGCTCGCCGCCGCAGGCGATGAAGTCCTCATAGGCGATCGTCTCGGCGCGGATGAATCCGCGCTCGAAGTCCGAATGGATCACGCCCGCGGCCTGCGGGGCCTTCGCGCCCTTCTCGACCGTCCAGGCGCGCGCCTCCTTGGGGCCGGCGGTGAAGAAGGTGATGAGGTGGAGGAGATCGTAGCCGGCGCGGATGATCTGGCTGAGGCCGGTCTCGGTGAGGCCGAGATCGGAGAGAAACTCGGCGCGGTCTTCGACCGGCATGGTGGCAATCTCGGCCTCGATCGCGGCGGAGATGATCACCGCCTTCGCGCCTTCGGCTTCAGCCTTGGCGAACACCGCCGCGCTGTGGGCGTTGCCGGTTGCCGCGTCGCCCTCGTCGACATTGCAGACGTAGAGGATCGGCTTGGCCGTCAGCAGCTGCGCGCGCTCCAGCGCCAGCTTCTCCTCCGGATCCTTCGGCTCGACGAACCGCGCGGGCCTCGAATCGCGCAGCAGATCCAGCGCCTGGCCGAGCACGCTCGCCTGGATCTTGGCCTCCTTGTCGCCCTGCTGCGCCTTCTTGGCGAGGGCGGGGACGCGCTTTTCGAGGCTTTCGAGATCGGCGAGCATCAGCTCGGTCTCGACCGTTTCGGCGTCGGCCACCGGATCGACCCGGCCCTCGACATGGGTCACGTCGCCGCCCTCGAAGCAGCGCAGAACGTGGACGATCGCGTCGACCTCGCGGATGTTGCCGAGGAACTGGTTGCCGAGCCCTTCGCCGGTCGAGGCGCCGCGCACGAGCCCGGCGATGTCGACGAATTCGAGCTGGGTCTCGATCTCCTGGGCCGATTTGGCGATCTCCCTGATGCGATCGAGACGCGGATCCGGCACGGCGACTCGGCCGACGTTCGGCTCGATCGTGCAGAACGGATAATTGGCCGCCTGCGCCGCCGCCGTCTCGGTCAGCGCGTTGAACAAGGTGGACTTGCCGACATTCGGCAGCCCGACGATTCCGCAACGAAAGCCCATGACTTCTCCCTCTCCCCTATGGGGAGTGCTCCCCTAGCTCTAGGTCGATCGTGCTCCCAGCACGATCTGCGAAATGCCGGGGGCATTTCGCACCTTGGGCTAGGGGAGCACTGGCCGGGGAGAGGGGAGTCCCATCATCCCGACCCTCGGATGTTGATTGAAATGGAGAGGCCGTTCCCCTCTCCCAGCCCTCTCCCCGAAGGGGCGAGGGCTATTCGCGGCGTCCGTTAGACGTTGCGCCGGGCGATTGCCAGTCTATCGTCCCGGGCCATGAAGCTTCGCCTCGCCGTCTTGCTGCTCGCAGCCGCCGCCGCTCCCGCCTTCGCCATCGATCCGCCCGCGCAGGTGCTCGCCGGGACGACGGCCGAGGAAGGGCTGCTGCCCGTCCACGTCGATCGAGGCGGCGGGCGGATCATCCTGTCCCTGCCGCGGCCCGGCGCGGACGGGGTTTCGGGCCGCTTCCTCTATGTCAGCGCGCTCGAATCCGGTCTGGGATCGGCATCGCTCGGGCTCGACCGCGCGCAAAGCAGCGAGGCGCGGCTGATCGTGTTTCGCCGGATCGGCCGAAAGATCGTGGCGGAGATCGAGAATCCCCGCTTCCGCGCGAGCGGCGCGGGCGCCGACGAACGGGAAGGGGTCCGCCGAAGCTTCGCTTACTCGACGATCTGGATGGGCGATGTCGCGGCCGAGACCGCCGACGGGCGGCTGCTGGTCGACATCGCGTCCTTCCTGACGCGCGACGACCAGAACATCGCCCGGGCACTTCGCGAGCAGGACAATGGCGATTACCGGCTCGTCCCCGAGCTCAGCGTGGCCGACGTCAATTTCGTGCGCGTCTTCCCGCGCAACATCGAGCTGGAGGCGCGGCTGACGTTCGTCAGCGCGCGTCCCGGGCCGGAGGTGGGCAATATCGCGCCGGTGACGGGCAATGTCAGCTTCGTCGTTCGCCATTCGCTGATCGCCCTGCCGGAGCCGGGCTACCAGCCGCGACGTTTCGATCCGCGTGCCGGTTCGTTCGGAATGCAGGTGGTCGATTTCTCGGCGCCGCTCGGCCGGCCCGTGGTCTACGAGCTGGCCAACCGCTTCCGGCTCGAGCGGACCAATCCGTCCGATCCCGCCTCGCCGGTGCGCAATCCGATCGTCTTCTACATCGACCGCGCGGCGCCCGAGCCGATCCGCTCCGCGCTGCGCGAGGGCGTTTCGTGGTGGGCGGATGCCTTCGCCGCGGCAGGCTGGCCGGGCGCCTTCCGCGCCGAGATCTTGCCCGAGGGCGCCGACCCGCTCGACATCCGCTACAACGTCGTCAACTGGGTCAACCGCGCGACCCGCGGCTGGTCCTACGGCCAGCCGATCGTCGATCCCAGGACCGGCGAGATCGTCAAGGGCCAGGTTCTGCTCGGCTCGCTGCGCATCCGCCAGGACCTGATGATCTATCAGGCGCTGGTCGGAGCAGGCCTGACCGGCACCGGCGATCCCAACGATCCGGTCACCGCCGCTTTGGCACGAATCCGCCAGCTCGGCGCGCATGAAGTCGGCCATGCGCTCGGCTTCGCCCACAATTTCGCCGGATCGGCCGCCGGGCGCTATTCGGTGATGGATTATCCCGCGCCGCGCGTCGGCCTGGTGAACGGGGTTCCGGACCTCACCGACGCCTACGGCACCGGCATCGGCCGCTGGGACCGGTTCGCGGTCGACTGGCTATACGGCGCGCAGACCGACGCGGAAGGGGAGGCGCGGATGCGCGCGGCGATGACCGAGGGGCTTCGCTACGTCGCCGACGACGACAGCCGCCCGGCCGGCTCTTCCCATCCTCTCGGCAGCCTGTGGGACGACGCTGCCGATCCGGTCGCCGAGCTGGTTCGGGTGATGGCCGTTCGGCAGGCCGCGGTCGAGCGCTTCGGGCCGGCGGCGCTCCATCCGGGCGATCCGCAATCGCAGCTCCGCCGCGCCTTCGTGCCGGTCTGGCTGCTTCACCGCTATCAGGTCGAGGCGGCGGCCAAGCTGCTCGGCGGCGTCGATTTCACTTACGCGCTGGCCGGCGACGGCTATGGCGAAGCGCATCCGGTCGACCCCGCGAGGCAGCGGCAAGCCCTCGACGCGCTGCTCGACACGCTCTCGCCAAGCGCGCTCACGGTTCCGTCTCCGATCCTCGTCAATCTTTCGGCCGGCTGGTCCGGCAATTCGGACCGGCAGACCGATATCGAAACCATCCCGACTCCGGGCGGCCCGCTGTTCGATCCGCTCGCCGCCTCCGAAGTCGGCGCGATGGTGACGCTGACGGGCCTGCTCGCGCCCGAGCGACTCAACCGGCTCGACATCCAGAACCAGGCGAATGCCGCCTCGCCTCCGGCGCATGAAGTCATCGACCGGCTGATCGGGCGCGTCTTCGCGTTCGGCGGCCTCGATTCGTCGGGAGCCGCGGTTCAGCGCCGGATCGCGACCACCACCGCTCTCGCGCTGGCCCGAGTCCAGCGCGACCCGGCCTTGTCGCCGACGATCGCATTGGCGCTGTCGGAGCGCCTCAGCCGTCTCGCGGCGCAGCTATCCCGAGCGAGCGACGACTGGAGCCGGGGCCTCGGCCGGCTGCTCGCCGACCGGGAGGCGCTCGGCGCCGCGCTCGCCGACCAGCGTCGCCTGCCGCGAATCCCGCCGGGCATGCCGATCGGGGCGGAAGGGGAGGAGTGGCCGGAGCTATGAACAGAGGGGTCTATCTTGCAGCGCTGGCGCTCGGGCTGGCCGTGCTCATCTATGCCGAGTGGCACACCGACGAGGTGACGGTGATCCTGGCGCTGCTGCTGGCGCTCTCGGCCGCGGTCGGCTTCGTTCGTCCCGCGGCGGCGCTCGTCACCGGCCTCATGCTGGGCCTCGCCATCCTCGCCGCCCATGCGGGCAGCTTCCTGACCGGCCTCTATTCGCCTGCCTATCAGGGGTTTCCGCCCGCGGGCACCGACTGGCTCGTAATGGCTTGCCTGGTCCTGCCGGCGCTTGCCGCCGCTTATGCCGGTGCCTGGGCGCGGCGGGCTATGGCCGCCTGAGGCGGGGATCAGCCTGGCACCGGCGAAGCGGCAGCGGGCGGGCCGAGACGATCCGGGTGACCCGGCGGGTGCGGCGGTCGACCGTTATGCGGATGCAGGCGCAGCCGTGCCCGTAATGGCCGTTGGTCTCGGTCCACCCTGCGGTCGACATGTCCGGCATCTCGTCCATCCCGGGCGCCTGGTAGCCGCCCTGCGCGCCGATCAGCCATTCGCCGTCGCGGTCGGCCAGCCACCAATTGCCCGGAGTCGGATTGTGCAGCCAGCCGCAGCGCATTTCGATCGGGGTCGATTGGGCGGCGATGGCGAGGGCGATAAGGGGCGTCATCATGCCCCCGAGCCTAATCCTGCCGCAGCCGCAGCGCCACATCGTTCATGAAGCGGGCCTCGTCGCCTATGGCGAGCCATTCGGCCTCGGCGGCGATGGCGCCCAGCGTGTCGGCGAGCTGGTCCATCTCGGCCTTGGCGTAATTGCCGAGGACGTGCTTCGTCACCTTGTCCTTGTGGCCGGGGTGGCCGATGCCGATGCGCACGCGGCGGAAATCGTTGCCGATATGGGCGTCGAGCGAGCGGATGCCGTTATGCCCGGCGGTGCCGCCGCCGACCTTCACCTTGACCTTGAAGGGCGCCAGATCGAGCTCGTCGTAGAAGACGGTGACGTCCTCCGGCCCCTTCTTGAAGAAGTCCATCGCCGCGCGGACCGAGCGGCCGCTGTCGTTCATGAAGGTGGCGGGCTTGAGCAGCAGGATTCGCTGCCCGCCGATGCGGCCTTGTCGGGTCCAGCCCGAAAAGGCCTTCTTGGCGGACTCGAACGGGTGGGTTTCGGCGATGGCGTCGGCGGCCATGAAGCCGACATTGTGCCGGTGCATCGCATATTGCGCGCCGGGATTGCCGAGGCCGACCCAGATCTGCACGGGCGCGAATTCCCCCCAATCGCCGGCGTCAGGAGCGTCCGCCGGGGCCCCCATCAAAGTATTACTTTGATGGGCACCCCCCGGCTGGCCGTGCACCTCCACGCGCCGCGGCGTGAAAAGCGAGGCCAGCCAGCGGAACGGCAATTTATTCGGCCTCGCCGCCCTCGGCTTCGGCCTCCCCGACGGTCGGGACATCGTCCGCGGCCGTCTCTTCGGCACCCTCGGCCGCCGCGGCCGCCTCAGCAGCCTCCGACTTGACGCCGGACGGGGCGACGATCGTGGCGATGGTGAAATCGCGGTCGGTGATCGCCGATTCCGTGCCCTTGGGCAAAGTGACGGCGGAGATGTGCAGCGAATCGCCGATATCCATGCCGGCGAGGCTGATCAGGATCTCCTCCGGGATCTCGGCCGCGTCGCAGACGAGCTCGAGGTCGTGGCGGACCTGGTTGAGCACGCCGCCGCGCTTGATGCCCTTCGATTCGTCCTCGTCGGTGAATCGGATCGGCACCGCGACGGTGACCTTGGCATGCTCGGAGATGCGCAGGAAATCGACATGCAGCGGCCGGTCCGTGACCGGATGGAACTGGACGTCCTTGGGCAGCGTGCGGACCGGCGTGGCGCCGGCCTCGATCATCACCACCGAGTTCATGAAGTGGCCGCCCGAAAGGGCCTTCACCAGCGCCTTTTCCTCGACGTGGATCGAGAGGGGCGTTTCATTGTTGCCGTAGACGACGGCGGGGACGCGGCCTTCGCGACGCAGAACACGGGAGGCTCCCTTGCCAGCCCGTTCGCGCGTCTCGGCCGACAGCGTAAGCTGCTCGCTCATTGCATGTCTCCAAGTTGCTAAAAGTTGATATCCAAACGCCCGCGCTCACGCCTCCAGGGATGACCATGAACGGGGGAAGGCGCGGCCTATAGGCGAGCGCGCCTTCTCAGGCAAGCTAGTGCGCTGCGCCGACGTGAGGAACGCGCTCCACGCGCACATGGTGGGCCGCGAGAACCGATTGGACGCTGTCCTCTCCGGCGAGGTGGCCGGCGCCGACGGCGATGAACACCGTTCCGGGACGCGCCATCCGCTCCTCGATCCAGCGCGCCCAATTGGCGTTGCGCTCGGTGAAGATCAGCCGGTGAAGGGCGCGGTCGTCGGCGTCCTGCTCCTCGTTCATCAGAGCTACGAGCCGCTCGACGTCGCCGGCGGACCAGGCAGCGAGCATCGGGGCGAGCTTGCCGCCGATCTCCTCATGCTCCTTCAGCGTCTCCTCGAGCTGGGCCGCCTGGAGTGCTTCCGGCATGGAATCGAGCAGGCGCAGCTGCAGCTCGAAACCCTCGAGCTCCGCGATCGGCATGTGGCGGGCGTGCGCCGCCTGGGTCAACACCGTCTCGGGCCCCGCGGCACCACTGATGCCCAGCTTCTGAGCGCTCAGCACGGCCAGGCTCATGGACACGAACCAGGGCTCGAACCGGTCGAACGCCGTGGCGGGAACGCCCACCGCGGTCAGCGCCCGGCCGAGCTCGGCATTCTGCTCGGCGGTGAGGCGCGAGGACAAGGTGCGCCCGTCGGGGTCGACCGCATAGCGCATGATCACCGGCTGGAGCGAGGCCGGATCCTCCGGCAGGATGGCCTCCATGACGAGCTCGTTCGAGGCATCGAAGGCGGTCTTGATCTCGTCGTTGAACCATGGCCTGGAGTCGAGCAGGTGGAAGGTCCCGAACAGGTAGATCGTCGTGTCCTCGTCGCGCACGACCCAGAGCGCCGGGTTCGCGTCGGGAAGCGGGGCAGGGGCGGCGGCAGCGGGCGGCGCTGCGGGCGCGGGCGGCTCGGCATTAGCGGCCGCCGGGGCCAGCGCGAGCGCGGCGGCGCACGCCAGGGTGGACCATTTCATCGTCAACTTCTCCATTCGGTTCGGGGCTTTAGCACAAAGGGGAGGAAAGGCGAGGTTAGACCCGCCATGCCTCGCGCGGAGTGCCGTCATCGAAAATCTCCTCGATCCGCTGGCCGAATAGCCGCGCGATGCGGAAGGCCAGCGGCAGGGACGGATCGTGCTTGCCGGTCTCGATCGCGTTCACCGCCTGGCGCGAGACGTCGAGCCGCTCGGCCAGATCGGCCTGGCTCCAGTTCCTCTCGGCGCGGAGCACCTTGAGCCGATTGTTCATGCCCGGCTCCGAAGCCATTTGATGTGGAAGCCGACGAAGAAGGCGGTGATCGCGGCGATGCCCGCCCAGTCCGGCGGAAAGAGGGTCTGGGGGGCAAGCGGAGGGCCCCCTGCGGTCATTTCCTGATAAAATGGCAGGAACAGGAAGCACAGCACGATGGCCGCGAAGGCCCAGGACGTTCCGGCATTCCACAATTGCTCGATATATTCGTCCCGTAGCCGCCGCCACAGAAGCAGGGAGAGGCTCACGACCAGAAGGCCGATCGAGAATCCGTGCACGAAGTCGGGCCAGTGAAGGAAGAGGGCGGCAAGGAGCAGGGGAGTGCCGATGGCCCCCATGTGAGCGGCCGTCATGTAGATCGAAGAGCGCTTCTCGCGTTTCATATGTCGATGCCTCGTGTAATGTTATGCTGACTAAATGTCGCGATTCGCTGACATTGTCAAGATCACCTGACAATGTGTCAGCGAAACGTGCCTTCCCCGCGCACTTTGCGGTGCCTTCTCTCGAGTTTTTGGTCTGTGCCGGTTTGACCGCGCGGGCGCCATGCGCCAAAGCCGACCGCCAGATACCGCACCCGCGAAGGAATCATTGTGGCCGCCGACCAGCCGCTCAGCTTTCAGCGACTGATCCTGACGCTCCACGATTATTGGAGCCGGCAGGGATGCCTCATCCTTCAACCCTATGACGTCGAAATGGGCGCGGGCACCTTCCACCCCGCCACGACCTTGCGCGCGCTCGGCCCCGAGCCGTGGAAGGCGGCTTATGTCCAGCCTTCGCGCCGGCCGACGGACGGGCGCTTCGGGGAGAACCCGAACCGGCTTCAGCATTATTATCAATATCAGGTAATCCTGAAGCCGAGTCCGCCGGACCTCCAGGCTCTCTATCTCGGCAGCCTCGCGGCGATCGGCGTCGATCCGCTGAAGCACGACATCCGCTTCGTCGAGGACGATTGGGAGAGCCCGACGCTGGGCGCCTGGGGTCTCGGCTGGGAGGTCTGGTGTGACGGCATGGAAGTGACCCAGTTCACCTATTTCCAGCAGGTCGGCGGGTTCGATTGCAAGCCGGTCGCGGGCGAGCTGACCTACGGGCTCGAGCGGCTGGCCATGTACATTCAGGGCGTCGACAGCGTCTACGATCTCGCCTTCAACGATGAAGGCGTCACCTACGGCCAGGTGTTCCACGAGAACGAGGTCGAGTTCAGCGCCTATAATTTCGAGGTGGCGGACACCGACAGCCTGTTCCTGCGCTTCACCCACGCGGCCGAGGAATGCCGCCGCTGCATCGAGGCGAAGCTGCCGCTCCCCGCCTACGATCAGGCGATCAAGGCGAGCCACATCTTCAACACCCTACAGGCCCGCGGCGTCATCTCCGTCGCCGAGCGCGCGGCCTATATCGGCCGGGTGAGGGAGCTGGCGAAGGGCGCCTGCCAGGCCTGGATGGAGAAGAACGGGTGGGCGGCGTGACGCGGGTTCGATTCCGGCCCGGGGAACCACATCGTCATCCCAGCGAAAGCTGGGATCTCACTGCCTTCGCGGCGGTCGGAAAAGGAAGGGGGATTCCAGCTTTCGCTGGAATGACGGATCGTGGCTGATTTCCTGCTCGAGCTTCTGTCCGAAGAAATCCCGGCGCGGATGCAGGAGAAGGCTGGTGACGAGCTTTCGCGCAGATTGAGCGACCGACTGGGCGATTTCGGCTTCCATGGCCTAGCTGTCCAGCATTTCGTCACTCCACGACGCCTCGCAGTGATTGTTCGAGATTTGCCGCAAGAAACATCCTCTGGAGTGACCGAAATTCGAGGCCCGCGCACGTCTGCGCCCCAGCAAGCGTTCGATGGCTTCCTGCGCAGTACGGGCCTGGCGAAGGAACAGTTAGAGGATCGGGCTGGTGTCTGGTTCGCCGTCGTCGAAAAGCCCGGTCAGCCCACGGGCGATGTATTGGCGGAGATAATTCCGGAGTTGATCCAGACCTTTCCCTGGCCCAAATCGATGCGCTGGGGCGAGGCTTCGGCTTCGACCGAGAGCCCGCGGTGGGTGCGGCCGCTTCAGGGAATCGTCGCGCTACTCGGGGAGCAGGTGGTCGAGTTCGAGATTGCCGGGATCCGCTCCGGCGCCGCCACTGTCGGCCACCGCTTCCACCATCCGGGGCCGATCACCATCGGCGGCGCTCACGATTATGCGGAGAAGCTGCGCGCGTGCCACGTGATCGTCGATTCCGAGGAGCGCAAGGCGATCATCCGCAAGGAATCGAACAAGCTCCAGCGCAAGACCAAGACGATCCCGGACGAGGGGCTGGTGGCGGAAAATGCCGGGCTCACGGAATGGCCGGTGCCGCTGAAGGGCAGCTTCGACGAGGCCTTCCTCGCGCTTCCGCCCGAGCTGATCCGGCTAACGATGCGGGTGAACCAGAAATATTTCGCCTGCCAAAGCGAGGATGGCGCGCTCTCCAACCGCTTTGTCTGCATCGCCAACATCGCATCCAGCGATCCCAACGCCGTCGTCGCCGGCAACGAGAAGGTGCTCGCCGCCCGCCTCAGCGATGCCCGCTTCTTCTGGGACCAGGACCTCAAGGTCCCGTTGCCTGAGCAGGCCAAGAAGCTCGACCAGATCGTCTTCCACGAGAAGCTCGGCACGACGGCCGACAAGGTCGAGCGAGTCGCCAAGCTTGCCGAATGGCTGGTCCAGGAGCGGCTGATCCGCGCGGACATGGAGGACGTGAAGACCGCCGCCCGGCTCGCCAAGGCCGATCTCGTCACCGAGATGGTCGGCGAGTTCCCAGAGCTTCAGGGCGTGATCGGCGGCTATTATGCCCGCGCCCAGGGCCAGAGCGACGCGGTCGCCAATGCGATCCGCGATCATTACCGGCCTACAGGGCAGGGGGACGAGGCGCCGACCGATCCGGTCACGGTCGCGGTCAACATCGCCGACAAGCTCGACACGCTCGTCGCCTTCTTCTCGATCGGCGAGAAGCCGACCGGATCGCGCGATCCGTTCGCGCTGCGCCGCGCGGCCCTTGGCTTCCTCCAGATCCTGACCCGCAACGGCCTGCGGCTGCCGCTGTCCGATGTGCTGGTCCAGGCGGCGGTGCTGAACGCCGTCTCGCGGCTCGGTGCGATCCGCTCGGTGAGCTTCCCGGACCTGCTCGATACCGGCGATCACGAACATGAGATCACCGCCGAGGTCGGCAGCTTTACCTACCGGCACGGCGAGCGGGTCCTGGTCCGCTGGAAATCGGATCTCACGCCCAATATCGAGCGCGGCAGGATCATCGACGAGGTCAAGGGCATCGAGGAGGCGATCCTCGAGTTCCTCGGCGACCGGCTCAAAGTCCAGCAGCGCGAGGCGGGAGTGCGCCACGACCTGATCGACGCGGTCTTCGCGCTCGGCGGGGAGGACGATCTCGTGCGCCTGCTCGCGCGGGTGAAGGCGCTGCAGACCTTCGTTGAGACGCCCGAGGGCGTGAACCTTCTCGCCGGCTACAAGCGCGCCACCAACATTCTCAAGAAGGAGGGGTGGACCGGCAGCGGCGTGACTCGGCCGCCGTCCTACGCGCCGGAGATCGAGGAGTCGGAATTGGACGAGGCGCTCGACGCCGCGGAGCCGCGCGTCGCGAGCTCGGTCGCGGAGGAGGATTATGAGCGGGCGATGAAGGCCCTGGCCGGGCTTCGCGGGCCGGTCGACGCCTTCTTCGAGAAGGTCACCGTCAACGATCCGGATTCGGTCAAGCGCGAAGCCCGGCTCGGCCTGCTGGCGCGAGTCCGCGACGCCGTTCACCGCGTTGCGGATTTCTCCAGGATCGAGGGATAATGGCCCGCGCGGTCTACCGCTTTGGCGGCGGCGTCACGGACGGGGAGGCGGGCAACAAGGAGCTGCTCGGCGGCAAGGGCGCGAATCTGGCCGAGATGGCCTCGATCGGGCTTCCGGTGCCGCCCGGCTTCACCATCGCGACTCCGGCCTGCGCGCTTTATTACGAGAAGGGCGACAGCTTTCGCGACACGCTCGCCGCTGAAGTCGCCGAGGGGATCGCCCATATCGAGCAGGTGACCGGGCGCCGCTTCGGCGATCCTGCCGATCCCCTCCTCGTCTCGGTTCGGTCCGGCGCGCGGGTCTCGATGCCGGGGATGATGGACACCGTCCTCAATCTCGGCCTCAACGACGCGACGGTCGAGGGCCTCGCCAACGGCTCGGGCGATGCGCGCTTCGCCTGGGACAGCTACCGCCGCTTCGTCCACATGTACGCCAATGTCGTGCTGGGCCTTCGCCACGATCTGTTCGAGGAGGCGCTCGAGATCGCCAAGGAGGACAAGGGCGTCCATCTCGACACGGAGCTGGAGGCCGGCGATTGGCGGCGGCTGACGGCGCGCTACAAGGAGCTTGTCGAGGAGGAGCTCGGCGCGCCCTTTCCCGAAGATCCGCAGGAGCAACTGTGGGGCGCGATCGGGGCGGTGTTCGGCTCGTGGCAGTCGGACCGGGCGAAGACCTACCGCCGGCTCAACAACATCCCGGGCGATTGGGGCACCGCGGTCAACGTCCAGGCGATGGTGTTCGGCAATATGGGCGAGACCTCGGCCACCGGCGTCGCCTTCACCCGCGACCCTTCCACCGGCGAGCGCGCTTATTACGGCGAATATCTGATCAACGCCCAGGGTGAGGACGTCGTCGCCGGAATCCGCACGCCGCAATATCTGACCCGCGCGGCGCGCGACAAAGCCGGCGCGAAGGCGCCGTCGATGGAAGAAACGATGCCCGAGGTGTTCGCCGAGCTGGCGCGCGTCTTCGACCTGCTCGAGCGCCACTATCGCGACATGCAGGACATCGAGTTCACCGTCGAGCGCGGCACCCTGTGGATGCTTCAGACCCGCTCGGGCAAGCGCACCGCCAAGGCGGCGCTCGCCATCGCCGTGGAAATGGCGCGCGAGGGGCTGATCACCGAGGAGGAGGCGGTGCTTCGGATCGATCCGGCCGCTCTCGACCAGCTGCTCCACCCGACGCTCGATCCCGCGGCCCCGCGAAGCGTGATCGCCAAGGGGCTTCCGGCCTCGCCCGGGGCCGCCTGCGGCAAGGCGGTTTTCGACGCCGACACGGCCGAGAAATGGGCTGCGGACGGAGAGAAGACCATCCTCGTGCGGGTCGAGACCAGCCCCGAGGATATCCACGGGATGCACGCCGCGGAAGGCATCCTCACCGCGCGGGGTGGAATGACCAGCCACGCCGCGGTCGTGGCCCGCGGTATGGGCCGGCCCTGCGTGTCGGGCGCGGGTGGTTTGACCATCGATTACCGGGCGCGGCTGATGCGCGTCGGCACGCACGAGATAAAGGAGGGCGATCTGATCACCCTCGACGGTTCGAGCGGCGAGGTGATGCTCGGGGAGGTGCCGACCGTGCAGCCCGAGCTTGTCGGCGATTTCGGAATCCTGATGCAATGGGCCGATGCCAAGCGCCGGCTCGGCGTTCGGGCCAATGCGGAGACTCCGCTCGACTGCCGAACCGCCCGGGAGTTCGGAGCGGAGGGAATCGGCCTTTGCCGCACCGAGCACATGTTCTTCGAGGCCGAGCGGATCGCCAAAGTACGGCAGATGATCCTCGCCGCGGACGAGGGCGCCCGCCGGATCGCGCTAGATAAGCTGCTCCCGGCCCAGCGCGGGGATTTCGTCGAGATTTTCCGCGTGATGGCCGGCCTTCCGGTCACCATCCGCCTGCTCGATCCGCCGCTTCACGAATTCCTGCCACACGGCGAAGAGGAGTTCGCGGAGGTGGCGGCCGCGTCGGGCGTCGGGATCGAGGCGCTGCGCCGCCGGGCGGCGGAGCTTGCCGAATCCAACCCGATGCTCGGCCATCGCGGCTGCAGGCTCGGCATCACCTGTCCCGAAATCTACGAGATGCAGGCGCGCGCGATCTTCGAGGCGGCGCTGGAGGTGGCTGCACAGGGCGAGCCGCCGATACCGGAAATCATGGTTCCACTCGTCGCCACCCGCGAAGAGCTGCGGCTGGTCCGTGCGTTGATCGACCGGACAGCGAAGACGGTGTTCGAAGAGACCGGCCGAAGCGTCGACTATCTGGTTGGAACGATGATCGAGCTGCCGCGCGCCGCCCTTCGCGCCGCCGATATCGCGCAGGAAGCGGCCTTCTTCAGCTTCGGCACCAACGATCTTACCCAGACCGCGCTCGGCCTCAGCCGCGACGACGCGGGCAAGTTCCTGCCCGCCTATGTCGAAAAGGGCATTTTCGAGCGCGATCCCTTCGTCAGCATCGACGTCGAGGGCGTCGGCGAGCTCATTTCGCTGGCCGCGGAGCGGGGCAGGGGCGCGAGGCCCGCCCTCAAGCTCGGCATTTGCGGCGAGCATGGCGGCGATCCTTCGAGCATCGCCTTTTGCGAGAGCGCAGGCCTCGATTACGTCAGCGCCTCGCCCTACCGAGTCCCGATCGCCCGTCTCGCGGCCGCCCAGGCGGCGCTGCGCGGAAAATAGGGGACAGCCCCCTATTTTAGAGCGGTCCGGGGCCGTCGTCGCGGCGGCGCGCCTCGTCGCGGGCGGCGGCCTGGCGGAGCGTGTCCATCTCCGAAGCGTCGCGGCGGAGCTGCGCATTCTCGGCCTCGAGCGCCTGCCGGCGGCGAACCTCGTCGCGATAGCGGCCTTTCCATTTCGGGCTGGCGAGGAAAGCCATGCCGAGGATCAGCCCCAGAATGAAGGCAAGGAGCAGGATCAGCCACTGGTCCGGCGTGAAAGCGAGCATGCGGATCTCCCAAGTCGTTACCGGAACAATCGCGCGGGAGGCGCGATTGTTCCGGAGCCGAACTTAGAAGGAGCTTCTTAGGTAAGGAGCGCGTCGTGGATCGAGCAGGCCGCCGGGCCGAGAATGACGATGAACAGGACCGGCAGGATGAACAGGATCAGCGGCACGGTCATGATCGCCGGCAGCCGCGCGGCCTTCTCTTCGGCGCGCATCATGCGCTCGTTGCGGAATTCGGCCGAGAGGACGCGCAGGGCGGAGGCCAGCGGCGTTCCGTATTTCTCGGTCTGGATCATCGTCGTCACCACGCCGCGCACCGAATCGAGGTCGATACGCTTGGCGAGGTTTTCGAAAGCGAGCCGGCGATCGGTGAGGAAGCCGAGCTCGATCGAGGTCAAGGCGAACTCGTCGCCGAGCTCCGGATAAGCCTTGCCGAGCTCGCGCGCGACCCGGCCGAAGGAGGCGTCGACGGTGAGGCCGGCCTCGGCGCAGATGACGAGCAGATCGAGCGCGTCCGGCAGGCCCTTGCGGATCGCGTGGGTCCGCTTCTGGACCTTGTTCTTCAGCCACAAATCCGGCGCCTTGTAGGCGAGGATCAGCGTGCCCGCGACGAGCCCGTATTTCTTGAACGCCCCCCACAGCGGAAAATAATCGATGACGTAGACGAGCGTGATGATTCCGATGCCGAACACGATCGGAAGCACCATCCGGGCGAAGATGACGACGAAGGCGAGGTCCTTCGAGCGCACGCCGGCCTGCATCAGCTTGGCCTGCGCCTTCACCACCTGGCTTTCCTGGAGCATCTTCAGCGAGGACAGCAGGTTGCGGACCTTGTCGGCCATCTCGTTGCGGTTGGTGATCGTCTTGCGCCGCTTGGTGGTGGACGCGACGATGCCGGCCTTGAGTTGCTCGCGGCGCTCGTTCAGTGCCTTGACCCGCTTGGCCATCGGGTCGCGAACCGTGGTGGCGGCATAGATGGCGACGAGCACGGAGAAGGTGGCGATGGCGGCGAGGAAGCTCGCCACCATCACCACATCGATCCCCATGACCGTCGGGCCGTGCGTCACCATAATCAGTCCCGTCCCTCTAGATTTCGAAGTTGATCATCTTGGCCATGATGAAGGCGCCGATCGCCATCCACACCATGCCGCCGCCGCCGACCATCATCAGCCGCTCGTCGACGAAGAAATTCTGCATATACTTGCCGTTGATGAACCAGATCAGCCCGAAGACGATGAACGGCAGAGCGCCGATGATGTAGGCCGAGGCCTTGGATTCGGACGACATCGCCCGGATCTTCAGCTTCATCGCCGAGCGCTTGCGCAGAACGTCCGCCAGGTTCGACAGCGTTTCGGCAAGATTGCCGCCGGTTTCGCGCTGGATCGCGAGGCTGATGACGAAGAACTGGAACTCGGCGGTGCCGAGGCGGTTCGCGGTTTCCTGCAACGCGACGTCCATCGTCCGCCCGATCCGCATCTTGTCGGCGACGGTGCGGAATTCGGTACCGACCGGCGCCTGAAGCTCGTCCGCCACGATTCCGACGGTCTCGGAAATGGGCAGGCCCGAGCGCAGGCCGCGGACCATCAGTTCGATCGCGTCAGGGAAGCGCGCCGTGAACTTGTTGACCCGGCGCTGGACCAGCTTGCCGATCACGAAATGGGGAATGGCGACGCCCGCGAACAGGCCGAGCGGGACGGCCAGCATCAGCGGCAGGCCCTTGAAGGCCAGGCCGCCGAAGGTGGCGAGGCCCAGGCCCGCTGAGGCGAGCACATAATGCGCGAGCGTCCAATTGTGCCCGGTCTGGCTCAGCCGCAGCTGAAGCAAGGCGGGCTTGGGGATGAAGCGCTTGGCGAAGCCGTCGCCGCGATTCTGCCGCTGGGCGTAAATGCGCTTGAGCTGCGCCTGGGCAGCGACGTCGGTCGAACGGCTGTGCCGTTCGCGCAGATCCTCGAGGCGGCGCGACACCAGCTTGCCGGCCGAGGGCCCGGAAAAGGCCGAGAGCGCGAGCATCGCCGAGGCAACGACCCCGCCGAGCAGCATGATGACCGTGAAACTCGGCATTTCGCCTCCCTCTTCTCGCCGGCCGGCCTAAGCCGCCGCGGAAGCTTCCCTGGGCTTTTTCGAGACCAGCGACTTGAAGTTGCCGAGCTTGCCCAGAAGCGAGCCGCCGCTCGGCGCCCCGCCTTCCTCCGCCCCATCGGCCTCCTGGGCAACGGTGAGCGCGAGAAGCTGGGCGAGCGGCTGCGACACCTTGCCGGACTTGGCGACCTTGGCGAGCGGCTGGCCGAGCTTGGCGGCCTGGGCCGCCATCTTCGGATCGAACGGCACGACGATGTCGACCTTGCGCTCGATCGAGTGCTCGAAATCCTTGCGGCTCACTTCCTGGATGCCGTTCTGGCAACGATTGGCGACGACGATGATCCGGGCCTGCGGCGCATTGGCCTTGAGCCAGGAAAGGATTCGGATCGAATCGCGCGTTCCGGAGAGCGTGAACTCCGCGACGACGACGACGACGTGCACGTCGCCCAAAAGGTGGGGATAGTGGACCATCATCTGCCGCGGCAGATCGATCACCGTGCCTTCGAAGGCGTGACGGATCTCTTCCTGCAGCTGGTAGAAGGCGGAACCGTCGGACATCATCGACTGGTTGATCGGCGCCTCGGCTGAGAGCACGCAAAGCTTCTCGTTGGCGCGGACCATCGCGCGTTCGATGAACAGTCCGTCAATCCGGCTCGGATTTTCGATCGCGTCGGTCAGCCCGCGGCCGGGCTCGAGATCGAGCGCAAGCGCGCCGGTGCCGAAATGGACGTCGAGATCGAGCAAGGCCGTCGAGCGGCCGCCCTTGTCGCCCATCAGCCAGGCGAGCGAGGTGGCGATGGTCGAGGCGCCGACGCCGCCGCGGACTCCGATCACCGCGGCCATCACGTTGGGCTTTTCCATGCCGCTTTCGGCGATGCGCGGCCCCGAGATGGTCATCTGCGCATTGGCGAAGGCGTCGCGCAGCTGATCGGGCGAGAAGGGCTTCAGCAGGTAATCCTGAATGCCCGAGGCGACGAGATCGCGGTAGAGGCGGACGTCGTTGACCTGGCCGGCGGCGATGACCACCGTTCCCGGCTCGCACACCTCGGCGAGGGCGTTGATGTCGTTGAGCGGGTCGCCGCTCTCCGAAAGATCGACGAACAGGATCGACGGGCTGGCCGAGACCGAGAGTGTCTGGACCGCGTTGCGCAGGCCGCCCTTGTTGACCTTCTCCGGAGACCAGCCGTGCTCGACGGCGATCGGCCGCAGCAGCTCGGCGGTTTCCTCGTCGGTGACGAAGGCGCTGAACGGGTCGCGGAGCGAAGCCGCGCGCGATGCGTGAAAAGGCGCGTTCATGGTCTTACCTGCCTCCCTGCGGAGTGGTTTGGGCGGCCGGGAGGCCCTGGCGGCCGGTGGGCGTGCTTTCGCGGTACGAACGGGCGGCCCGCCCGGCGGTCTGCGCGGCGCCGTTGCCGGAAGGCTCGCGGCCGTGGATCAGATCCTCGGGATTGGCGATCATCGCGGAAAGGTTGGTGTTGACCGCGCAGCCGTAATTGGTGCCGGTGCGAACCGGCGACTCGATGCCGGGATCGCCCCAACTCGGGCAACCGTCGACGCTTGCGGTCGAGCGGCTGGCGACGACCCGGACGAAGCCGGGCGGAACCGCGCCTTCGGTCACCGGCGCTCCGGCGTCGGCGATGAGAAGGCCGTGCGCCGAGGCGACCCGCGCCACGTCACGCTTGGCGCCGGCCGAATTGTAGTCGCCCCCGTCGATCGCCACCGTGTCGCCGTAGCGAAGGCCGATCGAATCGAACCAGGCGGCAAGCCGGCCCTGCTCGGCGTCGGAAACGCCGTCGCCCTGGGCGGCGACGTCGAACACGAAGCTGGTCCGCTCGACCACCGGCTGGTGAAGCGAGTAGAGGCTGTAGTTGCGGCGCACCTCGAGCTGGTCGGGCTGCGTCGAGCAGCCGCCGACGACGAGTCCGAAAACGGAGACCGCGGCGATGCTGATCAAGCGGGACATGGTCTTATCCTTTCGAGCGACGGCGGCCATCAGAAGTTGAACCCGGGCTGGGCGGACGAGCGGGCCGGCTGCGGCTGCTGCGGAGGAAGCGCGGCGGAGGCGCTGAGGTCCCGAACCGGGCTCCGGCCGGGCGCGGGCAGGGCCGGCGAGGCGTCGCCGGTGGGGCCGATTCCGGGGGCGACGGTGCGGCCCGGCCCCGCGGTCGGGCCCGGACGCTGCTCGCCGGTGCGGGAGTCATTCTCCGCACCGATCAGCAGGCGCTGGGCCTCGTCGGGATTGCGGTGGCCGTCGGTCGGAAGGGCGATCTGGGCGGGGTTCGAGACCGGGCGCACCAGATAAGGCGTGACGACGATCACCAGCTCCGTCTCCGCCCGTTGGTAGCGGGTTGAGCGGAACAGCGCGCCGAGTATCGGGATGTTGCCGAGGAAAGGCGCGCGGTCGATCGTGTTGGTGTTGTGGTTGCGCAGAAGGCCGGCGATCATGAAGCTCTGGCCTGAGCCAAGCTCGACGGTCGTTTCGGCGCGGCGCACCGTCAGCGCCGGCACGTTGAAACCGTTGAGGCGGATCGTGCCTTCGTTGGACAGCTCCGAAACCTCGGGGCGGACGCGCATCTGGATTCGGCCGTCCTCGAGCACGATCGGCGAGAAGGCGAGGCCGACGCCATATTGCTTATACTCGATGGTGACGCTGCCCAGCGACTGCGAGATCGGGATCGGGAACTCGCCGCCGGCCAGGAAGCTCGACGTTTCGCCCGAAAGGGCGACGATCGAAGGCTCGGCCAGGGTGGTCACCAGGCCGGTGGTTTCGGCAAGATTCATCGTGCTCAGGATGTCGAGCCCGAGCAGGTGGCCGGCGGCGCCGAGCGTGGTCGCGCCCGCCGGGAAATTGAACGTCGCGCCGGTCAGCGTCTCCGGGATCACGCCGGTCGCCGGATTGGCCGGGCCCTGGGCGATATTGAAGCTTCCCGGATTGCCGCGACCGATGCCGAAAAGGAAGCCGCCCGAGCTGTCGCGCGACAGGAGGTTGGTGCCGATCTCGCGCAGAAGCGAGCGGTTCACCTCGGCGATCTTGACCTGGAGCATCACCTGCTGGGGAGTCGCCGTCCGAAGCCGGCTGACCACCTGCGTGCCCTCGCCGACGAAGGCCTGGGCGAGGCGCTCGGCCTCCGCCGCGTCGTTCGGCTGGGCGACTGTCCCGGTGAGGAGAACCATGCCGTTCATCGGCGTGGCGACGATGTCCGCCTCAGGCATTGCCGAGTGAAGCATCTGGCCGACCGAAGCGAGGTTCTGGCCGACCCGGACGCTGGCCGAGAAGACGACCCGGCCCGAACGGTCGGTGGCGTAGACCGTGGTGTTGCCCGCGGTCTTTCCGAAGACGTAGAATTGCGTCGGCGAGCGGACCTCGACGTCGGCGATCTCGTTGTTCGCGACGAACAGATCGGACATCGCGCCGCCCACCCGCACCAGCCGGCCGGTGCCGACCGAGAGAGTGATGTCGCTTCCGGGGGCGACAGCGCCGGACTGGGCGACGGCCTGGCTCGGCGCGGTCGCCGCGATCCCCGCGGCCAGGGCGGCCGCAAGCGCGGTGCCGAGCGCGGCACGCTTCATGCTGATCTTGCTCTTCATTACCTGGCTCCCACCGGAACGACGGTCACAGTATTTCCCCGCGCGACCCGAACCACCGGTCCGAGACCGGCTGCCGGAATTCCGGCCGAGTTGGGCGAGGAGTTGGACGCGGACCCGTTGCTGTTATTGTCTCGCGCCCGGCCGGGAACGGTGCTGCGCTGGAAGCGCGAGACATCGGCCCCGACGGTATAGGTCGTATTGTCGTCGACCGGCCGGCTGGAGACGGCGAGCAGCATCTGCCGCTCGGCCCGGGGATCCCCATTTTCAGGCACGGTCACCTCGCCGGACGCGATCGCGCGCTCCAGCTCGGCATTGTTGTCGGCAAGGCTGCGCAGCGACAGCGAAAGCTGGCCGATGGTCTGCGCGACCGCGATCTTCTCGGCGATCTTGGGGGTCGCCTCGAACGTCACCGTGGCGACGGTCTGCGGAACCTGGTTGCCCTGCTCGTCGCGGGCGTTGAGGCGCTGGTCGACCGCGAGGACGCGGATGTTGCGAACGATCGTCTCGGAGACTCGCAGGGGCGGGCCGTCCCCGCCGCCTTCGACTTCCTGCGCAAGCACGAGATCGACCCGGTCGCCCGGGAAGACGAAGCCGGCGACTCCGCTGGTGGCGGAAACACCGACCGTCACGGCGCGCATGC
Source organism: Alphaproteobacteria bacterium (assembly GCA_005883305.1). NCBI lineage: Bacteria > Pseudomonadati > Pseudomonadota > Alphaproteobacteria > Alphaproteobacteria bacterium. Next base: position 1,450,954 of record VBAC01000001.1, on the reverse strand, counting down.
CGGGGCCGAGCGCCGCGGCGAGGAAGCCGCGCTCGCCCGGACGAACGATCGCCCCCTGGGTCAGCGGCTGGCCCGCGGTGATCTCATTGCGCACGACCGTGCCGACCAGGCTTTGCGGATCGACGCCCTCGCCGCGCGTGAAATAAGCGGGCTGGACCAGGCCCTGGGGCCAGGGCTGGTAGCGAAACGCCTCGGGGTCGATGATCGTGCCGACCGACAAGGTGCGGGTCGCGACGAGCACTTCCGGTCCGGCCGGAACCTGCTGGCTGGCCTGCGCCTGCGGCGCGGCTGCGCCGGTGAACATGCTCTTGGCCATGAAGGCGGTGACGCCTGCAATGATGAGTGCGCCTACGAGCAGCACGATCTTCTTAACGTCCATGGCGCGTGTCGCCTCCCCTGCGGGACCTGAGTGAAAAATCAGGCCCTAGTCATCAGCCAAACTGGTTAAGAAAGCGTTCGCTAATCAGCCACAAACCGCCGAATGCGATCGCCAGACCGTACGGAACTTCGAGTTGACCCTCGCCGGACTTCAGGCGGTGGCGGATATACATCGCGGCGGTGAGCACGCCGCCGGCCAGCGACATCACCACCAGAAGCAGCACCAGCGCCTGGAACGGCAGCCACAAAGCGAGCGCGCCGATCAGCTTCACGTCGCCCCCGCCCATCGCTCCGATCGCGAAGGCGATGGAGAACAGGCCGAAGACGATCGCGGCGATGCCGACCTGGATCGCGGCGTCCGGCCAGAGCGGCAGACCGATCGACCACCAGAAGGGGATCGCCAGCAAGGCGATGGCGAGATTGAGCTCGTTGGGAATGGTGCGCGATTTGACGTCCCACCAGCACGCCGCCAGCAGCATCGCCGCCAGCAGGCCGAGCAGGGTCATGGAGAGCGCGTTAGCCATATTTGCAGGCACTAGACGCCCGACCTTTCGAAACCGTAACCGGGGCGCATGGAAAATCCCCCGAACCACCGGCGCGCGCGCCCGCAAGGCGCTCGTTTCGGAACCTGGACGGCGCCCGACGGCTGGGCGATTCGCAAGATGGACTGGCCGCAGCCGGGCCGCCGGAAGGCGCGTGGCAGCCTGATCTTCGCCGGCGGGCGGGGCGATTTCATCGAGAAATATCTGGAAGCCTTCGCGCATTGGCACGATCGCGGGTGGAACGTCACCGCCTTCGATTGGCGCGGCCAGGGCGGATCGCAGGGGGACGGATATCGGTTCGACTCGTTCGACGCCCTCATCGACGACTGCGCGGCGCTGATCGCCGACTGGCGCGGCGGCACGGCGGGTCCGCACGTCGCGATTGGCCATTCGATGGGCGGGCACCTGCTGCTACGGACTCTGGTGGAGGCGCAGCCGGCGCTCGACGCGGCGGTGCTCGTCGCCCCGATGATCGGGGTCAACAGCGCGCCGCTACCCGGCTGGCTGGCGCCCGACGTGGCCGAGACGATGGCCCTTTGCGGCTTTCGCAACATCCCGATGTGGAAGGCGCCGCCGGCGCTTCAGGTCCCGGGCGGCCAGCGGCAGCGAATCCTGACCGGGTCGCGCGAGCGATACGAGGACGAATTGTGGTGGTGGCGCCAGGAGCCGGAGTGGGAGCTCGGCGCCCCGACCTGGGGCTGGATGCGCGCCGCCTTCCGCTCGGCCGCCTCCGCCTTCACCGCCGAGCGGCTGGCCGCGGTGCGCCTGCCGATATTGATCTTGGCCGCCGGGAAAGACCGTCTGGTCAGCAACGGCGAGATCAGCCGCGCCGCGGCGCTGCTTCCCGATGCTCGGCTGGAGGAGTTTCCGAAGGCGGCGCACGAGATCCTGCGCGAGGCGGATGCGGTGCGAAACGACGCGCTGGCGCGGATCGACGCCTTCTTGGACGAGCGCGCTGCGTGAGCGACGTGGTCGTCATAGGCGCGGGCATCGCCGGGGCGAGCCTCGCGGCCGAGATTGCCGGGTCGGCGTCGGTGACGATCCTCGAGGCCGAGGCGCAGCCGGGCTATCACTCGACCGGGCGCTCGGCGGCTTTCTGGTCCGAGAGCTATGGCGGGCCGATGATCCGGCCGCTCACCACGGCGTCGGGCCCGCTGCTCGCGCCTTGGCTTCGGCCGAGAGGCGCGGTGCACATCGCGGACGCGCAGGGCAGGGGCGCGCTGGAGAAGCTGTCGGCGGACTTCCCCGATCTGTTCGACGCGATGGACCGCCCCGCGCTCGAGGGGGCGATTCCAGGGCTGAGGCCGGGCTGGGATCACGGCTTGGCCGAGCCGAGCTGCGCGGACATCGATGTCGCCGGCCTTCACGCGGCCTGCCTTAAGGCTGCCAGGCAAGGCGGTGCGGCGCTGATCACCGGCGCGCCGATGACCGCGGCGACTCGCGGCGCTGGGCGCTGGAGAATCGAGGCGGGCGGGCGGTCGTTCGAGGCCGACGTGCTGGTCAACGCGGCGGGGGCGTGGGCCGACGAGGTCGCGGAGCGTGCCGGCGCGGAGCGGATCGGAATCCAGCCTTGCCGAAGGACGATCGCCCAGCTGCGCACCGATCCGCCCGCGCCGGAGCGCCTGCCGCTGGTGATCGACGCTTCGGAGCGGTTCTACTTCAAGCCCGAGCCGGGCGGGCGGCTGTGGCTTAGCCCGCACGACGAGACTCCGTGCGAGCCGTGCGACTGCGCGCCCGAGGAGATCGACGTCGCGCTGGCGATCGACCGGTTTGAGGATGCGGTCGACTGGCGGGTGCAGGCGGTCGAGCGCAAATGGGCGGGCCTCAGGAGCTTCGCGCCGGACCGGCTGCCGGTCTACGGCTTCGCCGAGCCCGGCTTTTTCTGGTGCGCGGGGCAGGGCGGCTTCGGCATCCAGACCGCGCCCGCCGCCGCCAGGCTTGCGGCCGCCTTGCTGCTCGGGCGGACGCCGGAGATCGACCCCGCCCCCTATTCCGCGCTCCGCTTCGGCTGAGCCAAAGCCGCCGCGCAGGCGAGGGCGTCGGCGCGGTCGTTTTCGGGGTGGCCGCTATGGCCCTTCACCCAATGCCATTCGACCCGGTGGGGCTGCTGCGCCTCGAGCAGCTCCTGCCAGAGCTCGGCATTCTTGACCGGCTTCCTGTCGGCGGTGCGCCAGCCGTTGCGGAGCCAGCCGTGGATCCACCTGGTGATTCCGTCGCGGACGTAGTTGCTGTCGGTGTAGAGCCGCACGCGGCACGGGCGCTTCAGCGAGGCGAGGCCGCGGATCGCGGCGAGCAGCTCCATGCGGTTGTTGGTCGTCAGCGGCTCCCCGCCCGACAGCTCCTTCTCGCGCTCGCCCGAGCGGATGACGACTCCCCAGCCGCCCGGCCCGGGATTGCCCTTGCAGGCGCCGTCGGTGAAGATTTCGACCTCGGTCACGCGCTGTTCCGGCAAGCGATCGGGGAGTCATTCCGGCGAAAGCCGGAACCCATGAACACCGTGGCCCCCGGCTGGAGCTGAGCCGTGGTCGTGGGCCCCGGCCTTCGCCGGGGTGACTCGGAGGAGAGAGCGGTCACGCCGCCTCCAGGCCCGCGGGCAGCTTGAAGACCATCCGCTCCTCGACTCCCTCGACCGGCTCCTCGGTCACCTCGAACCGCTCGGCCAGCGCGTCGACCACTTCGCGCACCAGCAGCTCGGGCGCCGAGGCGCCGGCGGTGATGCCGAGCGTGCGCACCCCTTCGAGCCAGGCGAAGTCCAGGTCCGCGCCCCGCCCCACGAGGCGCGCGCGCGCCCCTTCGCGCTCGGCGACCTCGACGAGGCGAAGCGAATTGGAGCTGTTCGGCGAGCCGATCACAAGCAGGGCGTCGCAGCGCGCGGCGATCGCCTTGACCGCCGCCTGGCGGTTCGAGGTCGCGTAGCAAATGTCCTCGCTGCGCGGCATGGCGATCGAGGGGAAGCGGCGGCGAAGGATGGCGACGATCTCCGCCGTGTCGTCGACCGAAAGCGTGGTCTGGGTGAGGAAAGCCAGGCTCTCGGGATCGGCGGGCTGGAGCGTTTCCGCGTCGGCGGCGGTCTCGATCAAGGTCATCCGTCCCTCCGGCACCTGGCCGAACGTGCCGATCACCTCGGGATGGCCGGCATGGCCGACGAACAATATGTGCCGTCCGCGTTCGATCAACCGTTCGGCCTGGCGGTGGACCTTGGAGACGAGCGGGCAGGTCGCGTCGAGATAGTTGAGCCCGCGCTCGGCCGCCTTGGCGGGCACCGCCTTGGGAACGCCATGGGCGGAGAAGACCACGGGCACGCCGTCCGGCACCTGATCGAGCTCCGGAACGAAGACCGCGCCCTTGGCCTTGAGGCTGTCGACCACGAACTTGTTGTGGACGATCTCGTGGCGGACATAGACCGGCGCTCCGTAACGCTCGAGCGCCAGCTCGACGATGCGGATGGCGCGGTCGACTCCGGCGCAGAAGCCGCGCGGGGCGGCGATCAGAAGGGTGAGTGGCGGCTTGCTCATTTGACGTTCAGATGGGTGGGGCTCTATCCGAATGCCAGCTTGCACGAAAGGCTGGCGGCGCTAGGAAGGCGTCACCAGCATCATTGGGGATCTCGTTTTGCGCCTTTCCATGTCCAAAGCAGCCGCCGCTGCCCTGCTGTCTCTCGGCCTCTTCGGATGCGCGAAGGAAGGCGACATCATGGCGACGGGCATCCTCGCCAACTACACCGCCTGCCCCCCGGTGGCGATCGCCGCGCCGACCGGCGACATCACCTTCTTCAATCCGGCGAACAGCCGCGACGCCGATGCGATCGACCTGGTCGCCCAGATCACCAACGTGCGCGGCACCTGCAACGACAGCGGCGAGTTCATCGTCACCGAGATCAGCTTCGACGTCCAGGCCCGGCGCCGCGACGCCGCCGGCGCGCGCGATGCGACCCTGCCCTATTTCGCGACCGTCATTCAGGGCGGAACCAACATCGTCGCCAAGCGCGTCAGCCGCGTCGGAATCCACTTCGACGACGGCCAGCTGCGCACCAGCACCAGCGCAAGCGCAACCACCCACGTCCTTCGCTCGGCGGCGACCCTGCCCGAGGACATCCGCGACCAGATCACCCGCCCCCGCCGCGCCGGCGATCCCAACGCCGCGGTCGATCCGATGGCCGATCCCGCGGTGCGGGCGGCGGTCGAGCGGGCGCGCTTCGAGGTGCTGATCGGCTTCGAGCTCGACCAGGACCAGCTGCGCTACAACGCGACGCGCTAAGTTTCCCCGCGCCAGTACTGCCGTCACCCCGGACTTGATCCGGGGTCCAGCTTCTTTCGTCCTCGCAGGGGAAGGAAAGGTGGATGCCGGACCAAGTCCGGCATGACGACAAGTGGAGCGACGCGGCAGTCCGAAATTCCGTCCATATGGCCACGGCAGTCGCGAAGGGCCTCTGAGCCTTTGCCTCTTCGCGCCTTTGCGTGAGTCCTGCAGAATTTCCTCACGCGAAGACGCAAAGGCGCGAAGATGCCGAGGCCGGCATGCCGCGCGGTACCTTTTCGCAGAGCATGGCGGGAAATAAGTTGAGGAAGTTGAGACTTGCCAAGAGGCGGTCATAGCTCGTCCCCGTCGTCGTCGATGAGGGCGGCGGCTTCCTCCCACAGCTCGGGCGGCACCTCGAGCAGGAAGCCGCTGCACCAACCGCGGGCGAGCTGCTCATCGCTCCATCCTCCGACCAGCTCGAGATCGAGATCGTCGATCTCTATGTCTTCCGCCAGGCCGAGGCGCTTCATCTCCATCGGATTGGCTGGATCCGGGGAATCGCCCCTGAGGGCGGCCGCCGCCGCGGCGCGCAACGTAACGAAGGCCAGCGGCGCGCCCGGGCCGGGCGCGCCATGGCCGTCGCTGAAGCGATAGTTTTCGAGCCAGGCGAAGAAGCCGCTGCGGAAGGCGCGTATCCATTGGTCCGGGCTCCATTCGGACCGGCGCGACGGATCGAGGTCGGTGACCTCGATCTCGTTGCCGGGCACGTCCGAATAATCGGAGCAGCCGGTGAGGCGGGCGAAGGCCGTCAGCTCGGGATCGTCGTCCGGCACGGGCAGGGGCGCCGGCTCCGGCTCGGCTTCGGCGGGCGCGCGCGCTTCTACGAAGGCATCGGCGTCGCCGCCCTCCGCCAGGCAATCGATATAGTCGTCGAGATCTTCGGAGAGGGCGCGCAGCTGGGCGTCGCTCGCCGCCTCGCGCTCGGCGAGCCGGTCGAGCCGGGTGAGCATCGCCATGGCCAGGCGGTTATCGTAATAATGATACTCGCCGACCACCTCGCCGTCCCGCTTGCGGATCGAGACGCAGCCCGCGATCGAGCGGCCCTGCAATTCCGAGGCGACCCGCGCGCGGGCGCGGTGGATCAGCATCGCATCCCACATCCTGGCGAAGGCGCGCCCCTGGCGGCGGTTGCGGAAGGCGTAGGCGGAGGCGGCGGAGAGGCCCGCGGCGCGCGCCGCATGCTCGACCACGCCGGTGGCGGCGAGGCTACGGAGGAAGACACCTACGGCCTCGGGCGTCCAGCCGTCGTGGCGCGGCTTGCGCGCGCCCTCCGGGAAGGTTTCAGCCAAGGTCTCGCCGAGCGCGTCGGAGAGGAGCGGCGGCGGATCGAAGGCGGGCGCTGAGGCTTGGGGCTTGCGGGGCGGGGCGGACTCATCGGCCAGCGCCCCGGGGGCGAATCGGTTCGTGGCTTGTTCCATAGACGAAGGTAAAGCATGAATTGAGGTTGCCGGAAAGAGCTTCTTTTAACCGACATGGTTGAGTGGCTGAAAGGGCGACGGTCGTTGAAAAACCTCGCGGTATCAAGCCCGAGGTGGCTCGCTTCTTTCGCTTTGCGGACCCCGCGCGCACTGCCTAGGATGCGCCCGATGAAAGCAATATTGAAGGCGGGTGGGGCGCTGTTATTGGCGCTACTCGGTGTGGTCGGTGGCGCAATGCTGACAACTGACTACGCCACTATGCGGAGCAACGGCGCTAGCTATGTCCCCGCAACCCGGTCGGGGTTGAGTTCGCTTTGGGGAGGTCTTCTGGCTGTCGTTACCTCGGCTTGGTTTCTCATTCCCGCCGGTGCCCTCATCTTGGTCTTAGTTACCGTTCGAATGACAATCCGTGCCTCGCGGCCAAGATCTGATCCATTGAAAACGCTGGGTCATCGCATGAACAAGTTTGTTGATGTGGCCCATCATGACCAAAGATTTCGTCAGTTCAGTTCAATATACTTCGATACGATGAGGGTCTGCCGAGAAATTGATGCGTTTATGCTGCAGGTTCAGATGAACGGAATTCCCGTCCCGTCACCTCAGTCCGACTCCGCCGAGGATTGGATTGATCTGGCGTGCGAGTATTTTACGGCCGTCGGGCCGTATCTCAGAAATGGGAACTGTGCGCACGCTATAGCGGTAGGGCAAGGATTTGCTGATCGCTTTCCTAGCTAGGCTTAGCCAAGCCGCTCGAAGCCACGCGCCATTCAAACGGTTGGTTCGTTTCGTCCCAGCCAATTGACACCCGCTCCCCCCTGCGTCATGGCCGCCCGGTCCGAATGGACGCGCGGGAGAGGCCCGCCTTCGCCTTTACGGGCTTTGGCGGGCGCCGAAGGAGCAACCGCCCCGGAATCTCTCAGGCAAAAGGACCGCGCGGACAGGACGCTCTGGAAAGCGCCCGCTTTAGCCTCGGCGACGGTGGGCCACCGACGGTGCAACCCTCCTTCGCCTCACGGGGCTTCGGCGGGGAAAGCTCTCAGGTCCCGGCGACAGAGGGGGTATATGACGGTTCCGATCGCGATGCGGTCGGGCCGCGATACTAGCTGGAGCCGGCATGAGCGAAACCGAACAAGCGCTTCCCCTCGACTCCTGGCACCGCGCGCGCGGCGGCCGGATGGTGCCCTTCGCCGGCTATGCCATGCCCGTCCAATATGAAGGAATCATGGCCGAGCACCTGTGGACCCGCTCCAGCGCCGGCCTGTTCGACGTCAGCCATATGGGCCAGATCATCATTGCCGGGCCCGAGGCGGAGAAGGGGCTCGAGGCGCTGCTTCCGGCCGATTTCGCCATCCTTAGGGATAGCAGGCCCAAATATTCGCTGCTGCTGAACGACGAGGGCGGGATCATCGACGATCTGATGGTCACAAGGCGCGGCGAGCATTTCTACCTCGTCGTCAACGGCGCGACCAAGCATGGCGACATCGAATGGGTGGAATCGCGGCTGCCGCGCGGCGCCGTGCTCGATCATATGAAGGAGCAGGCGCTGTTGGCGCTCCAAGGGCCGAAGGCGGTCGACGCGCTCGCGCGGCTCGCGCCGGGGGTGGAGGAGCTGACCTTCATGACCGCGGGGGGCTTTCGGATCGGCGGGGTCAGCGCCTGGATCAGCCGCTCGGGCTATACCGGCGAGGACGGGTATGAGATTTCCGTGCCCGCCGTCTCCGCCGAGCAGGTCGCGGACCTGATCCTGGCGCAGGAGGAGGTCAGGCCGATCGGCCTCGGCGCGCGCGATTCGCTGCGGCTCGAGGCGGGGCTTCCGCTCTACGGCCACGATCTCGACATTTCGACCACGCCGGTCGAGGCCGACCTGGTCTTCGCGCTTTCGAAGCGGCGGCGCGAGGAGGGCGGCTTTCCGGGCTGGCCTCGGATCGCCAAGGAACTGAGCGCAGGCCCGATCCGCAAGCGCGTCGGGCTCCTGATCGAGGGGCGCCAGCCGGTGCGCGAGGGGGCTTTGGTGGTCGACGAGGAAGGCAACGAGGTCGGCAAGGTGACCTCGGGCGGCTTCTCGCCGAGCCTCGGGGCACCGATCGCCATGGCCTATGTACCGACCGCCTCGGCCGAGCCGGGGACGAGCATCCGCCTCGCCGCGCGGGGCAAGATCTTCAACGGAACCGTCACGGGGATGCCGTTCGTTCCGCATCGCTACAAGCGCAAGGGAGCCGCCGCATGAGCGTTTACTACACCAGGGAGCATGAGTGGGTCCGGGTCGAGGGCGACGAGGCGACCGTCGGCATCACCGATTTCGCCCAGGGGCAATTGGGCGACGTCGTGTTCGTCGAGGTGCCCGAAGCGGGCCGGACGGTGGCCAAGGGCGGCGAGGCGGCGGTGGTCGAATCGGTCAAGGCGGCGAGCGACGTCTACGCGCCGGTCTCGGGCACGGTCAGCGCCGGCAACCAGGCCGTGGTCGACGAGCCGAGCCTGGTCAACACCGATCCGGAAGGCGAAGGCTGGTTCTTCAGGCTGACGCTCGCCGACAATCACGAGCTCGGCGAGCTGATGAGCGCCGAGCAGTACAAGGCCTATTGCGAGGAGCTTTGAAAATCCGGCTTACACAGATCAGGACGGCGGGAGCCGGATCGCGGGCCGCGGGTTGCCTTCAGGTAACGCGTAAGGAGTGCTCGCCATGGTGAACCTCGCCAGTCGCTGGTCGCCGACCGATTATGCAAGGAATGCCGCCTTCGTTCCGGCGCTGGGGGACGAGGCGCTTCGGCTGCTCAATCCCCAGCCGGGCGAGCTGATCCTCGATCTCGGCTGCGGCGACGGCGCGCTGACCCAGCGGATCGTCGAGGCGGGTGCGAGCGTGATCGGCATCGACAGCTCGCAGGAGATGGTCGAGGCGGCTCGGGCGCGGGGGATCGACGCCTTCGTCGGCGACGCCGAGGCGATGGACCTGGGGCGGTTCGGAGCGTTCGACGCGGTCTTTTCCAACGCGGCCCTGCACTGGATGCTGGATGCGGACGCGGTGGCGAGCGGGGTGTTCAAGGCGCTTCGGCCGGGCGGACGCTTCGTCGGCGAGATGGGCGGGGAGGGCAACCTGCTTGCGCTGCGCGGCGCGCTCAGGGACGAGCTTTCGATGCGCGGCTACGAGATGCCGGAGCAGGACCCGGCCTGGTATGCGGGCATCGAGGAATTCACGCGGCTCTATTGCGTGGCGGGCTTCTCCGAGGTGCGGGCGGAGCTGATCGGCCGGCCAACGCCGCTTCCGGGGGGGGTCGCGGAATGGGTGCGTACGTTCCGCGCCGGGGTGATGGACGTGGCGATGGTGCCCGAATGGGAGCGCGACGACATCGCCGCGGCGGTCGAGGCGCGGGTCGCGCCGGCGCTGAGGCGCCCCGACGGGACGTTCTGCGCCGATTATGTGCGGCTGCGCTTCGCGATGAAGCGGCCGGAATAATTCTTATCCTCCCCTGCATTTGCAGGGGAGGGGGACCGCCCGCAGGGCGGTGGAGGGGCCCCTCCACCATGCTTGCGCATGGTCCCCCTCCCCGCGAAATCGCGGGGAGGAATCGGGGAGAAGCGAATGCGTTACCTACCTTTGTCGGATGAGGACCGGCGACAGATGCTGTCCGCGATCGGCGCCGGCTCGATCGACGATTTGTTCGTCGACGTGCCCGAGGCCGCGCGGCTCGACGGAGCGATCCACGATCTGCCGAACCATGCCAGCGAGCTTTCGGTCGAGCGCCAGCTCGGGGCGATGGCCCGGGCCAATGTCGCGGCGGGGGACGTGCCCTTCTTCCTCGGCTGCGGCGCCTATCGCCACCACATTCCGGCGAGCGTCGATCACCTGATCCAGCGCGGCGAGTACCTCACCAGCTACACGCCCTACCAGCCGGAGATCGCGCAAGGGACGCTCCAGCTGCTGTTCGAGTTCCAGACGCAGGTCGCGCGGCTCTACGGCTGCGACGTCGCCAACGCCTCGATGTACGACGGCTCGACCGCCTGCTGGGAGGCGATCGCCATGGCCGGCCGGGTCACCCGGCGCGGCAAGGCCGTGCTCTCCTCGGGCCTGCACCCGCATTACGTGTCGGTGGCAAGGACGATGGCGAAGTTCACCGGCGACGCGCTGGTGCACCGGGCCCCGACGCTCGAGGCGGGCACCGATCTCGATTCCCTGGAAATCGACAACGAAACGTCGTGCGTCGTCGTCCAATATCCCGACATCCTCGGCCGAATCGCCGATCTTTCCGCGCTGGCCGCCAGGTGCCGGGCGGCGGGTGCGCTGCTGGTGGCGGTGGTGACCGAGCCGGTGGCGCTGGGGGCTTGTCGGAGCCCGGGCGAGATGGGCGCGGACATCGTCGTCGGCGAGGGCCAGTCGATCGGAGTGGGGCTGCAGTTCGGCGGGCCTTATGTCGGCCTGTTCGCGACTCGCGACAAATATGTGCGGCAAATGCCGGGGCGGCTCGCGGGCCAGACGGTGGACGCGGAAGGCAAGCGCGGCTTCGTGCTGACGCTCTCGACCCGCGAGCAGCATATCCGGCGCGAGAAGGCGACCTCGAACATCTGCACCTCCTCGGTGCTCTGCGCGCTGGCGTGGACGATGCACATGACTTTGCTCGGCGAGAAGGGCCTGAGGCAGCTCGCCGCGCTCAACCACGCCAAAGCGGCGGCGGCGGCCGAGCGCCTGGCGCGCGTGCCGGGGGTGAGCCTGGTCAACGAGGCGTTCTTCAACGAATTCACGCTGAGGCTGCCGAAGGAAGCGCGGCCCGCGGTGCGGGCGATGGCCGAGCAGGGCGTGCTCGGCGGAGTCTCGCTCGGGCGGCTCTATCCGGACGAGGAGGGGCTGGCCAACGGGCTGGTCGTGGCGGTGACCGAGACGGTCACCGAGGAGGACGTCGAGGCGCTCGCGGCGGCGCTCGAGGGAGTGCTGGCATGAGGGGAGCGGCATGGCCTGGCTCCCTCTCCCTCGGGGAGAGGGTTGGGGTGAGGGGCTACGGCCTATCCGGAGAGTCCCGAACCCCTCACCCGACCCTCTCCCCACGGGAGAGGGCTTTTGCGGCGGTGCGGATCCTGAACTCGGAGCTTTATCGATGAGCATCAACCAGAGCGGCTGGCGCCCGACGGCGCCCGAGGCCTCGGCCGAGGTCCCCGCGACCTTCACCGGCAACCGCGCTCTGATGCTCGAGGAGGCGCTGATCTTCGAGATCGGGGATACGCAGAGCACCGGCGTGGATATCGAACCTTCTTGTTCCCCGGCGAAGGCCGGGGCCCAGGAGGGCCCCAGCCCTGGGCCCCGGCCTTCGCCGGGGAACAGATTGGGGGGATTGGAGCGCAATCGCGAGATCGGCCTGCCGGGCCTTTCCGAGCCGGAAATGGTGCGGCATTACACCCGCCTCAGCCGCCAGAATTATGCGATCGACCTCGGCCTCTTCCCGCTCGGATCGTGCACGATGAAGCACAATCCGCGGCTCAACGAGAAGGTCGCGCGGATGCCGGGTTTCGCCGACATCCATCCGCTCCAGCCGGTCGACACCGTGCAAGGCGCGCTGAAGCTGATCGCCACGCTCGGCGAATGGCTGGTCAAGCTCACCGGCATGCATAGCGTGGCGATGAGCCCCAAGGCGGGGGCGCACGGGGAATTGTGCGGCCTGCTCGCGATCCGCTCGGCGCTGGAGGCGCGGGGCGACGCGCGCGAGGTGATCCTCGTGCCGGAGAGCGCGCACGGCACCAATCCGGCGACCGCGGCTTTCGCCGGCTACCGGGTCGAAAACATCCCGGCGACCGCGGCCGGCCGCGTCGACCTAGCGGCGCTGAAGGCGCGGCTGGGGCCGGACGTTGCTGCGGTGATGATCACCAACCCCAATACGTGCGGCCTGTTCGAGCCCGAAATGATCGAGATTTCGAAGGCGGTGCACGAGGCGGGCGCGCTGGTCTATTGCGACGGCGCCAATTTCAACGCGATCGTCGGGCGCGTGCGGCCGGGCGACCTCGGCATCGACGCGATGCACATCAACCTGCACAAGACCTTCTCCACCCCGCACGGGGGCGGCGGGCCGGGCTCGGGCCCGGTGGTTTTCTCCGCGGCGCTGACGCCGTTCGCGCCGCTGCCGTTCGTCGAAAGGCAGGACGGCGGCTATGTCCTGATCGAGGAGGAAACCGCCGGCGAGCATCACGGCCGCACCTTCGGGCGGATGACCGCCTTCCACGGCCAGATGGGCATGTTCACCCGCGCGCTCACCTACATGCTGAGCCACGGCGCCGACGGCTTGAGGCAGGTGGCCGAGGATGCGGTGCTCAACGCCAATTACATATTGCGCCGCCTGGAGGACGTGCTCGACGCTCCGTTCGGCGCGAGCGGGCCGTGCATGCACGAGGCTTTGTTCAGCGATCGCGGCTTCGCGAACGGCCTCTCCACGCTGGATCTCGCCAAGGCGCTGATCGACGAGGGCTATCATCCGATGACCATGTACTTCCCGCTGGTCGTCCACGGCGCGATGCTGGTCGAGCCGACCGAGACCGAGAGCAAGGCGGCGCTCGATCAGTTCATCGGCGCGTTAAGGAGCGTGGCGGAGCGCGCCAAGGCGGGCGACGAGAGTCTGAAAGCTGCCCCGGTCTTCGCTCCGCGGCGGCGGCTGGACGAGACGCTGGCGGCGCGCAAGCCGGTGCTGGTCTGGCAGGAGCCCGCGGCCGCCGAAGCGGCGGAATGACCGACCACCGCCAATCCGCGCCGCACGTCGAGCGCAACGCCGGGCCGATCGCCGAGGTGCTGCGGGACGTGCTGCCCGCGCGCGGGCTGGTGCTGGAGATCGCCAGCGGCACCGGCGAGCATGTCGTGCATTTCGCGCGCGAATTTCCGAAGCTGTTGTGGCAGCCGAGCGATCCGGCGGCGGCCGCCCTGCGCTCGATCGACGCCTGGCGGGCCGAAGCCGGGCTGTTCAACCTCCTGCCGGCCGTCTCGCTCGACGCTCGGGCGCGCGACTGGGCGGTGGCGCAGGCCGACGCGATCCTGTGCATCAACATGGTCCACATCAGCCCCTGGGCGGCCACGGAGGGGCTGATGCGCGGCGCCGGACGGCTGCTCGCGCCCGGGGCGCCGCTCTACCTCTACGGCGCCTACCGCCAGTCGGGAGTGGAGACGGCGCCGAGCAACGAAGCGTTCGACGAAAGCCTCAAGGCGCGGGACGGCGAATGGGGGCTTCGGAACCTCGAGGACGTGGTGGCCGAGGCGGAGGGACATGGCTTCGCGCTGGAATCGGTGACGCCGATGCCGGCCAACAATCTGTCGGTGGTGCTGCGCAAGGGCTGAGCATCGTCATTGCGAGGAGCGTAGCGACGAAGCAATCCAGCGGGCCTCGGATCTTGCACTGGATTGCTTCGCTACGCTCGCAATGACGACTCAATTGCTGCGGGAGGCGATCTTCCTCAGCCCGAGCGCGCCGCCCGCCAGCCTTCGCCGGCCATCGCGTTGCCGTTCACCCGGCCTTCGTAGACCCGTCTTCCGCCGCCGCCCCGGACGACGAAGCGGATCTGGTCGCCGGTGAGCCGGCCCTGCTCGACCCGGGTTCCGCCGAGCGTTCCGCCGAACGTCTGATATTCCTGGGTGAGGACCATCGCTTGGTCCCGGCCGTTCTCGCTCAGGGTCCAGATCCCGGCGACGCGGGCGGGGACGATCCACATGTAGATCATCGCGTTGCCGACCCGGCGGCGCTCCTCCCAGCGCCAGTCGCCCATGTCGTAATCGTGGGAGACCACGCGCGTCCCGGGGCGCATCTCGGCGAGGATTCGGGGCCTGAGGCGCAGGTTGATCTGGGGCAGCAGATAGAGCGTCACGACGTCCGCTTCGGCGAGCGGGGTCTGGAACAGGTCCTCGCGGCGGAAGGCGACCCGGTTGCTGACTCCGGCGTCGCGCGCATTGGCGTTCGATTCGCGGATTCGGGCCGGATCGATGTCGACGCCGAGGCCCCGCGCGCCGTTGCTTCGCGCCGCGGTGATCAGGATTCGCCCGTCGCCCGAACCGAGATCGAGGACGTAATCGTTCGGCCTGACGGCGGCCATCGCCAGCATCGCGTCGACCACCTGCATGTCGCTGGCGATGAAGGGGACGTCGAGGCGCGGGCGGCCCTGTACGAACTGGCCGGGATCGAATTCGGGCCCCGGCCTGACGGCCGGCACGCGGGGGCCATGGGGAAAGAGGAAGAAATAGACGAGCAGCCCCGCCGCGACCACGCCCGCCAACGCCAGCAATGCCCGCGGCACAGATCGTGACGCCATCCGAGAATCCTCCCAACAAGCCCGATTATGCCTCTATTCGCTTGCGCGCGGGAATGTCACCATAAGGTGAAATGGGGAGGCGCGGGCGTGGCGGAGCATCGGCAGGACGAAGAGGGCGGGGAGGTCCCAGAGATGACGCGGCTCGATTCCCGGCAAATCTGGGTGCTGACGATTCGTGTGGGCCTCGTCGCCGCGGTGCTGGCGCTCGCAGCCTGGATCCTCGATCGGCCGGCGCGCGAGTGGGGGATTCCGGCTTCTGCCTTGCCCGGCGCTACGCTTGCCCTCGGCCTCGGCGCGACGGTGATCGTGCCTCGGCGCCGCTATCGCCGCTGGGGCTATCGCGAGGGCGCGGACGAGCTGGAGATCCGGCGCGGCACGTTGATCCGGGTGCGGACGATCGTCCCATTCCCGCGGGTCCAGCATATCGACGTCGCGCAGGGCCCGATCCAGCGGCCGTTCGGGCTCGCCACCCTGATCCTGCACACCGCCGGCACCCATGGCGCCGCGGTGCCCCTGCCGGGGCTCGCCATGGCCGATGCCGAGGCGATGCGCGACCGCATCCGCGGCAAGATCCGCGAGGACTTGGCTTGAGCGACGCGCCGGACCCGATCCCGCGGCGGCTTCATCCGGCGACCTTGGTCGCCCGCTGGCTCAAGTCCGCGCCCCAGATGCTTGCCGGCGCCGCGGGCCTGCTGGTGGCGGTGCGCGACCGGGACCTGGCGCCGTTGCTGACCTTCGCTTTGGGTTTCCTGCTCCTCGCGGCCGTGCTCGCAGCGCTCTATTGGTGGCGCTTCCGCTACACGATCGGGCCCGGGGAGATCGTGATCGAGAAAGGGCTGCTTCGCCGCCAGCGCCGGATCATCCCCTTCGACCGGGTGCAGGACATCGCCATCGAACGGAAGCTGCTCGCCCGCTTGTTCGGCACCGCTGCCGTGAGGATCGAGACCGGCGGCGCGGCCAAGGACGAAGGGACGCTCGACATGATCGCCCTGGCCGACGCCGAGGCGCTTCGCGACCGCGTCCGCCACGGGGCGGGGCCGGCTGGGGCGCACGCCGAAGCGGCGTTGCCCGAAGAGCCCGTGCTGTTCGCGATGGACCTGCCGCGGCTCGTCCTGTCGGGACTGTTCGGCTTCTCGCTGGTCTTCTTCGCGGTCATCGCCGGCGCGCTTCAGCAGCTCGACCAGTTCGGCCTGTTCAACTGGAGCGACTGGTTCACGCCCGAGCGCGCGGACCGGGCGGCGCACCTGATCACCGCCCGGCTGGCGCTCGGCCTCGCCGCCATGATGCTCGCGCTCGGCCTGGTGGCCGGCGTCGGACGGGCGGTGACCCGGGATTTCGGCTTCACCCTGACGAGGACCGCGGCGGGCCTGAGACGGCGGCGCGGGCTCTTCACCCTCTCCGAGGTGGTGATCCCGATCCGCCGGGCGCAGGTGGCGCTGATCGAGAGCGGGCCGCTCGCGCGGCTGTTCGGCTGGCACCGGCTCTCGTTCCAGACACTCGGCGCCGACCGCAAGGAAGGCGGCGTGCAGGTCGCCGCTCCGTTCGCGCGGATGGCGGAGATCCTGCCGGTGCTCGCCGCCGCCGGCTTTCCCGAGCCGCCGCCCCGACAAGCGCTTCACGGCGTCCCGCGGCGCGCTCTGGTCCGCCAGTCCGCGCCCGCTTTGGCGATGGCGGCGCTGGCGGCGGCCGCGGCCTTTCTCGTCGAGCCTTGGCTCGGCCTCGCCGCTTTGGCGCTGCTCGCCGCGGCGCTGATCGGGATTCTGCGTTGGCGAAAGCATGGCCATGCGCTGGGCGAGCGCGCCCTGTTCGTCGCGGACGGCTATCTCAAACGCCGGATGTGGATCGTGCCTTACGAGAAGACCCAGACGATCCGGGTCATGCGCGGCCCTGTCCAGCGCGCGCTTCGCCTGTCGAACCTGCTCCTCGACACCGCCGGATCGGGCGCGTTGGTCTCGCCCGAGATGCACGATCTCGACGCGGCGGAGGCGGAGACGATGGCCGACGCCCTGCTCGCCCGGTTCCAGGCCGCGCGGGCAGGGAGACCGCCGCGGAGCTCGTCCTGACCGCGCCCGTATCAGCCTTCGGGCAGCCAATAGCCGGCGGACGCCGCGGCCTTGCCAAAAGCGGCTTCGGCCGGGCCTCGCGCCACGTCGGGAATGACGATCTCGGCTTCCCGGCCCGGCGCGAGGCGGGCGAGGAGCGCGCGCGCGACGTGGGCGTCGTTGGCCGCGCCGAGCCTTTCCTGCAGTTCCCTAAGCGCGCCGACGAAGCGGCGGCTGCGGCCCGCAAGCGCCTTTTCGGCATAGAGCGAGGCGAGGAATTCGGCCGCGTAGCGAAGCTTCTTGACGTCGATCCTCAGCAAATGGGAGGCGTCGGGATCGAGCGAGGAGAGCTCCGGACCCCGCCGGCAGACCTTGCGCCACTGCCGATCGAGCCGTTGCGCCGCCAGATCGCGGACCTTGCCGAGCGCCCGGCGCCTGCGCGCCCAGCCTCCAAGCTCGATCCACAAAGCGATGTCGAGCATCAGCGCCCGGGCGCGCTCCGATCGGAGCGTCGCCAGGACCTCATCGTAGGCGCGCTCGCGCTCGGCCTTGACCGACCCGCGCAGGGCGGCATCGTTCGGCAACAATGCCCCGGCGAGCAGGACGTCGAGGTTGCGCGCGTCCCCGAATTGGCTTGCATACCAGCGCAGCTCCGCGCGGATTCGCTCATAGCCGGCGCCCTTCGCGGCCGGGCGGAACAGGGTCAGCGCCGAGCGCAGCCGCCGAAGCGCCACCCGCGCCTGGTGAAGCGCGTCGGGATCGCGGCGCGCGAGCAGGGCCATCTCGTTGAGCCGGTAATGGCGAAGGCAGGCCAAGGCGGTCTTGCGGAAGGCGTCTGCCGCGCTGTCGCCGCCGCCGAGCACGACCGGTTCGGCCTTGGCCGGGCGCCCCAGGCTCTGCTCCAGCAAAGCATAGCCGCGCTCGCTCTTGCTCATCGTTCCGAGGAAAAGGGGCGCGGCCACGCCGATCTCGCTCGCGAGGGCGAAGAGCGCTCCGCGCTTGCCGTCGATCAGCTCGAGCTCGATCTCGCTCAGCGGGGTGCTGCGCCGGCCGGCCTTGACCGCCCCTTCGTCGAGCACGACCTCGATCCGGCTGCCGTCATGGGCGACCTGCCAGGCGGTGCGGGTGAAGGACGTTCGGATCACCGGGGCGAGCGCCGCGCGGTCGAAGCGGGCGAGCAGACGTCGCGCCTCGGGATCGGCGAAGGCCCCCGGATCGAGGCCGAAGCGCTTAAGCTCGGCCTCCCATTCCTCGCGGACGAACAGGCCGGCGGCGTCGCCCTTCTTGCGCTTGACCGTCTGGACGATCCTCCCCCCCGAGCGGCGCACGCGCAGCGAAACCCCGGCGCGGCGAAGCGCCTGGTCCGGCGTGTCGAAATAGATGGATTCGCTTTGCTCGACCCGCGGCTCGGCGGCCGCGAGCGCCGGGGCCGCGCGCAGCCGCTCCGCGCACGCCGGATCGACGTCGAACTTCAACTCGACTTCGTCGGACACAGCTTTTTCCCGCCGAGCGCAGGCCGCCCCCCAAGAGGCCATTGTGATCGTGAAATGTTACAGTTTTTTGTGGGGGCCGAGTCACTCGGGTTAAGTCCCGAGGCCGCGCATGTGGCTCCCGGTCGCTCGGTAATGGTGACCCCTACGGGACTGCCTGAAGCGGCTAGTCTCAATGGTTTAAGCTGGCAAACCTACGCAAAACGACTGGAAATTTCTTTTGGGGACGCCGGCGGGCTGTCTAACCTTTCGAGCAAAAAAATCCCGCCAATCATTGCCCGGCATTGGTGGCGCGATCAGCATGAGCTGACGGCGGTAACGCCCGCCTCCGCGACCGCGAAGAGTGTAGCCGCATGAGCGAGACAGACCTCTTCAAAGGGACGCATCCAGAGCTAGGAGCCTGTTACGCGGCAATCGATTCGCTGGTTAACTTCGTTGAGCCGGCCGTGCGCGCCAGCCGTATCGGCGCGCGATTGGCGCCCTATCCATCGGTAGAAGCCGCCGCGGCGGCCCTAAAGGCTCTGGGCTGCGATCCTGACTCGATCGAGGTTTGCCGTGGCGCGCGGTAAGGTGAAGGCCGAGCATCGCGCCGACACGCGCGGAGCTGGCTTCGCCGGCATCCCAATCAGTGTCATCAAGAGCGAAGCCTATCGCCACCTCAACCCAATGGCCCGTTGCGTCCTGGTCGAGATCGTGGCGCGGCTGAACGGCTACAATAACGGGCAGATCGGACTGAGCTTCAAGGAACTGGCGCACGCTCTCAACCGCAAGAACGAGGCCTGCTTCGCTCCAGCCATTGCCGAGCTTATCAAGTGCGGGCTGGTCGACGTGGGGCTCGAGGCGAAGTGGAAGCAGCGGCTGGCGCGGACCTATCGCCTAACATTCGTCAACACCACGGACAGCATTGGCCGCCCGATCAAGGCGACAAACGAATACCTTGACTGGACTCCGGAAGCGCAAATCGACGCTACCGATGCGGTAGCAGGGGAGCCCCGTGCTGCTACCGCGTTCGTAGCAAGCAGGGTCGCCGCTGCTACCAATGCGGTAGCAGACACTGACGGAAAACTGCCAAGAACGCCGGCCGGCCCTGCTACCGACGGGGTAGTGCTTATAAGTAAGCCATACCCAGGCACCGGAACCGAGCCGAAATTCTCAGAGGAAAATGGGGGCAAAATAGCGGGCGGCCCATCGGCGAGCCGAAAGGCCGCGGTATGAGCAAGCAGCCCCACGGCAAGTGGTATAGCACTTCACGGTGGCGAGCCCGTCGCCTGGCGCAGCTTCGCGCGCCCGCAAGGGGCGGCTCATGATCGAGCCGGAACACTTAGCGAGCGCGGCCCCCGCCGTCCGCGCCGAGGTGCTGCGCCTCCTGGACGAGATCAGTCGGCCCCTCGGCGTCCGCGAGGTGGAACATCGCCTGCGCGACTGCGGTGTCAGCCGATCCCAGCGGATCATCCTCGCTCGCGCCTTGGCAGGGCTCACCGTCATCGCAATCGTGAAGGAGAATTGAAATGATCGAACCGACGCAAGGCGAGCGCGCTGAGATGCTCGACCTACTCAAGCGGACCCATGCCTGGATTGATGGGCTGATGGTCGGCGGCGTTTCGGAGAATGTCGCCGTGACGGCGATGCAAGTCGCTTTGATCGAGCGGCTTCTGAGGGCGGCCGGCGTCTCGGCAACCGTCGAATGGTTGCAGCGACAGGCCGACTTCACGATGGCGGGCGGCGACCAGCTACTCGCCGAGATAAAGAGGGCCGGGCATTGACATTGGAGCGGTATTGCATTACCTTCCAGGACATCGCAACGAGTGAGATGCTCGACGCGATACCCGCCCACTACGCGCGAGACGTGCGGACCGGCGACGGATTGAACGGCCTTCTCAGGCCGCCCGTCGAGGTGCGCGCATGACCAAGACTATCCGCGACCTTGAGGCGACCCTCCGAGAATGGGGCTTTTCGAGCCGTCGATCCAAAGCGGGTGCCGCTGCGGCGTGGAAAGCCCTGACTGGCGAGGATCCGTCCGAACTGGCCGAGGCCGAAGAGGTCGCTGAATTGAAGCAATTCGCCGCGTTGCTGGCGAGGGCTGGGGATTAAATCAATGAGCTACAACGGACAGTCGGTCGAAGAGATTGCGGCCGAAATCAAGAGTCACATCGACGACCATCGCGTCAGGGCGGCCGAGAACGCCGCGCGGATCGATGAAATCGAGCAGAAGCTCGCCCGTAGAGGCGGGGGGGACGGCACGCACGTCGGCGCGTCCCTTGGACAGCAGTTCGTCGACGCAAAAGGCGCCGGCCTGGCCAGCATGACGCGAGGCGACCGGGCCTCACTGGAGGTGAAGGCGTCCCTTACCTCGCTCACCACTGATGCAGCGGGATCGGTCGGCGATCTGATCGTGCCGCAAGCCGACACGGCGACCACCCTGCCGCGCCGGCGCCTGACGATCCGAAACTTGCTGACGGTCGTGAACGCGACCAGCGGCTCGGTGGAATATCCCAAGCAGACCGGCCGGACGAATAGCGCGGCGCCGGTTGCCGAAGGCGCGACCAAGCCGGAATCGGATATCAAATTCGACCTAGAAACGGTGCCGATGCGCGTCATCGCCCACTGGATGAAGGCCTCGCGGCAGGTTCTGGAAGACGTGCCTCAGCTTCGCTCCATCATCGACGATGAGCTGCTTTATGGGCTGTCATTGGTGGAAGAGGCGCAGCTTCTGTTCGGCGATGGCACCGGGCAGAACCTCGAAGGCATGGCGGCGCTGGCAACGGCCTACGCGTCACCGATCAGCCCCGACCCCACGGAAAACGAGATCGACACCATCGCGCTCGCGATCTTGCAGGCATCGCTTACCGACATTCCGCCGGACGGTGTGGTGCTGCACCCTTCCGACTGGTGGAGGATGCGTCTGCTGAAGGATGGCGAGGGCAAGTATATCCTCGGAGATCCGGGCGTCGTTGCGGAGCCGCGCCTCTTCGGTCTGCCCGTCGTCACCACCCAGGCCATGACCGTCGACAAGTTCCTGGTCGGCGCGTTCAAGGCCCAGACCCTCTATGATCGTTGGTCCGCCCGCGTCGAGGTCGGCTTCGTGAATGACGACTTCACGAAGAACCTCGTGACTGTGCTCGGGGAAGAGCGGATCGGCTTCGCCGCCAAGCGCCCCGAGGCGCTGATCTATGGCGACTTTGGCAATGTCGCCTGATCCCATGCTCACCGCGGCGGACAAGCCTCACGCGGAGAGCGCCGAAGGTGCGCTGGCGGGGTTCCATCTACCCGCCAGCGTGCCAACGGGCCGAGGGGGGCGGGAGATTCTTCACATTGCTGGGAAGCGGACACCGCCGCCCCCAGCCACAAACTCTAATCGGCAAGAATTCTGATGCGCCAGCGCGGTCGTAAATCCACCTCAGCCCTTTCCGTCGCCCCGGTCTTGATCGAGGCGCGCCGGCCGCCGCCGCCTGCCGAGCTCGGGGATAATGAGGGCACTGTCTGGCGCGATGTCGTCGGCACCATGCCAAGTGGCTGGTTCTCGCGAGCTCAATATCCAATCCTGGTCGCCTATTGCCGACACAAGGCTCGAGCCGATGCAATGGCCCGCCAGATCGCCGCATTCGATCCCGCGTGGATTAACGAGGATGGCGGGCTGGCCCGTCTTGATAAGCTTTTGGCGATGGCTGAGCGCGAGACGCGCGCGCTGACGGCCTGCGCCCGCTCGATGCGGCTCACCCAGCAATCGCAGATCCTGCCTCGCGGCGCGGGCCGCGCAGTCGATGGCGCGTCGGGCAAAAAGCCGTGGGAATGAAGGGAAACGGATAGCATGGGGAAGGCGCTCAAGACGGTCGCGACGATCGCCGCCGTCGTAGCCCTAGCCGTTCTTGCGGCGCCGACCGGCGGCCTCTCGATAGTGGCCGGCCTCGGCTTTGTCGGGATGACTGCGATCGTGGCGAGTGCCGTGCTCACCGCGGGTCTCACGCTCGCGGTGGGAATGGCGTTCAAGGCGATTGGCCTCAGTTCTGCCGCGCCTAGCACGCGAATTTCTAGGGCGCCGATGGTCGTCAGAGAGGAGGCTTAGCGTGGGGAAGGTGCTCAAAGTCGTCGCGGTTGTGGTGGCAGTCGCGGTGATCGTCTTCGCGCCCTATCTGTTGCCTGGCGCGCTGGCGGCCATAGGGGTCGGGTCGCTTTTCGCCTCAGCGATCGTCGCCGCCACGGTGGTCGGCGCGGGCATGGCGCTGCACGCGCTCACCGCTCCGAAGCCGCGCGCCGCCAACGGGACGGCGCCGCTCGCGACTTATCCCCAAGGCACCGCCGTCGTGCGATCCGGCCCAATGTCGTTCGGCGCGCCCCTGCCTCCGGCGCCGGGAAAGTCGATGCCGCCGAAGCGCGACCATTGGCTGCGCCATTTCGACCTGTGGGACGTGCGCCGGTTCCACGTCATTCGCCTGGTCGGGGGGTGCATGGCGCCTCTCACTTCAGGCTACAGCTTCGCGATTGTCGATGTCGGCCGGGACACAGAAATAAGGGAGGGCGACCTGTTCACCTTCGACGTGCGCGACCGCGAAAAGGCATGGCCGCGCGCGGTTTATGGCAGGATCACTGGAGTCGTGAAGCGCTTTCGGGGCATCAATGCCGAGGCCGGCTTCCTCGAATGCGAATGCTACCAGCCGGCGCACGTCATTCACTCCGGGCTTTCGAATTTGCGCCACGCCCATCGCATCCGCGCCTTGGCGCCGACGCTGGCCGAGGCCTATGCGCTTCTCCGCGAGGTGCGAGCGAATCCGGATGCCTTTGACGAGCGGCTGGCGGCCTAATCTCACTGGAGAGTGTCGACATCTTCCCGCTCGCGGAGAAGCGTGGCGATCTTCGCCAGAATATCCAGCCAGCACTCGACCCCCGCCCTATCATCGGCCTCGACGAGTTCTTGTATCCGCATATTGGCCTCGCCGACCGCGCGCCGGCCGTGCTGGTTTATGAGAGTTTGGGCGCAAGCCCAGCGTTCGCGCTCGGGGGTCACGTCACCGCCATCAACTGCGAGGGGAAGGGGGCGGCGAGGGCGCACGCTTCCGCCGTCTCGCCATCTAGCCAAGCGTCATAATCGCCCGGATCGAGGATCACCGGCATGGCCTTGGGATGCAGCGACGCAACGAGCGGGTTAGGCTCGCACGTCAGAAACGAAAACACATTGCCCCATTCGGAGGGGCGCCAGATGCCGGCGAAGGCGGCGACTTCGCTTGCCGGGAGCGTGAACCACCAGCACGCGGGCTTTCCACCCTCATCCTTGCCCGGCTTCGGCTCGGCAAAGGACGTGAACGGCACCAGGCATCGCCATTCCGGCTTGGCGATCGTGGAGCGCCAGAAGCTGCTTTCGAGGTTGCGGACGTTCGTTATCGGCTTAGGCGCCAGCATTTGACCCTTGGTCCCCCGCATGGCGAGCGGAATCCCCCAGGGCATGTAATCGAGAACGCGCTCGCCGGCTTCCTTGCGGACAATCCATGCGGAGTATTTTGGGAATATGTCCGTTCGCGGCTCGGGCGGATCGACCAGGGGGCGGGCGCCGAAAATCTGCGAAAGGTTCGCCCGCGTCTTCGTCTGGCGGAATCGGTTGCACATCAGCCCAGCACCATCCGAAGCACGTCCGGGGTCAACTCGAGCGGCGGGTTGAACAGGATGATATCGTGATCCGGCGGAAGGGCGAGCGCGTGAAGCTCGCCGCCGATGCTGAGCACGAACGGCTGCGCGAGCTCGACGCATCGCCGATAGGCGGCGCTCAGCGCGTCGACCGGGAAGCCAGCGGGGGTCGGGACAATCGGCACCGCGGCTAGTTACCGAAGTCGATCCGCCCGAGCCAGTCCGCCATGCACTCGGCAACGGCGGCTTGCGCCCCGAGCATCAGGAGGTTGGACGAGCCGCCTTCGTCGGTCCATTGAAGCCACACGTTGCCGTCAGCGTCTGGGTCGCTCATCTTCCAGTGAAACTCGGCCGGGGGTTGATCCGCCATCGCCACGTCTCCCTTCCCGCGAACGGATATACCGCCGGGCGCCGGGCGCAAGCTTGTCGATGTCGCGGCGGAAAGCGCAGAGTCAATCTTGGCCCCCGCCGTGGCCCTCGTGGGCCTCCCAGCTCCGCCAGCACAGACTCCCGACGGCACCGGGACGCTCAAGCCCAAGCACGCGATAGATGCGGAGCAACGCCATATCCGCGCCGCTGAAACTCCACGGAGTCTTCTCGCTTCGCATCGCCCGCCATAACTCGTCGAAAGGCCGCCGATCCCCGCCCGAATAAACCCAGAGATAGGCGAGGGCGAAGCGCACCGCGAATGACGGGCGCGGAGTCCGATAGCGACATTCCTGGATAGCGTCTTCGAGGGCGAGAAGCGCCTTGTCCCTTAGCTGATCCGACAGGAGGGGCGATTCGGCCATCGGGCGACAGTGAACGAAATGGGAACATGGGGGCAAGCGCTTGCTTCCCCTTTCGGGGAAACTTGCACCGCGAATCGATCTAAGGCAATGTGTCCGTGGGTGTAGAAGCCCGGACCAGTGATAGGCGGTGAAGCCGCGCCAACGGATCATCGCCGAAAGAACAGGGTGGACTGGCGTCCGCCGCTGACCGACGCATTATGTCGGGAGCGGGGCGCACATACAATACCCCCTCGGGGGGAAAACGTCCCACCGGTCTCACTGGCCGGCTTCTACTCTCCCGGCACCCGGTCTGACACCGGGAGCGGCTGTAGAAGGCCAAAGCAGTGAGAAGCCACCATGACCGCAGAAAGCACACGTCGCGCCGTTCTGGGCGCCATTGCCGTCGCTCCGATCATCGGCGCGAGCGTTTTCCCTGCCGCCGCCGTGAGCGGCGCAAACCCCGACAGGAGAGATACGATGGCAACGCAACCCGCATTCTCGCAGGAGCCCTACAACTGGAACCGAGGCCGCGCCGCGCCGGATCGGCGTGATTGGGATCAAGCCCTTGCCACGTTTCGAGAGGTCGAAAGCGACCATGACCGCCTCTGGGGGCGTTCCGAGCGCGCCGACGAAGCGGCAGAAGCTAACAGGCCCGCCAGGATCGCCCGCTATTTCGAAGACTATCGGCTCGGCATCGGCATGAAGCGGCAAGACGTGGAGTCTCGGCTTCGCGCCTACAACACTGGCCGCAGCGAGGGGCGGATCGACGTCGCGCGCACCGCCGACGAGTTCGACGCCTATCAGCGCCAGATTCTTGAGGTTAACGAACGCTTCCAGACCGATCGGCTGTTTAATGAAGCGTCCGCCCATAACCCGATCTATAAGGCAGCCTGCGATGCCTTGATGTCCGCTCCCGCGCCGCACACCGCAGCCCTGCTCATCAAACTGGAAATCGCGGCGATCTCGCTGGACGACGAGCATATGGAGTCTGCCGTTGCCGACGCCCGCCGCCTGCTGATCGACGGTCGCCAGCAGTGATCGGCTTTGTGGCCACGCCGCCGAGGGTTGACCCCCAAGGCGGCGGGTTCCTCGTAGCGCTCACCAGCGGAGGCGAGGAAACCACCTTCATGCTGACCCTTCATGCAATGTCGGGCCTCTGCGGCTCCGGCATGGCGAGGGTCCGTGAAGCCCAAGCCGCTCAATTCGAGCCGACGCCGTTCGAGCGCGAGCGCGGGAGCGGGCGAAAGAAATGGGGCGCTCAGCAGACTATTGCCACCTAGCCCGGGTTTCCCTCGACCCGGCAACGCGCCCCGCTGGCCTCGGCTGGCGGGGCTTTTTATATGTGGTCCTTGGGAGGCGGAGCAATGAACTGTTGCGAGATCGATTGGAGCCGCATCGAATGGGGCACCGCCGCCGACTGGGTTTCCGGGACGGGTTCACTTCTGGCGGTGATTGTTGCGCTTGGCGGCTACTGGCTCATTGAACGTCACCGCAAAAGGGATGAAACCCAGCGACATCAAGATGCTGCTTATCAGATAGGATACAAGCTCGCCTCACTGTCCAGCGAGGCCCACAATTTGGTAATTGAATTGAATCCCCACGGCAAAAGTGATGACGATCTAGCCGCGGAATCCGACATGGATATTTGCGGAGGGTTTTCGGCGCAGGCTGGCTCGAGCGAGTCGCTGATCCGAGATCTGAACGATGCGGAGCAGAATCTGCTGATGCGTCTCAAGGAGGAGGACTTCCTCATGACGTTCTCAGAAGCTGTGGCACTGGGTTTGTCGCTGCGGGCGGGTCTCGCGGAATATAAGGCTAAGCGGGAAGCCCTCATGGCGATGCTACCCCCTCCGGTTGACGTCAGCGGAGAGATGGCGGGACACGACCTAACTCAACAGCAAATACTTAGTCTACAGCCACAAATGATCCAGGCTGCCTCGCTCGTTCGATCATTGCGGGCGTTGGCGACGATCAACGTCAAACGTCTCAGAAAGCTGGGAGTGGATTTCAGGCCTATGATGCTGCGGCACTTCCCCAAGCTGCATATTCACGAGATTCAGATCGTGAAGGATACCGCACACTGACTCGACTGCCCGGCAGGGGTTGACGAGACCATATCAGGTAGGGTAGATGCGACCTCAACAACCGAGGTCGGCAACGATGCCCATTGATTATGATACCCCCAAGTGGACACTTCGTGAGGCTGCCGTAGCGGCGGGCTACGAACCGAACACCCTGCGCTCCTACTATTCGCCCCACCGCAAGCTGTTCCGGATTATTGGCGGGGCCGAAGCCCAGGCCAAGGGCCTTGCCGGGCTCCTGAATCTGCGAGACGTCCTGCAACTGGCGGTGGCGCAACGGCTAATTGAGATAGGGGTGCACCCTGGAGATGCATTCCAAGCGGGCGTGGACTTCGCTCACACGTCCACGACGCCGTCGGGCTGGCCGACCCGGGACCCTGCCGAACTGTTCGACCCCCGCGAAGCTTTCACCTTCCTAATCTGGATGCCGGGCAGGGGAGGGGAGGTGGTGCCAGTCAAGACTTCCGACCCGAGGCTGGACGTGGTGCATCTAATTTACAATCAGGCCTCGGGCAGGCGCGGACCGGCGATAGTGATTTTGCTCAATGATGTGCAGAACGACGTTTTCGCCGCGCTCCGCATTGCGCGCCCCGACTGATGGCGGCCCGCCGCTCAGCATTCAAGCAGGCCGACGCCTGCCGCGCATTGCGCGCTGCGGTCGCGGCTGGGTTGAAGCCGAGCGGCTACACGATCGCGCCAGATGGTTCGATCAAGGTTGAATTCGGTGAATTGGCGCCCGCCGGCCCACACAACCGTCTGGACAGGATCCTTCAGTCATGAGGAAGCCCCGCCGTTATCCCAACGTCACGTCATTCAGGGACAGGCACGGCAAGGTCCGCTATCGCTATCGCCGCACTGGCCAGCCGACCTACTACTTCAAGAACCCGCCCGACACGCCCGGCTTCAAAGAGGAGCTGGCTGCCTGCGAGGCGGGGGAGTTGAAGGTGGGCGGCGGCCGGGCGATTCCGGGCTCGGTGAACGACCTTGTGGCGCGCTACTACCTCAGCACCGACTTTCATGGCGGCGGCGCGGCAGACCAGCAACGGCGGCGTCTCCTACTCGAAGGCTTCCGCTCCGAATTCGGCGACGACATGGTGGTGGATTTCGGCTTCGAGCATATCGAGGCGATCCTCCTGAAGCGCTCCAGAAAGCGCCAGGAGGGCAATCGGACCGTGGGAGGGAGGGTCGCCGCTCACAATCTCAGGAAACAGCTCCGGCGGCTGTTCGCTCACGCTAAGCGGTTGCACTGGATTGGCAGCAACCCGGTCGACGACGCGGACAAGATCAAGACCGAGAAAACGGGCGGCTATCATACCTGGACCGAGGATGAAATCGCCCGCTACCAGTCGCACCATAAACTCGGAACGCGCGCTCGACTGGCGCTAGAGATCATCCTCTGGACCGGCCAGCGCCGCGGGGATGCGCGCCTCTTTGGCCCCGACCAGATGAAGCGCGGCAAGATCAACTACCGCCAGGGAAAGACGGGAAAGGACTTGTGGCTGCCGGCCGCGCCCCAGCTGGTCGAGGCGATCGAGGCGATGCAGCGGGTTGGCCTGCGAACCTTCCTCGTCACCGAATACGGCAAGCCATTCAGCGCGGCGGGCTTCGGTAACAAGATGCGGGAATGGTGCGACGAGGCTGGGCTTCCGCAATGCTCGGCCCACGGGCTTCGTAAGGCCATCGCTCGCCGCCTCGCGGACATGGGCGCCGGCAATCAGGGGATAAAGTCAGTCGGCGGGTGGAGCAACGACGCGGAGGTCGCGATTTACACCGCCGCCGCCGACCAAGAACGGCTCGCGGATGCCACGCTAGGCAAACTGGTCGCGCTGGATTTGGCTAACCGTGAAAGCCAGTTAGCCAAACCGCTGGATCAAACTGTTGAAAACAAAGGCTAATCCAATGGAAATGGTGACCCCTACGGGACTCGAACCCGTGTTTTCGCCGTGAGAGGGCGACGTCCTAGACCGCTAGACGAAGGGGCCGGCTAGAGCGGAGACGGCGCATATGGGCGGGCGCCGCCCGCTGTCAAGCAAAGCCGGGAAAGAAAGCGGGAGCGGCCCGTGGAAGGGCCGCCTTAAATGCGCGCTTACTTGCCGCCTTCGCCCGAATTGACTGTCGCATCCTCGGCCGGAGCCTCGCCGCCGGCCGGCTTGCCGCCTTCGGCCGCGCTCGCATCGGCCGGAGCCGCGGCGTCCGTTGCGGCCGGCTTGGCGCCGGCGTCGGCTGGCGCGGCCGCCGTGTTTTCGGCGACGTTGGCCGTCGCATTGTCGGCGCTGCCGTTGGCCGGCTGGGCCCGGTTGCAGCCGGCCAGGGCGATCAGGGCGGCGCCGGCGAGAGCGGTTGCGATGAGCTTCATTTGAGGTTCCCCGAAAGTGAAAAACGAAAATGCGGTCTAGCCGAGTGAGGGGGTGGAAGGAAGACGCTCGCTGCGGCGCCTGGGCGAAGCCGGGGAGGAAGCGGCTTCGCCAAGGCAGCCGGCAGCCAGATCGGCGAGCGCCATGGCCTGGGCCGGGTTGAGCCGCGGGTCGCAATGGGTGTGGTAGCGGTCGGCCATGTCGGGATCGCCCGGCGCCACGCCGCCGCCAATGCATTCGGCGACGTCGCGGCCGGTCATCTCGAAATGGAGGCCGCCGCAGCGCACCCCTTCGGCCGCCGCGATGGCGAAGAAGGCGCGAGTCTCGGCGAGGATGCGGTCGAGCGGCCGAGTCTTCGATCCCAGCGCGGTCCGGATCGTGTTGCCGTGCATCGGATCGCACGACCAAAGGACCGGACGGCCGCTGCCCCGAACAGCGCGAAGCAGCGGCGGCAATGCGGCCTCGATCCGGTCCCATCCCATGCGCGCGATCAGCGTGATCCGGCCGGGCTCCCGCGCCGGATCGAGCGTTTCGAGCAGGCCGAGCAAGGTTTCCCCGTCGAGCGACGGGCCGCATTTGATTCCGATCGGATTGGCGAGGCCCCGCGCGAACTCGACATGGGCCGAGCCCGCGAAGCGCGTGCGGTCGCCGATCCAGAGGAAATGGGCGGAGGTGGCGTAGGGCCGGCCGGTATCCGGATCGCTGCGGACCAGGGCCTGCTCGAACGGCAGCAGCAGCGCCTCGTGGCTGGTGTAAGCGGCGGGCCCGATCCGGCTTCGAGTCGCCGCGGCCTGGGCATAAGCGCGGAACATCCTTTCCGGATCGGGCCGGCGGGCGCGGGTATCGAAGGCGATGCCGTTGACGATGTCGCCGCGATAGGCGGGAAGCGAGACGCCGCCGCGCGTTTCGCTCGCCGCCGAGCGCGGCTTGGCGAACTGCCCGGCCATTCGCCCGAGGCGGATGATGGGCGTGGCGGAGCCTGCGCCGACCCGCTCCGCCATCTCTTCGAGCAAGGCGAGATTGGCGTCGATGTTCGCGATCGAAAATTCGGCGAAGCTTTCGGCGCAGTCGCCGCCTTGCAGAAGGAAAGCGCGGCCGCTTTGGGCGTCGGCCAAGACGTGCCGGAGCGCATCGATTTCGCGGAAGGCCACGAGCGGCGGATAGTCGGCGAGCTCGCGTTCCGCCGCTTCGAGCGCGGCCGGATCGGGATAATCTGGCTGCTGGCGTGCCTCGAACCGGCGCCAGCTCGAGGGGGACCAGTCGCCGCGCCCTTCGTCCGCTGCCGAAACGGTCGTGCGGGGAGGGAGGGGGGCGACGGCCATAGAGCCGGTGTGCCCGGTGGCGCAGCCCCGCGCAATGTGCCACCAATGCGGCATGGACAAGGATCCCCGAGCGATGCTGCCGAGCCGGCGCGGGCGGGCGACGCCGTGATCCTTGCCCAGATCAGTGACATCCATCTTGGCTTCGATGCGGGCATTCCCGATGAATTGAACCGCCGGCGTCTCGACCGCGTGTTCAAGGTTCTGATGGAAATGGATCCGCGGCCCGATCTGTTGCTCGCCACCGGGGACATCGTGGAGAATTCCGGCGACGGCCGGTCCTACGCCGCCTTCCGCGAAGCGACTGCCGGCCTTCCCTTTCCGGTCCATCCGGCGGTTGGCAATCACGACGATCGCGCCGCCTTGCTGGAGGCCTTTCCGGAGACCAAGACTGCGGACGGCTTCGTTCAATATGCGATCGATTACCTGCCGGTACGAATCCTCGTCCTCGATTCCCTCGAGCCCGGCCGCCACGGTGGCGCTTTCTGCGACGTGCGCGCCGCGTGGCTGGAGGCGCGGCTCGACGAGGCGCCCGAAAGGCCGACCGCGCTCGTTCTCCACCACCCGCCGATCGCCACCGGCCTTTCGTGGATGACCGAAAATCCGGATGCGGCCTGGATCGCGCGGCTGAGGGCCGTGGTGGAGGGACGGGCAAACATCGTCGGGATCATCGCCGGGCATCTCCACCGCCCGGTGGCCGCGCGCTGGGCGGGGACGTCGCTCGCCGTCTGTCCCGCGACCGCGCCCCAGGTCGCGCTGGACTTCAAGCCGATCGACCTCGAGTCGCCCGACGGGCGGCCGATGATCGTCATGGACGAGCCCTGTTTCGCGCTTCACTGGTGGAACGGGCGCGAGCTGATCAGCCATTTCGGCAGCGCGGGCGAGCACGAGCCGGTGGCCAGGTTCAGCCCGAGACGCGAGGCCCTGCTGCGCAAGCTGTGGGCCGAGCGGGCGCTAAACCAGGGGGCGGCCGGAGACTCGTAGATGGTCAAGCTGAAGGACACCTATCCGCTCTATCTCAACAACGAGGCCATGCAGCCCAACGCCGATCTCGCGGTGACCGACAAGTTCACCGGCAAGGTCGCCTTCCGGGTCGCCCAGGCCGATGCGGCGACCATCGATGCGGGGATCGCCGGCGCCGTCGAGGCCGCGGAGCCGATGGCCCGGATGGCCTCCTACGAGCGCCAGGCGGTGCTCCAGTATTGCGTCGACCGGTTCAAGAAGCGCCAGGAGGAGCTCGCTTATGCGCTCTGCGTCGAGGCGGGCAAGCCGATCAAGGACAGCGAGGGCGAAGTCACGCGGCTGATCGACACCTTCCGGATCGCCGCCGAGGAGAGCGTTCGTATGACCGGCGAGGTCCAGCCGCTCGACATATCCCCCCGCGCGAGGGGCTATCAGGGCATCTGGAAGCGCGTTCCGATCGGGCCGTGCAGCTTCATCTCGCCGTTCAACTTCCCGCTCAATCTCGCCGCGCACAAGATCGCGCCGGCGATCGCGGTCGGCTGTCCGTTCGTGATGAAGCCCGCGAGCCGAACGCCGCTCGGCGCGATCATCATGGGCGAGGTGCTCGCGGAGACCGATCTGCCCAAGGGGGCTTTCTCGATCCTCCCCGCCCACAGAGAGGGCGCGGATCTGTTCACGACCGACGAGCGGCTGAAGCTGCTGAGCTTCACCGGCTCGCCGGCCGTCGGCTGGGACCTCAAGGCGCGCGCCGGAAAGAAGAAGGTGGTGCTCGAGCTCGGCGGCAACGCGGCGGTAATCGTCGACAAGGACGCCGATCTCGACGACGCGCTGGAGCGGGTGATCTTCGGCGCCTTCTATCAGTCGGGCCAGTCGTGCATCGGCGTTCAGCGCATCCTGATTCACGCCGACGTCTACGATCGCTTCCGCGACATGCTGGTCAGGAAGACGAAGACGCTGGTCGCCGGCGATCCCAAGGACCGCAAGGTCTTCATCGGCCCGATGATCGACGTCAACGAGGCGCAGCGGCTCGACAATTGGATCGAGGAGGCGATCGGCAAGGGCGCCAGGCTGCTCTGCGGCGGCAAGCGCGAGGGGGCGATGCTCGAGGCGACATTGCTCGAGGATGTCGATCCGGCGACCAAGCTCAACGTCGAGGAGGCGTTCGGGCCGGTCGCCTTCCTGATCCCTTTCGACGACTTCGATGCCGCGCTCGACGTCGTCAACGACAGCAAGTTCGGGCTCCAGGCCGGCATCTTCACCCGCGATCTCTTCCAGGTGCTCGATGCCTGGGACCGGCTGGAGGTCGGCGGCGTGGTGGTGGGCGACGTGCCGAGCTACCGGGTCGACAACATGCCCTATGGCGGGGTCAAGGATTCGGGGCTGGGCCGCGAAGGCATCCGCTTCGCCATGGAGGACATGACCGAGATCAGGAACCTCGTCATCCGCCGCCGCGGCTGAGCGTCAGCCCGACGAGGCGTCGGCCGCGGGGGGCGGTCCCGGCGCCGCGCCTTCGGTCGTAAGGTCGATATATTCGACGCGCGCCCGGCGGGAGCGTTGCGGGATCCGGGTGCGCAGAACCTGCTCGTAATCGGCGGTATAGGTATAGCGTTCGAGCCGGTAGCTGGGCTCGGCGGCGGGCGCGTAGCGACGGCCCCGCATCGAATCGATCAGCGGGTCCGCCCAATCGGGATCGCTACCCTGCCGCAGGATTTCGAGGCCGGAGACATGCCCGTCCGGCATCACCCAGAAGCCGACGTCGATCCATTTGCCCTCGAAATTGTCCGGCGTCTGCCCGGAGCCGCTGCTGAAGCTGATCAGCTCGCGAATCGACATCGCGCCGGCCATCGGCTCGATCTGGTGCTCGACCAGCTCGTAGGGCGGCGAAAAGAGCAGGCGCCGCCCGGCGCGGCCGGCATCGCTGCGCCCGATCTCGGCGAGCAGCGCATCGGCCTCCGCCGGGCGTCCCTCGATCCGGTGGATCCGCGAAAGCAGGATCTTGGCGCCGATCATTCGCATCCGCTGCGCCGGCTCGGCCAGCTGCGACATGCGCGCCAGCGTGTGTTTCGCATCCAGGTCGCGGCCGCCCTCCTCGCCGGAGCGGGCGGCGATATAATCGAACCACAGTCCGCGAAGCTCGGCCAGCGCGACCACGTCGTCACGCCCGGCCTCCTGCGCGGCCTCGCGCAGCCGCGCCAGCTCCCGCCGCGCGCTCACGATATTGCCCGACTGGATCAGATATTCGCTGAGCTCGAAGCGGGCCGTGAAGTGGCGGTAATCCTCCTCGGGAATCCCCGCCTGGAGCGCGTTCAGGATCCCGAAGGTCGAACGGCGCGCGTCGTCGGCAAAGCCGAGATGGTGCGACAGCCGGGCATGGGCGCGGTAGAGGTCGGAGACCGGCTCAGGGAAGGCCGCGGCGTTGCGCCGGTTGCGGCCGAGCGACGCCTGGACGATGTCGCGGCTCTCGCGATACTCGCCCTCGATCAGCAGCGCCTCGGCGAGCGCCAGCGTCGCGTCCGCGTCCTCGTCGGTCGGGCAGTGGCGGGCGAGGCAGGCGGCCAGCCGGTCGCGATAATCCTGGATGCGCTGGCCGGTGACGACGATCGTCGGGGCCTGCTGGGGGGCCGGCTGGGCCGCGGCGGAGACGATCATCAGCGCGAGCAGCATGGCCTTACTCCCGATGAGAGGATGAAGCAGCGGCCGGCGGCACCGGTGGCGGCTCGTTCTGGGTGAGATCGAGATACTCGACCCGGGCGCGGCGCGAGCGGCGCGGGATGTTGGTGCCCGTGACCCGCTCGTAGGGCGCGGTGTAGGTGTAGCGCTCAAGCCGATAGGTCGGCTCGGCCGCCGCCGAATAGACCCGGCCCCGGATCGATTCGAGCAGCGGATCGGCCCAGCCGTTCTCGTTGCTGTCGCGCACGATCTCGAGATCCGAGACATGGCCGTCGGGCGTGATCCAGAAGCCGACGTCGATCCACTTGTCCTCGAAATTGTCGGACATGCGCGAGAGGACGTTGGCGGTCGGGATGCTCTCGCCATTATTGTCGTTGATATCGTTCGGGTCCTGGACCTGAAGCACGTAGTTGGGCGCCGAGATCAGGCGCCGGTGGGCGCCGGAGGCGGCGCTGCTTCGGCCGATCTCGGCGAGCAGCGCGTCGGCGTCGGCGGCGCGGCCTTCCCTGCGGTAGATTCGGGCCAGCAGCAGCTTCGCGCCGGTCGAGCGCATGCGTTGGGCCGGCGCGGTCTCGCGGGTCATTCTCAGCAACTGCGCGCGGGCGTCGCTCTCGGGCTGGGCGATGTTCTGGAACCACAGCATGCGAAGCTCGGCCAGGGTGGCGACGTCCTCGCGCCCCGCCGCCCGGGCGATCCGGATCAGGTCGTTGAGCTCGCGGCGGGCGCCGTTGTAGTTGCCGCCGAGCATCAGATATTCGCTGAGCTCCAGCCGGGCGGTGAAGTGCCGGTAATCCTCCTGCGGAATCCCCTCCTGGAGAGCACTGAGGATCCCGTAGGCCGAGCGGCGGGCGTCGATGTCCTGCCCCAGGTGGCGCGAAAGCCGGGTATGGGCGCGATAGAGATCGGAGACCGGCTCCGGATAGGCGCGCGCCTGGTTGCGGTTGCGCCGAAGCGACGCCGCCACCGCGTCCCGCCCTTCATGATAGTCGCCGTTGAGGAACAGGGCCTCGGCCAGAGCGAGCGTGGCGTCGGCATCCTCGTTGGGCGGGCAGTGGCGGGCGAGGCAGCGGGCGAGCGCATCGCGATAATCCTGAAGCCGCTGGCCGGTGACGACGATCGTCGGCTGGTCGGTCGGGGCCGGCGCCTGCTGGGCGAGGGCGGCTGCGGAGAGGAGAAGCGCGTAGAACATGCCAAGCGGTGCCTTCCGGTTGAGAACAGTTAAATGGAGCCGCCCGATGTGGGGGGAGTGGGCGGTGCATCGCTCGTCGTCAGATCGAGATACTCGACACGTGCCGCGCGGGTTCGCCGACGTATATGCGATCCGGTCAGCTCCTGATAGCCGGCCGTATAGGTGTAGCGTTCCATGCGGTAGGTCGCTTCCGTGCCGGCCGAGTAGGCGCGAGCGCGGATCGACTCGATCAGCGGGTCGGCCCAATCGGGATTGTTGCGATTTCTCAGGATTTCCAGGCCCGAGACACGGCCGTCCGGCATGATCCAGAACCCGACGTCGATCCATTTGTCCTCGAAATTGTCGGGCATGCTGGAATTCACGTTGGCAACGGTGAAATTACCCAAAGCAAGCTCGCTGGGACCCTGCATTCCCGCGCTGTCCACCGTATCGCGGACGGCCACGGTGTCCTGCACCTGCATTTGATAGGGGGGCGAGTAGATCAGTTGCCTGCGGGTTGCGGTCGAGGCGGATCGCCCGACTTCGGCGAGCAACGCATCCGCCCGCGCCGCTTGTCCCGCGCCGCGGTAGAAACGGGCGAGCAGCAGCCTGGCCCCGGTCGCCCGCATATGATCGGCGGCGGCGCCGAGCCGGGATAGCGCAATCAGCCGGGCCCGGGCATCGCTCTGCGGATCGACGATCAGCTCGAACCACAGAGACCGGAGCTCCGCTACCGTCGCGACGTCCTCGCGTCCCGCCGCGCGGGCGACTCGGGCCAGGTCCTGCAGCTCGCGCCGCGCGGCGGGCAGATTGCCGCGCTGCATCTGCATTTCGCTGACTTCGAGCCGCGCCGTGAAGTGGCGATGATCCTCGGCCGGTATTCCCTCCTGGAGCGCGCGCAGCGCACCGTAGGTGGAACGGCGCCCGTCCTCGTCCTCACCCAAGTGGCGCGAAAGTCTGGCATGGGCGCGGTAGAGATCGGAGACAGGCTCCGGATACCCCCGGGTCTGGTCCCGGTTGCGCCGAAGGGACGCCGCCACCGCGTCACGCCCCTCATGATAGGCCCCGTCGAGAAAGAGGGCTTCGGCGAGCGCGAGCGTCGCATCGGCATCTTCGTTGGGCGGGCAGTGGCGCGCGAGGCAGCGGGCGAGCGCGTCGCGATAGCCCTGCAGCCTCGGGCCGGTCACGATGATCGTCGGCTGATCGGTGGAAGCTTCCGGCTGCTGGGCACTAAGCGGGATTGCGGCGAACAAGGAAGCAAGTGGCAGAAGGCGGCGCATGATGACCTCCCCGAAGTCGGCGCCACAATAATGGCAATGCTATCCCGTTGAAAGCGTTAGATTACAAACAGCCGGGGCGATCAAGGCCCATTGCCCGGCCCGGCTGAGCGCGCACGTTGCTCGCGACCGGCAACGAGGCCTACCGCGCCTTCCGCGGCCGCGATCCGGACGTCGATGCGCTGCTGCGCCGGCGGGCTTTCCGACCAGCCGGCTGGGCGGCGGCGGAGCGTGCTGGAGTTCCGACTCAATTAGAAGATCGGGTGTCGTTGCCAACCAAGAGGAGTCACCCCGGCGAAGGCCGGGGCCCATGAACAGAAGCGGTCGAGGGCTGGCGTCGCGATCTTGCTTCACCTCGAAGGCCGTGTTCATGGGTCCCCGGCCTTCGCCGGGATGACTCTGTAATCGAACGAAAAACAACTCCCCTAATTGAGTACGACCCTAGCTCCCCGAGCCCGGAGACGGGTCCGCCTGCGAATCCACCAGCACGTCGAGCTGGTCCTGGCAGCCATTGGCGATCAAGGCGGCTGCGACGCTCTCGAGATCGGTGGGCTCGGCCGCGAGCGTGCGAAAGGTGATCCGGGTCGGCACCGCGACGCCCGGCTGAGTGAAGGTGTAGGTGCCGCCCGACAGCGGGCCGCCCGGCGACCAGGCGAGGATCGTCTCGCCCGCCGGCCATTGCAGCGTGGTCGGCCGCCCGCCCGGGGGAGTGATGGTGACCTGGCCCCGCGCCGTGCCGTCCGACCGCCAGAGCATCACGTTGGCCTCGTCGGGCAGCAGGCAGAAGGTGCCGCCCTGGCTGACGTCGACATGCCAGATCGTCGGCCCGCGCGGAACGATTCCGCCGGTGCGCACCGCGCCGATGCGGGCGCGGCGGCCGTCGTTGGCGGCGAGCGTCTGGGTGCCCGCGCGGACTGTGGCGCCGGGCGAGAAGGTGCCGGGACCGCGGAAGGTTCGCGTTCCCCCCGCCCCGAGCACGGTCACGAGGTCGCCGGGCTGGAGCGCGATCCGCGCATTGTCGGGGAGCGAGCGGCCGGCGGGATAGGCACCCACCGAAGGGCCGGCCGAGCGCACGACGAGGACATTGGCCGCGGCCGATACGGCGGCGCCGGCGGCGAGCAGCGCGACGGCCGCGCGGCCCAGGCTGAAGCTATTTGGACCCCAAGACAAAATGACCTCCCGGACCGACTTCGCGGATCCTATAGATGAAATATTGCAGCGCCGCATCCTCCGCATGGGCGGCCGCGATCTCCTCCAGCCGCGCGAGCGCCGACGTGTCGCCGCCGTCGAAGGCGCACCAGGCCTCGTTCAGCGCGCCCCGCGACGCCTCGTCCATGTCCGGGGCGGGCTCCCAGACCTCGAACGGCGTTCCGCGGCCGGAAACGACGATCCTGCCCATCGGGCGGAAGATGTCGAGGCTCGATTCGCTCTTGGCGGAATCGCTGACGAGCATGGTCGTCTTCAGCGCCTTGTTGGCCGATTCCAGCCGCGCCGCGCAGTTCATCGCGTCGCCGAGCGCGGTATATTGGATTCGCCGCTCGCCGCCGAAATTGCCGACGATGGCCTCGCCCCGGTGAAGCCCGACGCGGGTGCAGCCGATCGCCGGCACGTCGTCGCCGGCCGTGCGGCGGAATAACTCGCCCGCCTCGTACATCTCCCGCCCGGCGCGGACCGCGCGGTCGGCGTCGTCGGGCCTTGCGATCGGCGCCCCCCAAAAGGTCACCAGCGCGTCGCCGACGAACTTGTCGAGCGTTCCGCCATGCTTGAGGACGATGTCGCTCATCACATCGAGATAGCGGTTGAGCAGGCGCGACAGAGTCTCCGGGGTGATCGCGTGGCTGAGCTTGGTGAAGCCCTCGAGATCGGTGAACAGGGCGTAGATCCTGGTCTTCTCGCCGGTCAGGGCGAGCCGGTCGGGATCGCGCATGATCTCTTGCGCCACGTCGCGCGGAAGATATTTGCCGAGCGCCGACTGGGCGAAGCGGCGCTGCTCGG
The DNA here is from genome assembly GCA_005883305.1 of Alphaproteobacteria bacterium. Lineage (NCBI taxonomy): Bacteria > Pseudomonadati > Pseudomonadota > Alphaproteobacteria > Alphaproteobacteria bacterium. The sequence goes on along the minus strand of VBAC01000001.1, from coordinate 1,412,307 downwards.
AACCGACCGCGCGCGCCGCCGCGCCGACGCCGATGAAGGCGAGCAGCCATCCCGCGCCCCAGCCGAAGGCGGGAAGCTCCAGCGTGTTCATCCGCATCGCCTGGAGCTGGAAGGGGACCCAGGCGATCAGCGCGATCTGGAGGAAGAGCGCCGCGCCCAGCCGCCAGCCGCGCAGCTCCAACCCGCTGGTGAGCGAGCCGGCGACGACGACGGCAAGCGCCGCCAGCCAGAGGACCCAGCCGGGAATGGGCCGCGGCATTCGCCCGTCGAGCTGCTGGGCGAGCATCTGGGCATGGACCTCCAGCCCCTTGGTGAAGCCGAGCCCGAAGCGAGTCGTCGGCGTTTCGAAATCGTCGACATCGTTGATGTCGCCGCCAATCAGCACGTAGCGGCCCCGAATCTGCTCGGCGAGGGAGGCGAAGACGATTTCGCGCGCTTCGGCGGGAATCTCGTCGAGCGCCCCCAGCGTCTCTACCGATATCCTGGTGAATCGGCGCGCGTCGGTCGACTGCGGCAGCAAGGTGAAATCGATCGCGCCGGTATAGCCGACGAACGCCGGGTGGCCGGAGGCCATGGCGTTGGCGAGAAGCGGAACCCCGGTGGAATCGGGCACCGGCCAGCGGCGCATCACGCCGTCCGCCTGGTCCGCGCCGAACCGGATGCTCGCCGGCCGCACGCGGCTCGATCCGACGCGCGTGAAGAAGCTCCGCAGCCAATCTTCCTGCCAGCCGGCGATCTGCGCCGGATTGGCCTCGTTGGTGCTGAAGGCCAGCCAGGTCGGCGTTCGCATCGTCCGGAGAGCCTGGATCAGTTGCTCGTCCTCGGGCTGCTGCTGGTCGATGAGGATGTCGATTCCGATCGCACGCGGCCCGAGCCGGTCGAGGGCTCGCAGCGCCCTCGCCAGCATGCCTCGGTCCAGCGGCGAGCGCTTGCCGAGCTGCTCCAGGGTCGCATCGTCGTAGACGACGAGGGCGATACGGTCGTCGGGCTGCTCCAGGACGGCGGCGTTCACCTTGAACCTGAGGTCGTAAAGCGCGCGCTCGGCATCGCTGAGCAAGGGCACCTGCCAGTCGTGGCGGGCGAGGTAGAGGCCGGCGGCGAGCAGGAGAATGGTGATGACGAGCCGCACCGGGCCGATCTGGCCCAGCGACAGCTTCAGCCGCTTGGTCCAGCCCGCCCGCTCCCCCTCGACCATCAGCGTGCCCCCGCTTTCACGGCCTGCGCCCAGGCGAGCTCGGCCAGCGGCTCGAGCCGGCCCACCATCTCGGCGGCATGGGCGGACGCGGCGGTGCCGCGGACGAGGCGGCCCTTGATTCCGTGGAGGATGCCGGCGAGGCGGAACAGGTTGAACGCCATGTAGAAGTCCATCTCCGCAATGCCGTCGCGCCCGGTCCGCGCGCAATAAGCGGCGATGTAGTCTTCCTCGTTCGGAATGCTGAGCGCTTCGAGGTCCCGGCCGGCCAGCGCATCGGGCATCCGGTACATCATCAAATGGTAGGAGAAGTCCGCCAGCGGATGGCCGAGCGTGGAAAGCTCCCAATCGAGCACCGCGAGCACACGCGGCTCGCTGGCATGGAAGATCATGTTGTCGCAGCGGAAATCGCCGTGGATCACGCGCGGCTCGGGCTCGTCGGGGGGGATGTTTTCGGGGAGCCATTCCACGAGACTGTCCATCGCCGCGAGCCGGCCGGCCTCGACGTCGGCGAGATATTGCTTCGACCAGCGGCCGATCTGCCGGGCGAAATAGTTGCCCGGCTTGCCATAGTCGGCGAGGCCCGCAGCCTCGGGATCGATGAGATGGAGCGCGGCGATGGTCGCGTTCATCGCGTCGAAATAGGCCGCGCGCTCCTCGCGCGGTACATCGAGAAAGGCCGGATCCCAGAAGATTCGGCCCTCGACCATCTCCATCACGTAGAAGGGCGTTCCGATCACCTCCTCGTCGAGGCACAGGCCGTAGCTCCGCGCAACGGGAAAGCCTTGGGCCCCAAGCGCGGTGATGACCCGATATTCGCGGTCGACCGCGTGCGCGCCCGGGAGCAGCTTGCCCGGCGGCTTGCGGCGCAGGACGTAGCTTCGAGCGGGAGTCACCAGCTTGTAGGTCGGATTCGATTGGCCGCCCTTGAACTGCTCCACTCGAAGCGGGCCGGCATAGCCTTCGACCTCGCGCGACATCCATCGTTCGAGCCGCGCGGAATTGAAGCCGTGGCCCTCGCGCACGGCTCCGGTCCCTTCATTCTGCTCGGCGCGATCCATCCTCCTCGTGGTGCACCAGCCGGGCGCCGCTTTCAAAAGCTTTTCGCGAACCCAAGCCCCGGACGACCGGGCCAAGATTGTTCCGGGCCCATTTCTATCGCGCCGAACTTGTGTTATCCTTCTTGGCGGTGGGCTGTGGTTGAGGGAGTTCGACTATGGCTAATCGTTCCTGCTTGCTCGCGGCCGTCTTCGCGGCCTGCGCCGTCCCCGCTTCGGCCAGCGTCTTCGTCGTCGGAAGCAGCGACGCCCGGCTCTGCTACCAGGCCGCGGATTCGCCGCTCAATCCCACCGTGCGGGACGTCAGGCGCTGCGACGATGCTTTGCTGCGCGAGAATTTGTCGCAATACGAGATCGTCGCGACCCATGTGAACCGCGGCATATTGCGGCTCAGGCGCGGTCTCGTCGAAGCCGCGATCACCGATTTCGACGAGGCGATCCGGCTCGATCCCGAGCAGGCCGAAGCCTATCTCAACAAGGGCACCGCCTTGCTTCGCCGCGACAATCCGACCGAGGCGCTTCAGCTCTACACGGTTGCGCTCGAACGCGACACGTCGCGCCCGGCGATCGCGCATTACGGCCGGGCGATCGCCAATGAGCAGCTCGGCAACGTCCGCCAGGCCTATGCGGATTACCAGCTTGCCAGCCAGCTCGCGCCCGAATGGAACGATCCGCGGGTGGAATTGCAGCGTTTTCGGGTCGTTCCGCACTAAAAGGAATGAACCCGGCAACGGTCTGGTCGGTTATCCTGTACGAGCTCCCCTTTCGCAGGATGACCGGCCATGACCTTCACCCTTCCAGCCCTTCCGTTCGCCCGTGACGCGCTCGGCAAGTTCATGTCGGCCGAGACTCTCGATTTCCATCATGGCAAGCATCACAAGGCCTATGTCGACAAGGCCAACGCGCTGATCGCCGACAAGGGGATCGAGACGCGCTCGCTGGTCGAGACGATCCGCTCGGCGAAGGAGCAGGGCGACACAGGCCTGTTCAACAATGCGGCCCAGATCTGGAACCACAGCTTCTTCTGGCAATGCCTCGCGCCGCCCGAGGGTCAGCGCCCGTCGGGCAAGCTGGCGGCGATGATCGAGGAGGATTTCGGAACGGCCGAGCAGCTGCTCGCCAGGCTGAAGGACGAAGCGGTCGGCCATTTCGCGAGCGGCTGGGCCTGGCTGGTGCTCGACGGCGGCCGGCTCAGGATCACCTCGCTCCACGACGCCGACACGCCGGCGGTCCACGACGGGATGAAGCCGCTGCTGACCCTCGATGTGTGGGAGCACGCCTATTACATCGACTATCGCAACGAGCGGCCGCGCTTCGCCGAGAGCGTCCTCGGCAACATCGTCAACTGGGACTTCGTCGGCCGCAACCTCGACGGCGAAGGGCTGGAGCGCGCCGACCAGGACGCCGGGGCGCTGGCCGAGGCCTAAGGGGATTATCATTTCTTCGCTCATCCTGAGTAGCCGCCTGAGCGAAGTCGAAGCGGCGTATCGGTCCTTCGATAGGGGCCTTCGCCAGGCTCAGTCCCTACTCAGGATGAGCGGGAGGAGGTGATTCCATCTCGCGCACCATGTGAGTGACGAGGTCGCCGCGCTGGTGCTGCGCGATGATCGTGGCATTCATCTCGTAGAGCGCGCGCAGATAGGCGGTATCCGCCCTGGTGAGCGCCACCGGACGGCGCTCGGGCGGGCAGGCCGGGTTCATCAGATTGACGATCGTGTCGGAGTCGTTGCAGGCTTCGGCCACCGGCGTCTGGGCCAGCGCGAGAAAGGCCAGCAGCTCGGCGATCGCGTCCGTGTCCTGGCCCTCGGCCACGCGGACATCGGCGAAGATGAGCACATGGGCGAGGCCGCTGCTGAGCCCGGCGGTGAGCCGGCTGTCGGACCTGCCTCCCGGGACGGGCTGGCCGGCGACGTCGATTGTCTCCGTACCGATGACGCCACCTTGGTTTCTGGAACCGTCGCCGCTGGTGGTCGTGACGTACCAGGCCTGGACCGGCTGGCGCACGCGCATCAGCCGCGCGCCCTCCGAAGCGTAATGGAAGCCGACGATCAGCGAATTGCGCCGCGCCGCCGCCCGGATCATCCTCTGCGGCTCGGTGGTGAAGCCGATGCGCACGTTCGGCCTGCACGGATCGGCGCGGTTGGTGCGGATGCCGATGCTGTCGGCGATGTCCATCACGCGGTTGGAGATGCGCGCGTTGAGCTCGAGCGGCAGGCCCCAGGTGCGCACGCAGATCGGAACGTGCCAGCGCGCATATTGGCCGATTCGGGTGCGCACCGCATGGCTCTCGACGAAGTCGTGCGCCTCGCGGTGGATTTGCTCCGCGTTCGGCCTTTCACCGGTGACGATGATCGGCGGCTCTTGTGCCGCAAGGAGAAGCGCGAGCAGGACGAACTCGAGGCGCATCGGCAGACCCCTCAGGTCTTCAGCCGATACCCCGTGCGAAACATCCAGGCAATGACAACGAGGCAGAGCGCGAGGAAGCCCGCGGTGGCGGCGAGGCTGAGCTCGACGCTGACGTCGCCCTTGCCGTAGAAGCTCCAGCGAAAGCCGCTGATCAGGTAGACGACCGGATTGAAGTGGGTGACCGTGCGCCACGGCTCGCCGAGCATGTCGACCGAGTAGAAGGCGCCGCCGAGGAAGGTGAGGGGGGTTACGATCAGCATCGGGATGAACTGGATCTGCTCGAAATTCTGGCCCCAGATGCCGATGATGAAGCCGAACAGGCAGAAGGCGACGGAGATCAGAACGAGGAAGGCGACCATCCAGACGGGATGGAGGATCTGGATCGGAACGAAGAAGGCCGCCGTGGCGAGGATGACGAGGCCGAGCGCGATCGACTTGGTCGCCGCCGCGCCGACATAGCCGAGCACCGTCTCGAAGGGAGAGATCGGGGCCGAGAGCAATTCGTAGATCGTGCCGGTGAACTTGGGGAAGAAGATTCCGAAGCTGGAATTGAAGATGCTCTGCGTGAACAAGGAGAGCATGATCAGACCCGGGACGATGAAGGCGCCGTAGGGCACGCCCTGCACCTCGGTCATCCGCGAGCCGATCGCCGCGCCGAACACGACGAAATAGAGCGAGGTGGTGATGACAGGGGTGACGAGGCTCTGCCACAAAGTGCGCAGCGCTCGCGCCATCTCGAAGCGGTAGATCGCCCAGGTGCCGTAGACGTTCACGCGGCGTCCTTCCTGTGGACGAGGCTGACGAAGATATCTTCCAGCGAGCTTTGGCGGGTGTGGAGGTCCTTGAAGGCGATGCCCGCATCGCTCATCGCCCGGAGCAAAGAGGGCACGCCGGTCTTTTCGGCATTGGCGTCGAACACGTAGAGCAGCTCGTGCCCATCGGCCTTCAGCGCCAGGTCCCAGTCCGCGAGTGCCGGCGGGATGGTCTCGAGCGGCTCGACCAGGTTGAGCGTCAGCTCCTTCTTGCCGAGCTTCTTCATCAGGCTGGCCTTCTCCTCGACGAGGATCAGCTCGCCATGGCTGATGACGCCGACCCGATCGGCCATTTCCTCGGCCTCCTCGATATAATGGGTGGTGAGGATGATGGTGACTCCGCTCTCGCGCAGCTGGCGGACCAGGTTCCACATGTCGCGGCGAAGCTCGACGTCAACGCCCGCGGTGGGCTCGTCGAGGAACAGCACCTCGGGCTCGTGGCTGAGCGCCTTGGCGATCATCACCCGGCGCTTCATCCCGCCCGAAAGCTCCATGATCTTCGACTTGCGCTTGTCCCAGAGCGACAGCTCCTTCAGCACCTTCTCGATATGCGGGGGGTTCGGCGCGCAGCCGAACAGGCCGCGCGAGAAGCTGACCGTCGCCCAGACCGTCTCGAACGCGTCGGTGTGCAGCTCCTGCGGGACGAGGCCGATCTTGCGGCGGGTGAAGCGATAGTCGCCCTGGATGTCGCGGCCCTCGACGGTGACCGTCCCCGTGGTCGGCGTGACGATCCCGCAGACGATCGAGATGAGGGTGGTCTTGCCGGCGCCGTTCGGCCCCAGAAGCGCGAAGATCTCGCCCTTTCGTATCTCGAGGTCGACCGTCTTCAGCGCCTGGAGCCCCGACTTGTAGGTCTTGCTGAGCCCCCTGACGGCGATGACCGGCTCCACGCGCGTCCCCCCTTATTCGACCGGCGCCATCGGCGGCGGCTCCTTGGCCGGCTCGTCGAGCGCGAGGCCGTGGCGAAGCAGCATCGGCATGTTGGCGAGGATGAAGATGAAGGTCGCGGGGATGAACAGCCAGAGCTTGGAGCCGGCCCAGAAATCGGTGCTGGTCGTGCGCCAGATCGCCTCGTTGACCACGGCCATGCAGGCGAAGAAGATGATCCAGTTGCGCGTCAGCAGGTTCCAGCCCCGCTCGGAAAGGCCCGGATAGGCCGCTCCGAGCACAAGCTTCAACAGGTTGCGCCCGGTCCTGAGGCCGAACAGGAGCAGCAAGGCGACCGTACCGTAATAGATGGTCGGCTTGATCTTGATGAAGCTCTCGTTGTGCAGCCAGATGGTGAGTCCCCCGAGCACGACGACCATCAGGCCGGAGAACCAGAGCAAGGGCGAGATCCGCCCGTATCTGATCTGCGAGATCAGCATCGCCACCAGCATCGCCGCCATGAACACGCCGGTGGCGACGAAGATTCGCAGGGCGTCGGGCACGGGGGCGAGGATATTGGCGAGGAAGAAAAGGACCAGCGGACCGTAATCGATGGTGAGCATCGCGGCTGTGCCGGGCTTCGGCTTCTGTGCGGTCTCCAGGCTCATGCCGCGCTCCCGGCGATCGCCCGGGCAGCCTCGGCCGGATCGAACGGGCGAAGGTCGTCCATCCCCTCGCCGACGCCGATGGCGTGGATCGGCAGGCCGTAGGCGTCGGCCGCGGCGACCAGAATGCCGCCGCGCGCCGTGCCGTCGAGCTTGGTCATGACCAGGCCGGTCACTCCCGCCACCTCGCGGAACACCTCGATCTGGCTGAGCGCGTTCTGGCCGGTGGTCGCGTCGAGCACGAGCACGACGTCGTGGGGCGCGGCCGGATTGAGCCGGCCGAGCACTCGGCGGATCTTGGCGAGCTCGTCCATCAAATCCTTCTTGTTCTGGAGCCGGCCGGCGGTGTCGACGATCAGCACGTCTATGCCTTCCGCGGTGGCCTTCTTGACCCCGTCGAAGACGATCGCGGAGCTGTCCGAGCCTTCCGGGCCGGCGATGATCGGCACGCCTGCGCGATCGGCCCAGATGCGGAGCTGGTCGATCGCCGCCGCGCGGAACGTGTCGCCGGCGGCGAGGAGCACCGAATAATCCTGCTCCATGAAAAGATGGGCGAGCTTGGCGATGGTCGTGGTCTTGCCCGATCCGTTGACTCCGACGACGAGGATCACCTGCGGGCGCGGGAAGGCGTCGATCTCGAGCCGTTCGGCGACGGGGGCGAGGATCTTCTCCAGCTCCTCCGCGACGACCGCGCGCACCGCCTCCTCGCTGATGCCGCGCTCGAAGCGCTCGCCCTCGAGCCGCGCCCGGACCTTCGCGGCGGTGCGCGGGCCGAGGTCGGAGGCGACCAGGGCCTCCTCGATGTGGTCGAGCGTCGCCGGATCGAGGCTGGCGCGGGTGATGAGGCCGGTGAGATTGTCGCCGAGCCGGGCGTTGGTCTTCTGAAAGCCGAGCCGCATGCGCTCGTACCAGGACGCATCCGTCACGCGGGCACTCCGATCAGGGTGCCGTTTTCAAGGCCCGTGACTTGCACCGCCAGGACGTCACCCCCGCGAAATTGGACAGGTGCGCAGTGCCCCGCACTGCGCAGCCACGTCCGGGGGACGTGGCGATCCTGTTCAATGGGGTCCAGCTTTTCTCCAGTGAAGGAAGCTGGATTCCCGCTTTCGCGGGAATGACGGACTCGGACCGGCGCGAAATTCTCTGCGTGGCCCTTGCCGTCATTTTCCATCAGCACCCGCTGCGTCGTCCCCACCAGACCCTCAAGCCATGCCGCCCTGCGCCGCGCGCAGGCCTCCCGCAGGCGGCGGGCGCGCTCTTTGGCGATGGCGGGAGGGACCTGGGGCATGCGGGCGGCCGGAGTGCCACGCTTCGGCGAGAAGGGGAAGATGTGGCCCATCACGATGTCGCATTCGTCGACCAGACGGAGCGTGTTCCCGGCCATCTCGTCGCTCTCGGTGGGGAAGCCGGCGATCAAATCGGCGCCGATCGCGATTTCGGGGCGTTTCTCCTTGAGCCGCGCCACCGTCTCGACCGCGTCGGAGCGCGAATGGCGGCGCTTCATCCGCTTCAGGATCAGGTCGTCGCCGGCCTGGAAGCTCATGTGCAGGTGCGGCATGAAGCGCGGCTCGCCCGTGGCGATGTCGAACAGGCGGTCGTCCATCTCGATGCAGTCGAGCGACGAGAGCCTGAGGCGTGGAAGATCCGGCACGTGGCGCAGGATGCGTTCGATCAACTGGCCCAGCGTGGGCCCGCCCGGGAGATCCGGGCCGTAGCTGGTCACATCGACGCCGGTCAGGACCACTTCCCGGAACCCTTCGCCGACCAGCGCCTTGATCCGCTCGACGACGAGCCCTGCAGGGACCGAGCGGCTGTTCCCGCGTCCGTAGGGGATGATGCAGAAGGTGCAGCGATGGTCGCACCCGTTCTGCACCTCGACGAACGCGCGCGAGCGCTCGGCGAAGCCGGAGACGAGGTGCGGCGCGGTCTCGCGCACCTCCATGATGTCGGAGACCCGGATTTCGGCCTGTGCCGGAACCAAAAACCCGTTCGCCCCGAGCGAAGTCGAGGGGCCCCGCCGAGCGAAGTCGAGGCTTTCGCTTCTCGGCTTCGCTCGAAAGGGTGTCTCGACTTCGCTCGACACGAACGGTTGATAGCTTGAAGCTTCAAGTTTTTCGGTATTGCCCAACACCCGGTCCACCTCGGGCATCGCCGCGAAGCTCTCCGGCTCGACCTGCGCCGCGCAGCCGGTGACGAACACGCGCGCGTCCGGCCGCGCCCGCTTGGCCCTCCGGATCGCCTGACGGGTCTGGCGAACCGCCTCGTTGGTCACCGCGCAGCTGTTGACGATGATCAGGTCGTCCTGCGCGTCCGCAAGCGCGCGCATGGCCTCGCTCTCCGCTTTGTTGAGGCGGCAGCCGAGCGTGATGACCTCCGGCCCGCTCACAGCGCCATCTCGCCGGTGAAGACGTGGGTGGCGGGGCCGGTCATCCGGATCGAGTCGCCCTCAGCCCATTCGATCACGAGCGTCCCGCCCGGGAGCTTCACTCCGACCGGAGAGGTCGATTGTCCGTATTTGATCGCCGCCACCGCAGTCGCGCAGGCGCCCGTGCCGCAGGCCTGGGTCAGGCCAGCCCCACGCTCCCACACGTGTAGGACGAGCCCGGACCGGCGGACCCCCTCGATGCTCATGCCCCCGATGGAGGCTTCGGCGACGTTCACGTTCACGCCTTGCGGGAACAGCGGGTCCTTCTCGATGAGGGGTCCCAGCCGGGCGAGATCGATCCCGGACGCATCCTCCATCAGGAACACGACATGCGGATTGCCGACATTGACCGCGACCGGATTCTGCAGATCTTCCCAGCCGACCGGCATCCGCGCGGTGTCCATCGGGTAGGCGAGGGGGATTTCGTCCCAGCCGAAGCGCGGCACGCCCATGTCCACCGTGGCCCCTGAGCCGTTGGCCCTGGCCGTGAGGATGCCGCCCTTCGTCTCGATCGTCGAAGCCCCGAGCAGGGCCACGCAGCGCGTCGCATTGCCGCAGGATTCGACCTCGCCGCCGTCGGCGTTCCAGATTCGCATGCGCACGTCGGCGACGTCGGAAGGCTCGAGCAGGATCACCTGGTCGCAACCGACGCCGGTATGCCGATCGGCGATGCTCCGCGCCCGCGCGGCGTCCATCGCCACCGCCCCTTTGCGGGCGTCGAGGATGACGAAATCGTTGCCGAGGCCGTGCATCTTGTGGAAGCGGGTCATTGCGAGAGGCGATCTAGGGGGCGGCCGGGCTCAAGTCCACCTTGCCTTCCGCTCTCTCAACCCCTATGTGGCCGCCATCCCGATGACGGGTGAGTTTCGAAGCGCCACGAGCGCGCGCTGGCCGGCGAGGTTTCGCCCGCCGGCGTTTTTCGTTTGGCGCGGCTGATGAGGAAGACCGGATGTTCGAGAGCCTGAGCGATCGTCTGAGCGGCGTGTTCGACCGCCTGCGCGGCCGCGGCGCATTGAACGAGGCCGACGTGCGCGGCGCGATGCGCGAAGTGCGGATCGCGTTGCTCGAGGCGGATGTCGCGCTTCCGGTGGTGCGCGAGTTCGTCGACCGGGCGACCGAGCAGGCGGTCGGCCAGCAGGTTCTGCGCTCGGTCACTCCGGGCCAGCAGGTGGTCAAGATCGTCCACGACGCCCTGGTCGAGATGCTCGGCGCCGAGGAGGCGGGCCTGGAGCTCGCGGTCACTCCGCCGGCGGTGATCATGATGGTCGGTCTGCAGGGCTCGGGCAAGACGACGACCACCGCCAAGATCGCCAAGCGGCTCACCGAGAAGGACCGCAAGAAGGTGATGATGGCGTCCTTGGACGTCGCCCGCCCGGCGGCGCAGGAGCAGCTCGCCGTGCTCGGCCGCCAGGCCGACGTCGCGACGCTTCCGGTCGTCGCGGGCCAGCAACCGGTCGAGATCGCAAAGCGCGCGCTCAATGCGGCGCGGCTGCAGGGCTATGACGTGCTGATGCTCGACACCGCAGGCCGGCTCCACGTCGATCAGGCCCTGATGGACGAGATGAAGGCTGTCGCCCAAGCGTCCGTTCCCAATGAGATTCTACTCGTCGCCGATTCCATGACCGGTCAGGACGCGGTCAACGTCGCCAAGAGCTTCGCCGACCAGATCGACCTCACCGGCGTGGTGCTGACGCGGATGGACGGCGATGCCCGCGGCGGCGCGGCTTTGTCGATGCGCGCGGTCACCGGGCGGCCGATCAAGTTCGCCGGCACGGGCGAGGCGATCGACAGACTTGAGCCCTTCCATCCCGAGCGGGTCGCCGGGCGAATCCTCGGAATGGGCGACGTGGTCAGCCTCGTCGAGCGCGCGCAGGAGACGATCAAGGCCGAAGAGGCCGAGGCGATGGCGGCCAAGATGGCCAAGGGCCAGTTCGACCTCAACGACCTTCGCCAGCAGCTCCAGCAGATGCAGCGCATGGGCGGCCTCGGCGCGCTCGCCTCGATGCTTCCGGGCATCGGCAAGATGAAGAACCAGATCAACGAGAGCGGGGTCTTGGAGGGCAATGTCCTCGGCCGGCTCGACGCGATCATCAGCTCGATGACTCCGAAGGAGCGCCTGAAGCCCGAACTGATGAACGCCAAGCGCAAGATCCGCGTCGCCAACGGCTCGGGCACGACGGTGCAGGAGGTCAACAAGCTCCTCAAGATGCACCAGGAAATGTCCACCGCGATGAAGAAGATCCGCAAGATGGGCGGGCTCGGCAAGCTGGGCGCCCTGTTCGGCGGCGGTGGCGGCATGGGCGGCATGGGCGGAGCAGGGGGCCTCGGCGGCCTCGGCGGCCCTGGCGGGATGCCGCCGGGCGGCCTGCCCGGCCTTCCCGGCGGCGGTGGCGCACCGTTCAATCTTCCCAAGAATTTCAAGAAATAAGTATCAGAAAGGAAACGTAAAATGGCAGTTGCAATCAGGCTTTCCCGGGGCGGCGCGAAGAAGCGGCCTTATTACAAGATCGTCGTCGCCGATGCGCGCAATGCGCGCGACGGCAAGTTCATCGAGCGCGTCGGCAGCTACAATCCGCTGCTGCCCAAGGACAGCGAAGAGCGCGTGAAGCTCGACGCCGACCGCATCCGGCATTGGCTCAGCGTCGGCGCCCAGCCGAGCGATCGCGTGCTCCGCTTCCTCGATGCCGCCGGCATCAAGGAGCGCACCGCCAAGAATAACCCGAACAAGGGTCTGCCGGGCGAGAAGGCCAAGGAGCGCGCCGAGGAGCGTGCGACGAAGGAGGCCGAGGCCGCCGAAGCCGCCAACGCCCCCGCCGAGGAGGTCGCCGAGACCGCGGCCGAGGAAGAGACCGTAGAGGTCGCCGCCGAGGCGATCGAGGCCGCGACGCCCGACGTCGCCGAAGAGGCTCCGCAGGCGGAAGCCGAGGCGGCTGCCGAAGAGGCTCCCGAGGCTGCTGCCGAAGAGGCCCCGGCCGAAGCCGCTGCCGAAGAGACCCCGGCTGCTGAGGAAGCTCCGGCCGAACCCGCCGCCGAGACGGCCCCGGCGGCTGAGGAAGCGCCGGCCGATACCGTTGCCGAGGAAGCTCCGGCCGCCGAGGAAGCCGCTACCGAGACCGCGGAGGAGGCCACGCCGGCCGAGGACGCCGCCAACAAGGGCGAATCCGCCGAGGCCCCGGTCGAAGGCGCCGACGACGCCGCTCCCGAGGAGGGCGCGGAGAAGGCCGAGCAGGCCTAATCTTGATCGCCGCCCAGTCTCTAAAGCCCTCCCCCTTGATGGGGGAGGGTTGGGCGGGGGTGGAGTGTCCGAAGAGTCACCGCTCTTCATTGACTCCACCCCACCCCCAACCCCTCCCCATCAAGGGGAGGGGCTAACGTGTCCGAGCCGCAGGTCACCCTTGCCGCCGTGGCCGGCGCGCACGGCATCGGCGGCGAGGTGCGCCTGAAATTGTTCGCTGAGGGGCTGGAAAGCCTCAAGCGGCACAAGATCGTGCACGCGGGCGATCGGACCCTGACGCTGCAATCGGTCAAGCCGGGCAGCGCGGGGGCCATCGCCCGCTTCGCCGAGGTCGGCGATCGTTCGGCGGCGGAAGCGTTGCGCGGCACCTTGCTGACCGTGCCGCGCTCCTCGCTCCCTCCGCTCGAAGAGGGCGAATATTACCACGCCGACCTGATCGGCCTGCCCTGCGAAAGCGTTTCGGGCGAGCCGCTCGGCTCGGTCGTCGCGGTCGAAAATTTCGGCGCCGGCGATCTGCTCGAGATCGAACGGCCCGACGGCAAGCGCGCCCTGGTGCCGTTCCGCCCCGGTCTCGCCGATCTTCAGGACGGACGGATCGTCGCCGATCCCGCCTTTGTCGCCTGATCAGCGCAGGAAGGGCCGGTCCCGCGCCAGATCGTTGCGGATGGTCGTCGCTGCGACCCCGCCCTCGCCCATGGCATGGCTTATCTGGTCGAGTCCGATGACCACGTCTCCCGCCGCGTAGATCCCCGTCACACTGGTGCGCTGGTGCGAATCGACCAGGATGCAGCCGGTGTCGTTCAGTGCGACTCCGACCTGGCCGGCCAATTCGGAGCGCACGTCGGAACCCAGAGCCGGGTAGACGCTGTCGAACGTGTGGTGGCCGTGCGCCGTCTCGACGACGATCGCGTCGGCGAGGGCGGCGACCGCGTGGCAGGGACCGTCCACGGCGGCGATGCCAAGGTCATCGAGGCGCTCCCGGTCGTCGGCCGCGAGATCGTGCGCCCGGTCAGGCGCGATCAGGGTGATGTCGGCGGTGTAGGAGCGCAGGAACACCGCCTCGGCGACGCCGTGAGCGCCGCTGCCGATCACGCCGACCTTGCGGTCGGTCACCTCATAGCCATCGCAGATCGGGCAATAGCGGATCAGGCCCCGAGCGAGCGCTTCCTCGTGCAATTCCTCGTCCATCGGGGGCCGGCGGTTATGGGTGCCGGTCGCCAGAAGAACCGAGCGCGCGGCTGCCGAGCCCGATCCCCAGGTCGCGCAAAAGCCGCCGTCGATGGAATCGAGCCGGGTCACCCGCTCGATCTCGACTCCGGCGCCGTATTTCTCGGCCTGCGTCTTCATCCGCGCGATCAGCTCCTTGCCCGAAATGCCCTCGGGAAAGCCGGCATGGTTGCGCGTGCAGGGAATCCACAGCGCTCGGCTGTCGCCCGCGTCGATCACGCGCACCTTGAGATGGAAGCGCGCGAGATAGATGGCCGCGGTGAGCCCCGCAGGTCCCCCGCCGACGATCAGGCAATCGAGTTGCGGCTCCTCCATCGGTCCTCCAGCGTCCCTGCCTTGCCGATTGTTCCGGGGAAGGCGAGGGCTTATCGCATCATCCATGCGCAAGATCCTGATCGCCGCCCTGTTGCTCGCCGCCCCGATGGCCGCCGAAGCGCAGCCGCTCGTCGCCGCCCCCGCCGGCCTCGCCGGGCGGATCGAGAATATCGGCCCCTCGCTCGACGCTCATTTCGAGCGCTATCGCACCGAGCAGCACATTCCGGGCCTCGCCTGGGGCATCGTCGCCGAGGGCCGCCTCGCCTACGTCCAGACGTTCGGCAGCCGCACCCGGGATCCCTACGAGATCGTCACCCCCGACAGCCTGTTCCGAATCGCCTCGATGTCCAAGGCGTTCACCGCGCTGGCCATCCTCAAGCTCCGCGACGAGGGGCGGCTCCAGCTCGACGCGCCCGCCGAGACCTATGTTCCGGAAATGCGCGGCTGGCATTATCCCACCAGCGACAGCCCGCGCATCAGCGTCCGCGACCTGCTTTCCCATGTCGGCGGCTTCGTCACCGACGACCCTTGGGGTGATCGCCAGACGCCTTTGGCCGAGGCCGAATTTACAGCGATGCTGCGCAGCGGGATCCCTTTCACCCGCGCTCCGGGCACGGCGTTCGAATATTCCAATCTCGGTTACGCCTTGCTCGGCCGGATCGTCACCAACGTCTCGGGCCGCCCCTTCGAGGATTATATCCAAAGCGAGATCATGCGCCCGCTCGGCATGAACGACACCGGCTACGACGTCTCCCGCGTGCCGCGCGACCGCTTCGCGGCCGGCTGGCGATGGGAGAACGACGCCTTCGTCCGCGAGCCGGACATGGCCCGCGGCGCCTTCGGCGCGATGGGCGGGGTCATCACCAGCGCGCGCGATTATGCCCGCTGGGCGGCTTTCCTGCTTTCCGCATGGCCGGCGCGGGACGGCCCTGAGACGGCCCCTGTCCGCCGCTCGACGGTGCGCGAGCTTGCGGAGGGCCTGAACTTCGTCGCCATCGCCCGGCGCCCGGGCGATCCCGAAAGCTGTCCGCAGGCCGCGGCCTACGGCAAGGGCTTCCGCGTCGCCCAGGATTGCGACCTCGGCCTGACGCTCGCCCATGGCGGCGGCTATCCCGGCTACGGCTCCTATCTGCTGCTTCTTCCCGAGCGCGGGGTTGCCGTCTTCGCCTTCGCCAACCGCACCTACGCGGGTCCTTCGCCGCCCGTATGGGCCGCCGCGATGGACCTGTTCCGCCAGGGCCTGCTGCCCGCGCCGACACTCGCGGTTAGCACTGACCTCGCCCGCACTTATCGACACGCCGCCGCAATCTGGCAGGCGGGCAGCCTCGATCCCGCGCGTGGCGCTCTGGCGATGAACTTCCTGATGGACCGCAGCGCCGAGAATTGGGCGCGCGAGATCGCCCGGCTGAAGGCGCAGGCGGGCGACTGCAACACCGGCGCCCCGGTCATCGCGACCGGCGCACTGTCCGGCCGCTTCGCCTGGACCTGCACGCGCGGCACCCTACAGGGCCAGCTCCTCCTCGCCCCGACCAATCCTCCGACGATCCAGGCGCTTCGGTTCAACTTCGTTCCTTGAACTCGGCCGTCCAATGTCGTATATACTTTCCGTATATACGAGGCGTTGATATGGTTACGACCCGCACGTTCAAATCCGGCAATTCGGTCGCGCTGCGGCTGCCCAAGGCGCTCGGCATCGAGGAAGGCGTAGAGATGCGAGTCCGCGAAGAGCAGGGGCGCTACATCGTCGAGCCCGTCGATCGGCCCAAGCGCAAGTTTAATATCGCCAAGGTTGCGGGGTCGGCGCGAAACCTTCAGCTCATCAAGGATGAAGATCGTCTATTTGACGAGCGGCCGCTGCTCTGGGAAAAGCTCGCCGAGGCCGAACGCGGCGTCGACGGCAAATCGAAGAATTGAAGTATCTTCTCGACAGCAACACGATCATCGCCTTGGTGATGAACGCCGATGAATCGCTCGTCCGTCGTGCCGCCGAGTGCAGCGAGGGAGATATGGTAACGTCGGCCGTCGCTTATGCTGAAGTTGCCTACGGCTCGCTTCGCAACCGTCCGCCGGCATTCGAACAGTTGCGCGCTTTCGTCGAAGAAGTGCCAGTGCTCGATTTCGACTACAAAGCCGCCTTGGCCTATGCGTCGTTGCCATTCAGGCGCGCCAGCTACGACCGGTTGATTGCGGCCCACGCTTTGTCACAGGGGTTGACGGTCGTGACCGACAACACCGCCCATTTCGCCGACATTCCCGGCCTCAGAGTCGAAAACTGGACCAGATGACCTGGGCAGCAACGATCCTGACCCTCTACCCGGAGATGTTCCCCGGGCCGCTCGGCTACAGCCTCGCCGGGCGGGCGCTGGGAGAGCGGATATGGTCGCTCGACACGGTGCAGATCCGCGATTTCGCGGCCGACAAACATCGCTCGGTCGACGATACGCCGGCCGGCGGCGGGGCGGGGATGGTGATGCGCGCCGACATACTCGCAGCGGCGCTCGACAGCATCGACGACGGGCGGCCGAAGCTCGCCATGTCGCCGCGCGGGCGCCCGCTCACCCAGGCCTATGTGCGCGAGCTCGCCGCGGGGCCCGGCGCGACCATCTTGTGCGGCCGGTTCGAGGGGATCGACGAGCGGCTGTTCGAGGCCCGTCCCATCGTTCCGGTGTCGGTCGGCGATTATGTCCTCTCGGGGGGGGAAACGGCGGCTTTCGCCCTGCTCGACGCTTGCGTTCGCCTGCTTCCCGGGGTAATGGGCGCGCCTTCGAGCGGTGAGGAGGAAAGCTTTGAAAGCGGCCTTCTCGAATACCCTCATTATACCCGGCCTGTCGAATGGGAAGGGCGCAGGATCCCCGAAGTGCTGCGATCGGGGGATCATGCGAAGATCGCGGCTTGGCGGAAACGCCGGGCGGAAGACGAGACACGGCTAAGGCGGCCGGACCTGATCGAGCGTCACGGTGACGCGCGAAGGCAACCGCCCTCTGGCGCGCGGCGCGAAAACGAAGGCAAGAAGAGATGAACATCATCCAGCAGCTCGAGGCCGAGGCGATCGAGCATTTCAAGTCGGGCAAGGACATTCCCGAATTCCGCCCGGGCGACACGCTCCGCGTCGGCGTGAAGGTCGTCGAGGGCGAGCGCACCCGAATCCAGAATTTCGAAGGCGTCTGCATCGCCCGCGCCAATCGCGGCCTGGGCAGCTCCTTCACCGTGCGCAAGATCAGTTTCGGCGAGGGCGTCGAGCGCGTCTTCCCGCTCTATTCGCCGAACGTCGATTCGATCGAGGTCGTCCGCCGTGGCGCGGTCCGCCGGGCGAAGCTCTATTACCTGCGCGGCCGCACCGGCAAGTCGGCCCGAATCGCCGAGCGCCGCGACACCCGCCATCTCGACAAGGCCAAGGCCGAAGCGGCCGCCGCGCCGCAGACCGAAACCGCCGAGGGCTGAGCCTTCGCGACAGGCAAAAGGGGCGGGGGAGGACATCGTGTTTTCCCCGCCCTTTCCTTTGCCCGGAGACCGGCTAGGAAGTGCCATGCGCATTTTCCTTGCCCTCGCCGCCACCTTCCTCGCCGCCGCAATTCCGGCCCAGGCCGAGGAGCTCACCCTCGAACGCATCTTCGCCAGCCCCTCGCTGTCGGGCCCGACGCCGCGCCTGCTCAAGCTCTCGCCCGACGGGCGGCTCGCGACCATGCTGCGCAACCGGGCCGACGATCGCGACCGCTACGATCTGTGGGCGGTCGATACGAGCACCGGCCAAGCGCGGATGCTGGTCGACAGCGCCCGCGTCGGCAGCGGGGGCGAGATATCCGAAGAGGAACGGATGCGGCGCGAGCGCGCGCGGCTCTCGGGCGTGCGCGGAATCGTCAGCTACGATTGGTCGCCCGACGGCCGCTCGATCCTCGTCCCGCTCGACGGCGACCTTTATCTCGCGGGCCTCGACGGCAACGTCCGTCGCATCACCGCGACTCCCCAGACCGAACTCGACGCCCAGGTTTCGCGCACCGGCCGCTATCTTTCCTTCGTCCGCGACCAGAATCTCTACGTGGTCGACGCCGAAGGGCGAAACGAGCGCCGGCTGACCGAGGACGGCGCTGGGACAATCAGCTGGGGCTCGGCCGAGTTCGTCGCCCAGGAGGAGATGGACCGCCGCACCGGCCATTGGTGGGCGCCCGGCGACCGCTACCTCGCCGTCGCCCGGGTCGACGAGGAACCGGTCCACGTCGTCACCCGGACCGCGATCGGCACCGAGGGCACGCGCAGCTACCAGCAGCGCTATCCGGCGGCCGGCACGCCCAATGCGCGGGTCGACCTCTACGTCATGGCTCCGGACGGCTCGGGCCGGGTCAAGGTCGATCTCGGCGCCGATCCGGACATCTATCTCGCGCGGGTCGATTGGACGCCCGACGGCAACACCCTGCTCGTCCAGCGCGAGAGCCGCGACCAGAAGCGCCTCGATATGCTCAGCGTCGATCCCGCCAACGGCCGCTCGCGCGTGCTGTTCAGCGAGACCTCGCCGACCTGGCTCAACCTCCACGACAATCTCCGCGCGCTTCGTGACGGCAGCCTGATCTGGACCTCGGAGCGTTCGGGTTTCTCGCACATCTACCGCTTCCGCAATGGCCGTTGGACCCAGCTGACCCGCGGCAATTGGGCGGTCGACCGGGTGGTCGGCGTCGACGAGCGCGGCGGCCGCATCTATTTCACCGGCAACCGGGAAACGCCGCTCGAGCATCAGCTCTACTGGATCGACCTCGCGCGCGGCGGCACGCCCCACCGGGTGACCGAAACAGGCTGGTGGAACGCCGCCGAGATGGACGACGCCGCCACCCACGCGCTCGTCACCCGATCGAGTCCGACCCAGCCCTCGCAGGTCTATCTGGCCGACTCGAGCGGACGGCGGACCGCATGGATCGAGGAAAACCGCCTCGACGCCTCCCATCCCTACGCGCCCTATCTCGCCAGCCATGTCGCTCCGGTCTTCGGCACGATCCGCGCCGCCGACGGCACCGAGCTTCACTACAAGATGCTGTCGCCCCTGCGCGAGCCGGGGCGGCGCTATCCGGTGTTCGTCCAGGTCTATGGCGGCCCCGGGGCGGGGCGGCAGGTCACGCGCACCTGGGGCAGCCCGATCCAGCAATATCTGGTCGACCGCGGCTACATCGTCTTCTCGATCGACGGCCGCGGCTCGCCGGACCGCGGCAAGGCGTTCGAGGATGCCATCTACCACGCCATGGGAACGGTCGAGGTGCAGGACCAGCTGGCCGGCGTGAACTGGCTGCGCGGGCAGGACTATGTCGATCCCGAGCACATCTCGGTCTACGGCTGGTCCTATGGCGGCTACATGACCGTGAAGCTGCTTGAGGCGGCGCCGGGCACCTTCGCCGCCGGCATCGCCGGTGCGCCGGTGACTCGCTGGGAGCTTTACGATACCCATTATACCGAGCGTTATCTCGGCAATCCGGCGAGCGACCCCGCGCCCTATCTAGCCTCGGGCGCGATCCCCGATGCGGGCCGGATCGCCGATCCGCTGCTGCTGATTCACGGCATGGCCGACGACAATGTCGTGTTCGAGAATTCGACCGTGCTGATGGGTGCGCTTCAGGCCGCGAGCCGGCCATTCGAGATGATGGTCTATCCCGGAGCGACGCACGGCGTCTCCGGCGAGGCGCGCCAGCTTCATTTGTGGCGGACGATCACGGCGTTTCTGGATAGGAACGGGCGGGCGGACGAGCGCCGCTGACCCTTGGAGTCATCCCGGCGAAGGCCGGGACCCAAGAACCGAAGTCGTGGAATTGAAGCGCCGGTCCTTTTGCCCCTTTTCAAACACCGTGTTCATGGGTCCCGGCCTTCGCCGGGATGACTCGTCATTACGCTCACGATATATCTTGACGCATCTGGGCTTAAGATATATCTCTCGCTATCTAAGGCAGGAGAACCCCCATGCGCTTCAGAATGCACGGCTGCGGCCCGCGCGGCTTCGATTTTCCCGAAGGGCTGTTCGCCATGGGCCTCGGCGGGCGCGGCTGGGGCCGCGGCTGGGGCGGCGATTGGGATCAGGGCTGGGGCGGTGGCGGCCACCGCCGCGGCGGGCGCCGCCGGGTGTTCGATGCGGGCGAATTGCGCCTCGTTTTGCTAAAGCTGATCGAGGACCAGCCCCGCCACGGCTACGACCTGATCCGCGCCGTCGAGGAGATGACCCACGGCACCTACGCGCCGAGTCCGGGCGTCGTCTATCCGACCTTGACCATGCTCCAGGACATGGGCCTGATCGAGGAGGCCAAGGGCGAGGGATCGCGCAAGGCGTTTCAGATCACTCCCGACGGCCGCACCCATCTCGAGGAGAAAGCCGAGGAAATCGCCGCCTTGCTCGAGCGGCTCGAGGACCTCGGCAGCGACCACCGCAAGGCCGGCGGCGCGCCGATCCGCCGCTCGGTCGGCAACCTCCTTTCCGCGCTGTGGCACAAGGTCACCAGCGACGAGGCGGGCGAGGATATGCTGCACCGCGTCGCCGAGATTCTCGACGAGGCGGCGCAGAAGATCGAGCGGCTGAAATGACACCCGCGGGGCGATGGACCGTCATTGCGAGGAGCGAAGCGACGAAGCAATCCAGCGGCCTCTGAAGTCGTACTGGATTGCTTCGCTCCGCTCGCAATGACGAACAACCCCCGTCATTGCCAGGACACCGGCGAAAGCCGGGGGACGCGGCAATCCAGCGCGCCTCCGAAGCTGCACTGGATTGCTTCGCTTCGCTCTCAATGACGAAAGACTAGTCGTCCAGTCCGTAGGGATCCGGCGTCGGCTTTTGCCGCCCGCCGTAATGCTGGCGGATGATCCGGATATAGGCGTCGACCAGCTCCTGGT
The DNA here is from genome assembly GCA_005883305.1 of Alphaproteobacteria bacterium. Classification (NCBI taxonomy): domain Bacteria; kingdom Pseudomonadati; phylum Pseudomonadota; class Alphaproteobacteria; species Alphaproteobacteria bacterium. The sequence continues at coordinate 1,391,250 of VBAC01000001.1, read as the reverse complement.
TGACCTCGTCCCAGCCATAATGCTGGCTCACCGCATAGCCGGCTTCTCCGGCGGCGCGGCGCGCGTCCTCGTCGGTGCAATAATGCGACAGCGCCTCGCAGAATTGCTCGATCGCTCCGGGGCGGATCAGGCGCCCGGTGACGTGGTCGGTCACAAGGCACTGGCTGCCGGTGGCGATCGCCGCCACCACCGGAATCCGCACGGCCATCGCCTCCAGGGTCACGTTGCCGAACGTCTCGGTCACCGAGGGATTGAGCAGCATGTCCATCGAGGCGACCGCGCGGCCAAGGTCGTTTCCGGCCTGGAAGCCGACGAAGCAGGCCTCGGGCAGGCGCTTCTCGAACCAGTCGCGGGCCGGCCCGTCGCCGACCACCAGCACCTTGTGGCGGATCTGCCGCCGCGTGAGCCGGTCGACGGCGTCGGAGAAGACGTCGAGCCCCTTTTCCATCACCAGCCGCCCGGTGAATCCGATCACCGGAACGTCGTCGGCGATTCCGAGGCTGCGCCGCCAGGCGAGGTCGCGCCGTTCGGGATTGAAGATCTGCCGGTCGATGCCGCGGGTCCAGATGCCGACGTCGTAGTTCATGCGCTGGTCGCGGAGCAGCTGGGCCATGGAATCGGACGGCGCGAAGATGGCGTCGCAGCGGCGGTAGAAGCGCCTGAGGACCGCGAGCACCACCGGCTCGAGGAAGGCCAGGCCGTAATAGCGCGGATAGGTCTCGAAGCGGGTGTGGACCGAGGCGACCACCGGCAGGTCCAGCCTGTGGGCGAGGGTCACCGCGCGGTGGCCGGTGATCTCCGGGCTTGCGACGTGGAAGATGTTCGGCCGGAACGCCTTGAGGTCCCGGCGCACGCGGGGCGGGATGCCGACTCCGATCCGGTATTCGGGCCGGCCGGGGAAGGGCACTGCGGGGATGTCGACCAGGTCGCCGGTCGGCGGGAAGGCCGGCGTCCGGGTGATCGGCGAATAGGCGCGGACGGCCGCGCCCTGGCTGATGAGATAGCCGGCCAGGCGGTTCAGCGCCTGGTTCGCCCCGTCGCGGACGTAATTGTAATTGCCGCTGAAGATGGCGACGCGAAGGTCGGAGACGTGCATTGGCCGTGCTGGATAGGGAAAAGCGCGGACGGACGCAAAAAAGCGCCCCGCCAGCCAAAACCGGCGGGGCGCCTTTTGCGCTGAGCGCCTAGGCCTCTTCGCCGGTTTCCGCCGGGGCCTCGGCCTCCTGCAGATACTCGCCGGCGTCCGCGTCGGTGCCGTGGCCGCTGGCGGTCACCGCGGCCAGCGGATCGGCCTCGATCGCCGCCTCGGGGCCCTGGGCGAGCTCGGCCGCATGCTCCTCGGCCGCGCTGTTGGCAGCGATCAGGCTCTCCTGGATCGCCCGGTGCTGGGCGCGAAGCGCGGCGTCGCGCGACGAGGCCGCGATCCGCATCCGCTTCATGCCCGCGCCGGTGCCGGCCGGAATGAGTCGGCCGACGATGACGTTCTCCTTGAGGCCTTCCAGGTCGTCGATCTTGCCCTGCACCGAGGCTTCGGTGAGGACTCGGGTCGTCTCCTGGAACGAGGCGGCGGAGATGAAGCTGCGCGTCTGCAGGCTCGCCTTGGTGATGCCCAGAAGCACAGGCTTGCCTTCGGCGGGCTTCTTCTTGCCCTGCGCCTTCAGCTTGGCGTTGGCCTCGTTCATCTCCTGCCGGTCGATCTGCTCGCCGACCAGGAAGGTGCTGTCGCCGCTCTCGGTGATCTCGACCTTCTGCAGCATCTGGCGAACGATCACCTCGATGTGCTTGTCGTTGATCTTCACGCCCTGCAGACGATAGACTTCCTGGATCTCCGAGACGAGATATTCCGCCAGCGCCTTGACTCCGAGCACCTCGAGGATGTCGTGCGGATCGGGCGAGCCGCCGATCAGATTGTCGCCGCGCTTGACGTAATCGCCTTCCTGCACGTCGATGACCTTCGACTTCGGCACCAGATACTCGACCGGATCGCCGCCCTCCTCGGGGATGATCGCGATCTTGCGCTTGGCCTTATAGTCCTTGCCGAACGCGATCCGGCCGGAGACCTTGGCGATGATCGCATTCTCCTTGGGCTTGCGCGCCTCGAACAGCTCCGCCACCCGCGGCAGACCGCCGGTGATGTCGCGAGTCTTGGCGGCCTCGCGGCTGACACGGGCGAGAACCTCGCCGGCCTCGACCACCTGGCCTTCCTCGACCGAGAGCATCGCGCCGGGGGAGAGCATGTAGCGCGCCGCCTCGCCCGATTTGTCGTCGAGCAGGGTGATGCGCGGGCGAAGATCCTCCTTGCTCCGGGCGGTGCCGCGGAACTCGGTGACGACTCGCTGGGCGATGCCCGTCGCTTCGTCGGTCTGCTCGGTGAGCGTCTTGCCCTCGACCAGATCTTGGAACTTCACGGTGCCGCCCTTCTCGGTGATCACCGGCATCATGAACGGATCCCATTCGGCGATCCGCTCGCCCTTGGTCACGATGTGGCCGTTGTCGCACATCAGATGCGCGCCGTAGGGGATTCGGTGGCTCGAGCGCTCGCGCCCGTCCATGTCGACGATGGCCAGCTCGCCCGAGCGCGACATGGCGATCCGGCGGCCGCGCGTGTCCATGATCGTCGGCAGGTCGCGAAGCTCGACGGTGCCGTCGGCGACCGCGTCGAGGCTCGACGTCTCGTTGAGCTGGGCGGCGCCGCCGATGTGGAAGGTCCGCATCGTCAGCTGGGTGCCCGGCTCGCCGATCGACTGGGCGGCGATCACGCCGACCGCCTCGCCGATGTTGACCGGCGTGCCGCGCGCGAGATCGCGCCCGTAGCACTTTCCGCACACGCCATGCTCGCTCTCGCAGACCAAAGGCGAACGGATGTGGACCGACTGGATCCCCATCTCGTCGATCTTCAGGGCCGCGGCCTCGTCGATCAGCTGGCCTTCCTTGGCGATCACGTCGCCGGTCTTGGCGTCGACCACGTCCTCGGCCGGGGTGCGGCCGAGGATTCGCTCGCCGAGCGAGGCGATGGTCGCGCCGCCCTGGACGATCGCGCGCATGTCGAGCGTGTTCTCGGTGCCGCAATCCTCCTCGACGACGACGCAATCCTGCGAAACGTCGACCAGGCGGCGGGTCAGGTAACCCGAGTTCGCCGTCTTGAGCGCCGTGTCAGCGAGGCCCTTGCGGGCGCCGTGGGTGGAGTTGAAATATTCGAGGACGGTCAGGCCTTCCTTGAAGTTCGAGATGATCGGGGTCTCGATGATCTCGCCCGACGGCTTGGCCATCAGGCCGCGCATTCCGGCGAGCTGCTTCATCTGCGCCTGCGAACCGCGGGCGCCCGAATGGGCCATCATGTAGATCGAGTTGATCTGCGCCATGCGGCCGTTCTCGTCCTTGGGCTGCGCCTTGATCTTCTCCATCATGGCGTTGGCCACCTGGTCGCCGCAGCGGCTCCAGGCGTCGATCACCTTGTTGTACTTTTCCTGCTGGGTGATCAGGCCGTCCTGGTACTGCTGCTCGTAATCCTTCACGAGCGAGCGGGTCTCGTCGACCAGGGCCACCTTCTCGTGCGGGATGATCATGTCGTCCTTACCGAACGAGATGCCGGCCTTGAAGGCGTGGCGGAAGCCGAGGCCCATGATCGCGTCGGCGAACAGGACGGTCTCCTTCTGGCCGGTGTGGCGGTAGACGATGTCGATGACGTCCGCGATCTCCTTCTTGGTGAGGAGTCGGTTGACGGTCTCGAACGGCACCTTGTGGCTCTTCGGCAGAGTCTCGCCGAGCAGCATCCGGCCCGGAGTCGTCTCGAAGCGCTTCATATACTGCTTGCCGGCCTCGTCCGTCTGCGGGACGCGGCTGACGATCTTGGTGTGCAGGGTGACCGCACCGGCGTTGAGCGCCTGGTGGACCTCCGACATGTCGGAGATCAGCGCGCCTTCGCCCGGCTCGCCCTCACGCTCCAGCGACAGATAATAGAGCCCGAGCACCATGTCCTGCGAAGGAACGATGATCGGCTTGCCGTTGGCGGGCGAGAGGATGTTGTTGGTCGACATCATCAGCACGCGCGCTTCCAGCTGCGCCTCGAGGCTCAGCGGAACGTGGACGGCCATCTGGTCGCCGTCGAAATCGGCGTTGAACGCGGCGCAGACCAGCGGGTGAAGCTGGATCGCCTTGCCCTCGATCAGCACCGGCTCGAACGCCTGGATGCCGAGGCGGTGGAGCGTCGGAGCGCGGTTGAGGAGGACCGGGTGCTCGCGGATGACCTCATCGAGGATGTCCCAGACTTCCTTGCGCTCCTTCTCGACCCACTTCTTCGCCTGCTTGAGAGTCATCGAGAGACCCTTGGCGTCGAGGCGCGAGTAGATGAACGGCTTGAACAGCTCGAGCGCCATCTTCTTGGGAAGCCCGCACTGGTGGAGCTTCAGCTCCGGGCCGGTGACGATCACCGAACGGCCGGAATAGTCGACACGCTTGCCGAGCAGGTTCTGGCGGAAACGGCCCTGCTTGCCCTTGAGCATGTCTGACAAGCTCTTCAGCGGACGCTTGTTGGCGCCGGTGATCGTCCGGCCGCGGCGGCCGTTGTCGAACAAAGCGTCGACCGCTTCCTGGAGCATGCGCTTCTCGTTGCGGACGATGATGTCCGGAGCGCGCAGCTCCATCAGCCGCTTGAGGCGGTTGTTGCGGTTGATGACCCGGCGGTAGAGGTCGTTGAGGTCCGAGGTCGCGAACCGGCCGCCGTCGAGCGGCACCAGCGGGCGAAGCTCGGGCGGGATGACCGGAACGACGTCGAGGATCATCCACTCCGGACGGTTGCCAGATTCGAGGAAGCTCTCGACGACCTTGAGCCGCTTGATGATCTTCTTGGGCTTGAGCTCGGACTTGGTGGTCTCGAGCTCCTCGAGAAGCGCCGTCTTCTCGCCCTCGAGGTCGAGGTCGATCAGCATCTGCTTGACCGCCTCGGCGCCGATCCCGGCGGTGAAGGCGTCCTCGCCATATTCGTCCTGGGCGTCGAGCAGCTCGTCCTCGGTGAGGAGCTGGAACTTCTCGAGCGGCGTCAGGCCCGGCTCGGTGACGATGTAGGACTCGAAATAGAGCACCCGCTCGAGCTGCTTCAGCTGCATGTCGAGCAGCAGGCCGATGCGGCTCGGAAGCGACTTCAGGAACCAGATGTGGGCGACAGGCGCGGCGAGCTCGATATGGCCCATCCGCTCGCGGCGGACCTTCGAGACGGTGACCTCGACTCCGCACTTCTCGCAGACGATGCCCTTGTACTTCATCCGTTTGTACTTACCGCACAGGCACTCGTAATCCTTGATCGGACCGAAGATCCGCGCGCAGAACAGGCCGTCGCGCTCGGGCTTGAACGTGCGGTAGTTGATCGTCTCGGGCTTCTTGATCTCGCCGAACGACCAGGAACGGATGCGCTCGGGGGAAGCGATGCCGATCTTGATCTGGTCGAACGTCTCCGGCTTGACGATCGGGTTCGCGAAGTTGGTCAGCTCATTCATGGGTGCACGCCCTTCTTCAAATTCATGTTCCCTCCCCCCTTGTGGGGGAGGGCGGAGGGAGGGGGGTCGCCGGCTTTGCCGGCGGCGCGCCATCGGCGCGCACCCCCACCCCATACCCCTCCCCACAAGGGGGAGGGGCGAGTTGTCATTCCGCCGCCAGCTGCGTCGGAGCGTCCTCGTCATTCTCGTCGACGATCGAGTTCAGCTCGACGTTGAGGCCCAGCGAGCGCATCTCCTTGACGAGCACGTTGAAGCTCTCGGGGATGCCGGCCTCGAACGTGTCGTCGCCCTTGACGATCGCCTCGTAGACCTTGGTGCGGCCGATCACGTCGTCCGACTTCACCGTCAGCATCTCCTGCAGCGTGTAGGCGGCGCCGTAGGCCTGGAGCGCCCAGACCTCCATCTCGCCGAACCTCTGGCCGCCAAACTGCGCCTTTCCGCCCAGCGGCTGCTGGGTGACGAGGCTGTACGGCCCGATCGAGCGCGCGTGGATCTTGTCGTCCACGAGGTGGTGGAGCTTCAGCATGTAGATGTAGCCCACGGTCACCTTGCGGTCGAACGCCTCGCCGGTGCGCCCGTCGTAGAGCGTCACCTGGCCCGACACGTCCAGTCCGGCCTTCTCCAGCATCTCGGCGACGTCGGCTTCCTTGGCGCCGTCGAACACCGGAGTGCCGATCGGAATGCCGCCGGTGAGGTTGGAGGCGAGCTCCATGATCTCGCCTTCGTCGCGGGCGTCGAGCTCGGCATGATAATTCTTGCCGTAGATGTCCTTGAGCTTGGTGCGTAGCGGCTTGGTGTCGGCGGCCGCGCCCTTGCCCTTGGCGTAGATGTCGTCGAGCAGCGCCCCGACCTGCTTGCCGAGGCCGCGCGCGGCCCAGCCCAGGTGGGTTTCGAAGATCTGCCCGACGTTCATGCGCGAAGGCACGCCCAGCGGGTTGAGCACGATGTCGGCCGGGGTGCCGTCCTCGAGGAACGGCATGTCCTCTTCCGGAAGGATCCGGGAGATGACGCCCTTGTTGCCGTGGCGGCCGGCCATCTTGTCGCCCGGCTGAAGCTTGCGCTTCACAGCGACGAACACCTTGACCATCTTGAGAACGCCCGGCGGCAGCTCGTCGCCGCGCTCGAGCTTCTCGATGCGGTCCTCGAGCCGGCGCTTGATCGCCGTTTCGGCCTCCTCGTACTGGGCGCGGACGGCTTCCAGGTCGGCCTGGCGCTTGTCGTCCTTGACCGCGAACTTCCACCATTCGTGCGGCTCGACGCTGTCGAGCATTTCGGCGTCGATCGCGCCGCCCTTCTTGACGCCCTTGGGCGCCGCGGTGACGGTCTGGCGAAGGAGCATGTCGCGCAGACGGGCATAGGAAGAGCGCTTCAGAATGTTGCGCTCGTCCTCGGCGTCCTTGCGAAGCCGGTCCTTCTCCTCGGTCTGGATCGCCCGCGTACGGTCGTCGATGTCGATTCCGTGGCGGTTGAACACGCGGACCTCGACCACCGTGCCGGAAACGCCCGGCGGCAGGCGGAGCGAGGTGTCGCGCACGTCCGACGCCTTCTCGCCGAAGATGGCGCGGAGGAGCTTTTCCTCCGGAGTCATCGGGCTCTCGCCCTTCGGCGTGATCTTGCCGCACAGGATGTCGCCCGGCTCGACCTCGGCGCCGATATAGACGATTCCGGCCTCGTCGAGGTTGCGCAGAGCTTCCTCGCCGACGTTGGGGATGTCGCGGGTGATGTCCTCCGGCCCGAGCTTGGTGTCGCGGGCCATGACCTCAAACTCCTCGATGTGGATCGAGGTGAAGACGTCGTCCTTCACGATCCGCTCGGAGATCAGGATGGAATCCTCGAAATTGTAGCCGTTCCAGGGCATGAACGCGACGAGCACGTTGCGGCCGAGGGCGAGCTCGCCGAGGTCGGTCGAAGGGCCGTCAGCAATGACGTCGCCGGCGCGGACCAGCTCACCCTTCTTCACTAGCGGGCGCTGGTTGATGCAGGTGTTCTGGTTGGAGCGCTGGAACTTCATCAGCGTGTAGATGTCGACGCCCGACTTGCCGGCCTCGACCTCGTCGGTCGCGCGGATGACGATTCGGGCGGCGTCGACCTGGTCGACGATGCCGGTGCGCCGGGCGGCGATGGCGGCGCCGGAATCGCGGGCGACCGTCTCCTCCATGCCGGTGCCGACGAACGGCGCCTCGGCGCGAACCAGCGGCACCGCCTGGCGCTGCATGTTCGATCCCATGAGGGCGCGGTTCGCGTCGTCGTTCTCAAGGAACGGGATGAGCGAGGCCGCGACCGACACGAGCTGCTTCGGCGACACGTCCATCAGGGTGATGATGTCGCGCGGAGCCATCAGGAACTCGCCGGCCTGGCGCGAGGAGACGATCTCCTCGACGAAGCCGCCATTCTTGTCGAGCTCCGCGTTCGCCTGGGCGATCGTGTGCTTGGCCTCCTCCATGGCGGAGAGGTAGACGACGTCGTTGGTCACCTTGTTGTCGATGACCTTGCGATACGGAGTCTCGATGAAGCCGTATTTGTTCACCCGGCTGAAGCTGGCGAGCGAGTTGATCAGGCCGATGTTCGGGCCTTCCGGAGTCTCGATCGGGCAGATCCGGCCGTAATGGGTCGGGTGGACGTCGCGGACTTCGAAGCCGGCGCGCTCGCGGGTCAGGCCGCCCGGCCCGAGGGCCGAGACGCGGCGCTTGTGCGTCACCTCGGAGAGCGGGTTGGTCTGGTCCATGAACTGCGAGAGCTGCGACGAACCGAAGAACTCGCGCACCGCGGCGACCGCGGGCTTGGCGTTGATCAGGTCGTTGGGCATCACGGTCGACACGTCGACCGAGCTCATCCGCTCCTTCACGGCGCGCTCCATGCGCAGGAGTCCGACGCGATACTGGTTCTCGAGCAGCTCGCCCACCGAACGCACGCGCCGGTTGCCGAGATTGTCGATGTCGTCGATCTCGCCCTTGCCGTCCTTGAGGTCGACGAGGGTCTTCACGACCGCGACGATGTCCTCCTTGCGAAGGGTCGTCACGTCGTCGGCGGCGTCGAGGTCTAGGCGCATGTTGAGCTTCACGCGGCCGACGGCCGACAGGTCGTAGCGCTCGGGATCGAAGAACAGGCCGGCGAAGAGCGCCTCGGCGGTCTCGCGGGTCGGCGGCTCGCCCGGGCGCATGACGCGGTAGATGTCGCTGAGGGCCTGGTCGCGGTCCTCGGCCTTGTCGGCCTTCAGCGTGTTGCGCATCCAGGCGCCGGTGTTGCTGTGGTCGATGTCGAGCAGCTCGAGCCGGTCGATTCCGGCCTTGTCGAGTTTCTCGAGATTCTCCGGAGTCACCTCGTCGCCGGCCTCGATGTAGATCTCGCCGGTGGAATCGTTGACCAGGTCGTAGGCGCTGTAGCGGCCGAAAATCTCCTCGGTCGGGATCAGCAGGGTCGCGAGGCCGTCCTTGGCCGCCTTGTTGGCGGCGCGCGGGGAAATCTTCTGGCCGGCCGGGAAGATGACCTCGCCCGACTTGGCATCGGCGATGTCGAAGGCCGGCTTGTTGCCGCGCCACGCCTCGGAGACGTAGGGGATCTGCCAGCCGCCCTTGCCGCGGACGAAGACGACCCGGTTGTAGAAGGTGTTGAGGATCTCCTCGCTCGACATGTCGAGCGCGTGGAGGAGCGCCGTCACCGGAAGCTTGCGCTTGCGGTCGATGCGGACGTTGACGATGTCCTTGGCGTCGAACTCGAAGTCGAGCCACGAGCCGCGATAGGGGATGACCCGGGCGGCGAACAGGAACTTGCCCGAGGCGTGGGTCTTGCCGCGGTCATGGTCGAAGAGGACGCCAGGGCTGCGATGCATCTGGCTGACGATCACGCGCTCGGTGCCGTTGACGATGAACGTGCCGTTCTTCGTCATCAGCGGCATGTCGCCCATGTAGACGTCCTGCTCCTTGATATCGAGCACGGAGCGGGTCTCCGTATCGGGATCGACCTCGAACACGATCAGGCGAAGCGTCACGCGCATCGGCGCCGCATAGGTCATTCCGCGCTGGCGGCACTCGTCGGTGTCGTACTTGGGCTCTTCGAGCTCGTAATGGACGAAATCGAGCTCGGCGGTGCCGGCGAAGTCGCGGATCGGGAACACGCTGCGCAGCGTCTTTTCGAGGCCGGACACGTAGCCGTCCTGCGGGCGCGAGCGAAGGAATTGCTCGTAGCTCTCCCGCTGAACCTCGATCAGGTTCGGCATCTCGCTGACTTCGTGGATGTTGCCGAAGATCTTGCGGATGCGCTTGGACGCGGTGGGCCGGGTCTCGGTCGCCGGGGCTGCCTTGGTCGCCATGGAGTTTTTTCTCGCCTTCGTGTCGCCTGCCCCGGCGAAGGCCGGGGCCGAAAAAGGGAGCGCAGAAACGCAAAAAGCCGCGGATTCCCGGCTGGGAATTGCAGCTTCGCACGTCCTATGAAACCTCAGCGGATCAATGCGTTGAGCGCGCTGCGCGACGGCGCGCCCTGTTCCGATCCGATGTGGTGAGGGGCGCGATATAGGGAGGTGAGGGCAGCTTGTCAAACGCGCGGAGGCGGCAAAACCTCAATAAATTCCGGTTCGGAGATCGACATGCTTCCTCGGCGTCGCGTCGAGAAACAGGCGCGGTTCGGCCGTCTCCGTGAGCGCCAGCCAATAGCAGTGCTGCTCGTAATAGGAGGATCGGTTCGAATCGCCCACCGAAGTGCGGAAGCGGCCGTTCCAGTCGATCCGCGCGGTTTCCCCAGGGCGGAGAACGAACAAGGGGGAGGGCAGGAAGGCGGGCCATTTGGTCTGTCGGCGGGACGTGTCGGATTGCAGCACGATCTCGGCGCCGTCCTTCCCGAGGTGCCAATCGAGCGTGGCGCCGTGGCTCCACTGCGCGTCCGTCCACTCCTTGCGGGTGACCGGCGCAAGCGATTGCTCGATCCCGAATCCGTCATTTTCCAGCGAGCGGATCTCGTGCAGAACGGCGCTCGCGGCGGGTATCGCTCTCGGCAAGCGATAGGCCTCGTCGAGCCGCGGCCGCTTGAGCGGCGCGTTGGCGCCGCGGGCGGTCTTGGTCCAGCGGGTCCAGATATGCTGGATCACGAATATCATCCGCCGATGCTAGCGCCGACCGGCCCGGCGGCCACCGGAAAAATCGGTGCGATCTCGGGTCTTGACCCGATGGGCCTGGAAAGCCGGGGGCCATAGCATCGCCGTCCGGGCGGGGACCGGAGGGCGCGCCATGCGGAAAGGGTCCATTCTCGCGCCTCGCGAGGCGCTCGACGACAAGACCCGCGAGCGCGGCCTCGTCATGCTAACCCGGGAGGTCGTCTTCTCGACGACCTGCGACAGCCTGGTCGGCGGGGTGATCGTCACCGCCTTCGCGCTTCACCTCGGCGCCTCGAACGAGGTGATCGGGGCCATCGCCGCGCTGACCTTCTGGCGGGATTTGCTTCAGGGCCCGGCGGTGATGCTCGTTCAGAAGGTGCGGGCGCGCAAGGCGATCGCGGTCGTCGGCAGCCTCGTCTCGGCGACCGCGCCGCTGTTGATGCTGGGCCTCGCCTTTTCGGGCGCGAGCGATCGGACGCGTCTCGCCCTCGTCGCCGTCATCGCCCTCTACGGCGGCGCGAGCGCGTTCGCCGGCTGCGCGTGGAGCGGCTGGGTGCGCGACATGGTGCCCGACGATCGGCGCGGCCGCTTCTTCGGCCGCCGCTCGACGCTGGCGACCGCGACCGCCCTCGTTGCGGGCCTGTGCTCGGCTTGGCTGCTCGAACAGACGCCGCAAGGCTCCGCCGACCGTGCCGCAGCGTTCGCCGGCCTATTCGCTTTGGCCTTTCTCGCCCAGTTGGTGAGCGCGGCCGCGCTGGCGCGGGTGCCCGAACCGATGATGCCGCCGCCGGAGGCCTCCGCGTGGCGCCTGATCCCGATGCTCCGCCAGGTGTGGGCCGACGAGAAGTTCCGCAGCTGGATCCGATTCCTCGCCAACTGGAAGTTCGCGGTGAACCTCGCTCAGCCCTTCTTCACCGTCTTCTTCCTGACTCAGCTGGGCTTCGGCATGGCGTTCGTCATGGCCCTGAGCCTGATCGCCCAATTCGCGACCCTGCTCACGTTGGCGCGCTGGGGCCAGCTCGCCGATCGCTTCAAGGACAAGTCGGTGCTCAACGTCGCCGCACCCACCTTCCTCTTGTGCATCGTCGGCATGATCCCGGCCTCGCAGTTCGAATCGAGGACGCTCGCGGGCGCCTACCTCGTCCTTCTGCACCTCCTGATGGGCGTGGCGTCGGCGGGCGTGTCCCTCGCCACCGGCAACATGATCATGAAAATCTCGCCCCGCGGCGCATCCGAATCCTATCTGGCGGCGAATGCGCTGATCTCCTCGCTCGCGGCCGGGCTGGCGCCCTTGATCGGCGGTTTTTGCGCCGATTTCTTCGCCTCGCGCGAGTTCGCGCTGACGCTGCAATGGGTGGGCCCGAACTATCAGGGGGAGTTTGCCCGCCTGTCGCTCCGCGCCTGGGATTTCTATTTCCTGCTCTCCGCGCTCTTCGGGCTGTACGCGCTGCACCGGCTCGGCATGGTTCACGAGGAAGGCGAGCTGATGGGGCGGGAGATGCTGCGCGGGATGCACGAACGGGCGCAGCAAGCGAGCCGGCGGCTGCTCGGCTTCGGCGTGGGTTCTTCCGGGGATGTGGAGGCCGATCTGGAGGCCGCCGCGGAAACCCCGCAGCCTCAGCAGCCGTAGCCCATCGCCTCGCACTGCTACGCCGCCTCGGGCGCTGAGCGAGGCGGATCGACTTAACGCTGGGCGCGAACGGCTGGCCGCAGAAGATGCGGCCAAGCGAGCCCTGCCGCCCGCGAGATTCGTTGCCTCCTCGATATGAAACAGAAGCTGCATCTGCATCGCCCCGCGATGGCCGCGCTTTCCGCGCTCGTCGCTTCAGCAACCGCGCCCGTATTCGCGCAAGACGTCGTCGCGGCGCCGCCGCCGGTCGTGGTCGCGCCGCCGCCGCCCGTGGTCCACGCGCCCGCACCCGCGATAGTGACGCCCGCGCTCGCGCCGGCGGTTTCGGCCCCGGTCGCCCGCCCGGCACCTGCTCCGGAAACCCGGGCCGCGCGGACCGTAACCCGTTCCACGACAACGCGCAGCGTTACCCACGCGCGCGCAGCGCCGCCGGCCCGCACGCGCGCGGCGCCGGTCCAGTCGGCGCCCGCGCCCGTCCCGGTCGCCGCCGAGCCAGCCGCTCCAGCGGCCGTCGCGCCTCCGCCCGCCGCTCCGGCCCCTGTCGCCATCCCGCCGATCCAGGCCGCCGCCCCCGCCGCGCAACAGGGCGTCCTCGCGCGTTATTGGCCGTGGCTCGCCGCCGCCGGCGTGCTGCTCCTCGCCGCGCTGACCCTGATCGCCCTGCGCCGCCGCCGCGAGGCCTATGAGGAGCAGGACGTCTATTACGAGGAGCCCGTCTACGAAGCCGAGGCCGAGCCCGCTTATGCCGCGCCGCTCGCCGCCGCGGCCGTGGAGGAGGTGTCCGAGCCGGACAGCGCCGACATGGCCGCTCTCGCCGCTTCGTCCGAGCCCGTGCCCGATCGGCCGTGGCTCGAATTCCTGATGCGCCCGATCCGCGCGGGGACCAGCGAGGACGAGGCCGTGGTCGAATATGAGCTCACCGTCGGCAACACCGGGTCGGCCCCGGCGCGCGACGTGCGCGTGTCGACCTGGATGGTCGCGGCCGGTGAAGGGAGCGAGATGGAGCGCTCGCTGATCGAGCCCCCGGCCGGAGCGACCCGTTCGGACCTGTCGATCGAGCCGGGCGACGGCGCCCGGGTCGAGGGCGCCATGTCGCTGCCCAGGGACGGCCTGCACGGCGACGTCCTTCCGGTGGTCGTCGCCGACGCGCGCTACACATTGCCCGACGGCAGCGAGGGACGTACCCACGCCTCCTTCGCGATCGGCCGGGCCGGCGAGGACGACGGCGATCTCGAACCGTTCAAGCTAGACCGGACCGGGATTACCGAGAATGTCGAGGCCCGCCTCCATGGGGAGCCTGAGCGCGTTTGAGCTACCGACGCAAGCCGGCAACGAAAAAGGGGCGGCCCGTGGGCCGCCCCTTTCCATATTCGCAAAAGCGAAGACGCTTACTTAAGCTCGACGGTGCCGCCGGCTTCCTCGATCTTCTTCTTGATTTCCTCGGCTTCGGCCTTGGAAACGCCTTCCTTGATCGCCTTGGGAGCGCTCTCGACCAGGGCCTTGGCTTCGCCGAGGCCGAGCTGGGTGATCGCGCGGACCTCCTTGATGACGTTGATCTTCTTGCCACCGTCGCCGGTGAGGATCACGTCGAACTCGGTCTGCTCTTCGGCGGCCGGGGCGGCCGGGCCGGCGGCGGCGGGGCCGGCGGCGACGGCGGCGGCGGCCGAGACGCCCCACTTCTCTTCGAGGGCCTTGGCGAGGTCGGCGGCTTCGAGGACGGTCAGCTCGCTCAGCTGATCGACGAGGGTGTTGATGTCTGCCATTTTAAGTCTCCGTTGCGGGCGCTCGGCCCAATAGGTTCAGTTCAAAAGAAAAGGTCGTTCAAGCTATGCGGCTTCCTTGGCGGCGTAGGCGCCAAAGACCCGGGCCAGCTGGGCGCCCGGCTCGTTGATCGTGCGGGCGATCTTGGTCGCGGGCGCCTGGATCAGGCCCACGATCTTCGCACGCAGTTCGTCGAGCGACGGAAGCTCGGCAAGCGCCTTCACTCCAGCCACGTCGAGGACGGTCTCGCCCATCGCTCCACCGACGATCTCGAGACGATCGTTGGTCTTGGCGAATTCCACGACCGCTTTCGCCGCGGCCACCGGATCGGCGGACGTGGCAAGCGCGGTCGGGCCGGTCAACAGGTCGCTGAGCGGGGCGTAGGTCGTGCCTTCGAGCGCGATGAGAGCAAGCTTGTTCTTCGCGACCTTGTAACGGGCGCCGGCGTCGCGCATCCGATTCCTCAGGGCCGTGGACTGGGCCACGGTGAGGCCGAGATTGCGGGTGACGACCACCACGCTGGTCTCGTTGAACGTCTGCTTCAGCTCGGCGACCGCTTCTGCTTTTTGAGCGCGATCCATGTAGCTCTCCACTTATGCGCGGCGGAACGCCCGCCGCGCGGCTTCAACAGCGGCGCGCGCGAAAGCGCGCACCGCATCACTGGGTCCCCATCGAAGTATTACTTCGATGGGAATAGTCCGAAGGGGAGAGTCAGGGCCGGAGACTTCCGGCGGGTCCGACGGCCATGCATCGCACGCGGCCGCGGTTCAAAACTGTTCCCCGTCTAGGCTGGAAATTAAGAGGGCCGAAATGCCCCCGCCAACTGTCTCGGACGGAACGCTTGTCGCGCCGGAGCGCGCAAGCGAAGGCGGGCATCTAGATGCTTTTGCGCGAAAGTCAACGATCGGGCGTGGAAGGGGCCGGGTCCGTCAGGGCCGCCGGTTGAGGCGCTTGCCCACCTCTTCCTGCCTGAGGAAGTCCTTCATCATGCGCGACACCCTTTGCTGCGATCCCAGGCGCAGCGGCGGCCCTTCGCCGTACCAGCTCGCCCAGACCTCGTCATTTTCGAGGCTGAAGACGATCCCGTCGGACGGCCCGTCGGGGCCGCGGCTCTGGATGGCGGTGATCAGCCCGCGGATCATCACCACCAGGGCGATCATCGTCGCGGAGGAAGCCAGGAACATTCCGGCGCTGGGAATGAAGCAGGAAGGGGCATGGTGCGGGCCGGCGAACAGCGCGCCGAGGATCGCGACCGAGGCAAGGGCGACCAGGGCCGCCTTCCACCAGCGCAGCAGGATCGCGGAGACGAACACGAACGGCAGATAGGGCGTGAACTCGCATCCGGTCACCACGCCGTCGACGGCGGCGCGGATGAGCGTAGGAATGGCGATGGCCGCGGCCAGACAGGCAAGAGCGTTGGGCCCCGTCAGTGGAGGCCCCTCCAGCCATCGCATCAAGCCGGCACGAATCATTGGGCCTCCATCGCGCGCGAAACCGGTGTCAGAGCAGCAATCTTGATCGACCGCAATATGCGCCTTTTACGAGGCGGACGACCGAGAGTGGCGCCGAATCGGAGGCGCCGGCGATCCCGTTCAAAGAGCGCCTTTTTCCTGCAGCGAGGCGAGCAGGGCGCGCGTCCTGGACGACCCCGCGCCGCAGCGGCGCATCAGCATGATCGCCTGCGCCGGCGTCAGATCGGATGGCTGGACCTGGTCCTTGTGGGCGAAGGCGACGGCCCCGGAGGTCCATTGGGGGGCGCCGGGGATGAACACCGTCCACCAATCTCCCTCCGGCTTCTCGAGCACGAAGGCCAGGCACCAGCCAGCGTCGGTCGGCACCATCACCACCTCGATCTCCGATTTCGTCTCGGTCTCGAAGCTTTCGATCAGCCCGCGCGCCATGCGCCATTGGGGGAAGAGCGAAAGCACGCTGTTTTCGAGCTTGTTGAAGGTCGTTTGCCCGACCCGGGTTCGGGCCACCATTCCGGCGAAGAAGGACAGCAGCACCAGCGCCAGGATCGAGATGATCGTGCCGGTCGCGACTCCGGCCACCGAATCGACTCCCGCGGCCTGAACCGCGGGCTGAGAAAGGCGAGTCGCGAAGCCCAGCGCCTTACCGAGTAGCCAGGCGATCAGGACGATCGGCAGCAGGAAGAGGACACCGCCGAGGAGGGTCGATTTGATCATGCTCCACTGGTGGGCGGAGGCGCTCGATCCAGATGCTTGGGTCATATCCGACGGGGCATAGCGGCGGGGCATTGCGCCGCCCATCGGTGCAGACCCTTGGAAAATTCGCCCAAACCCCAAGCCTTCGTCATTGCTCGGTGGAGCTTGGCGTCAAAGCGCGGGCAGGGCGCCGCGGGGCAGCCGCAGGTGGAAGGTCGCGCCGTGCTTCGCGCCCGGCGAAGCCCAGAGCTGTCCGCCATGCTCCTCGACGATCCTCCGGCTCAGCGAGAGGCCAAGGCCCGTCCCGGCCGCCTTGGTGGTGAAGAAGGCGTCGAAAATGCGGGTCTCGTCGCCGGGCGCGATGCCGACGCCGGTATCGGTGAACTCGACCAGCACCTCCTCGTCTCCAAGCGGCGTCGAGCGGACCGAGATCCGGCGCGGCCCGCGGCGAGTCGCGCTCAGGGATTCGATCGCGTTGGTGAAAAGGTTGACGAGCACGCGCTGGATCTGGGTCCGGTCCGCGAGGATTCCGGGCAGCTCCTCGTCCAGGGTCAGCTCGAGCGCGACCTTCTCGCCGGCCAGCTCCCTGTCGAGAAAGGCGGCGGTTTCGCGGACCAGTTCGTTGAGGCTGAATTCGCTCGGCGTGATCGGCCCGGCGGCGAACGTCGACCCGATGCTCTTGAGCACTTCGGCGGTGCGATTGCCGTCGTCGATGGCCGCGCTGATCGCCTTCCTCGCCTTGGCGGCATCGGGCTGGTCGCGCGTGACCCATTCCAGGCTCGCCAGGCTGTTGGCGATTGCCCCGGTGAGCGGCTGCCCGACCTCGTGGGCGATGGCCGCGGTCAGCGCGTCCATCGACATCAGCCGGGCGTCGCGCTCGCGGTCGCGCGCGGCCGTCGCCAGAGCGAGCCGTGCGTAGAGCCGGTTGGATTCGGCGATCAGCGCGAGCATGACCACCAGGCTCGAGACCATCATCAGGCCGATGAGGACGTACCAGCCGATGGAATAGCGCACGCCGGCGCCGAAGTTCAGCAACGACTGGATCACCCAGCCGGAGAGCGCGACCAGCAGCCAAACGTCGAGCACCGACCGGCGCAGGCGCATCAGCATCGTCATCGCCCCGAGCGAGAGCGCTATCGCCAGCGCGTTGATCAAAGCCAGATTGAGGAAGTTGGGCTCGGTGCGGTTGACGAAGATGGGCGGCAGCAGGCCCTGTCCGATCGTGCTCAGCGCAGTGCAAAGCGCGACCAGGGCAGCCGTGGCGAAGATGGTGAAGGCGATCTTCGGATCCGCGCCCAGGGTCCCGGCCCGATCGCCGGCCTCTCTGTGCTTCAGCCAGGCATAGCCGATGACGCTGATCGGAAAGCCGAGCCGCCGGAACACGGCGATCCAGGCGGTCGCGTTGCCGCCGCCAAGCATGCCCTGGCTGGTGAAGGCGCCCGGAAACGTGAGCGCATGAGGGATTACGAGCAGGGCCTGAAAGACGAAGGACGCCGCGAGGAAGGTGAGCGCTCGGGAGCGGTAGACGCCGGCCTGGGCATAGAGCATGGCGGCGACGATCAGCTCGCCGACCAACATCATGGAATCGAGCACCGGAATGAACGCGTCGATCTCGAGCCAGGGCCGATTGCGCACGGGCAAGGTAATGAGAAGGACCGCGAACAAGGCCGCCACGACCGCCAGGCTCAATCGGATCTGGCGCCGGCCTGGCGGGGTATCGAACAATCCCAGTTGGTCTTGCTGCAAGAAATCCCTCTGGAAGCCCACAAGTCGAGTCACGGATTAGACGGGCCGGCCGTGCCGGATAGTAACTCCATTCCCGCATGAGTCCACGACGGCGGCGCTGCCGCACATGATTGCGAAAAATGCCGGCTGACCTGGTGACCGCCCAGTCACGCCGCGCGCGGAAGCTGCAGATGAAAGGTCGCTCCGTGATCGGCCCGCGGCGTGGCCCAGAGGCGGCCGCCATGTTCCTCGACGATCGTCCGGCAGAGCGACAGGCCGAGGCCCGTGCCTGCCGCCTTGGTCGTGAAGAAGGGCTCGAAGATTCGCGTCATCTCCTGGGGCTCGATGCCGATCCCGTTGTCGCTGACTTCGAGCAGCACCTCGTGGCCGTTGAGCGGCGCCGAGCGGACCGCGATTCGGCGGGGGCCGCTTCTCGTCGCCCCCAGCGATTCGATCGCGTTGGTGAACAGGTTGACCAGCACGCGCTGGATCTGGACGCGGTCGGCCAGGACATGGGGAAGCGCCTCGTCCAGCGTGAGCTCCAGCGAGACCTTCTCGCCGGCCAGCTCCCGCTCCAGAAACGCCGCCGTCTCCCGCACCAGCGTGTTGAGGCTGACCTCGGTGGTCCGCCCCCCTCCCTTGGCGAACGTCGCCCGAATGCTCTTGATGACATCGCCGGTGCGATTGCCTGCCTCGATCGTGGCGCGCGCCGCCTCGATCGCCTTTTCCAGGTCCGGCCGCTCGCGCCTGATCCAGCACAGGCCGGCCATCGCGTTGGTGATCGTTCCGGTCAGCGGCTGCCCGACCTCGTGGGCGATGGCGGCCGTGATCGCGTCCATCGACATCAGCTGGGCCTCGCGCTCCCGGCTTCGGGCCGCGGTCGACAGCACCAGCCGCGCATGGAGCCGGTTCGATTCGGCGATCAATGCGAGCAGCACGACGAGATGGGAAAACATGATCATGGCGTGAAGGCAGTACAGGCCCACCGTGAAGCGGCCGTGGATCGTCATGATCAACAGCGACTGGATCAGGCATCCGAAAAAGGCGACCAGCAGCCATAAATCGAGCACCGAGCGGCGGCTGAGGAAAAGGACGACCGTTGCGGCCGCGAGGAGCGCGAACGTTCCCAGCTCGTAGGTGAGGGCATAGGAATAATCTATGCTGTTGCGGTCGGCGTAAAAGGGCGGGAGCAGGTCGTGGCCGATCGTCGCGACCAGAGTCACCGCCGCGGCCGAGGCAATGGCTGCGATCGCCCAGAGCGCGATTTTCTCCGGCGGGCGCTCGGTTCCGGGATGCGCTGCCGATTCCTTCCGCCTGAACCACACGTAGAGAAGGACTGCGACGGGAAAAGCTATCCGGCGGGGCATGTAGACCCACGACGCCGTATTGACGCCTCCGCCGAGCACGCCGTCCGGGGCAAAGGCGCCGGGGAAGGCGAGCGCATGCGGCACGACAAGCAAGGCGGTGAAGACGTAGCAAGTGGCGAGAATCGTCAGGCCTCGCGATCGGAAGACGGAGGCTTGCGCATAAAGGAGGGCGGAGATGATCAGCTCGCCGACGAATATGATTGAATTCATCGTCGGAACGAAGACCCTGATCTCGCCCAGACGAACGTTGGCGAAAGGCAAGGCGACACCGAACGCGGCGATGATCAGGACGATGATGACGAGGCTGAGCCGGATCTGCGCCCGGTTCGGTGGCGTATCGAACACTCCAAGCGGGTCCCGGGTCACGATCAGCCCTTTGCCGGCCGGCATGGATCGATGAGGATCACGGTACGCATCAGTGAACCATTCCCCCTTGCGGCAGTTGCAGGTGGAACGTCGCGCCGTGCCTGGGGCCCGGCGAGGCCCAGAGGCGGCCGCCATGCTCCTCGACGATGGTCCGGCAGAGCGACAGGCCGAGCCCGGTTCCGGCCGCCTTGGTCGTGAAGAAGGCGTCGAAGATGTGCGCCGTCTCGTCGGCCCGGATGCCCATGCCGGTATCGCTGACCTCGAGCAGGACGTCATGGCCGGCGATCGGCGCCGAGCGGACCGCGATCCGGCGTTGCCGGCCGCGAGTCGCGCCCAGCGAGTCGATCGCGTTGGTGAAGAGGTTTACCAGCACGCGCTGGATCTGGACGCGGTCGGCGAGGACGGGCGGCAGCGCCTCGTCCAGCGTGAGTTCCAGCACGACCCTCTCTCCGGCCAGCTCGCGCTCGAGGAACGAGGCCGTCTCGCGGACCAGGTCGTTGAGGCTGAACCGGGTCGCGGCGATCGGGCCCTTGGCGAACATCGCCCTGATGCTCTTGATGACCTCGGCGGTGCGCTTGCCGGCGTCGATCGAGCCGCGCAGCGCCTTCGCCGCCTTTTCGAGATCGGGCCGGTCGCGGTCGAGCCAGTCCAGGCCGGCCATGGCGCTCGCGATCGCTCCGGTCAGCGGCTGGCCGACCTCGTGGGCGATGGCCGCGGTCACCGCATCCATCGACATCAGCCGCGCGTCGCGCTCGCGGTTGCGCGCCGCCGTCGACAGGGCCAGCCGCGCATAGAGCCTGTTCGATTCGGCGATCAGCGCCAGCAGAACGACGAGGTGGGAAGCCAGCACCAGGCCGTAGAGGGAATACCAGCCGGCGGTGAACCGGTCCTGGAGCGTCATGATCAGCAGCGATTCGATCAGCAGCCCGGAAAAGGCGACCAGCAGCCAGGTGTCGAGCACCGAGCTGCGCGCGCGGTACAGCATGATCAACGCCACCGCGAAAAGAGCGAAGGCGGCGGATTCGTAGAGCAGCGCCTTGGTGTAGAGGAGCACCGAGTGGCTGAGAAAGAAGGGCGGCAGCAAGTCGTGCCCGGCCGTGGCCAGCACGGTCACCGCTACCGCCAGCACGAACGCCCCTGCGACGCAAAGCGCGATTCTGGGGGAGGGCCGCTCGGGCCCGGGCATGACCTGGGAATCGACCTTCTTGAGCAGGACATAGGCGATGATCGCCACCGGGAACGCGCCTCTCCGGATGGTGTAGATCCAGGCCGAGCTGCTGACCCCCGCGCCGAGCCACCCGTCCGGCGCGAAGGCGCCCGGGAAGGTGAGGGCGTGCGGGACCACCAGCAGCGCGGCGAAGACGAAGGCCGTGGCCAGCACGGTGAGCGCGCGGGAGCGAAATACGGAGGCCTGGGCGTAGAGAAGGGTGGCGATGATCAGCTCGCCGACGAACATGACGGCGTCGATCATCGGAATGAAGGCGTTGACCTGCGGCAGGGGCGCGTTGCGGTAAGGCAAAGCGAGGAAGAACGCGGCGAACATCAATCCGACGACGGCCAGGCTGAGCCGGATCTGTCTCCGGCCCGGCGGTGTATCGAACAGCCCCAAACGGTCCTGCGACACGGTTTCTCCCCTCAAGGCCGGCGATCGGTGGGCGTGCGGCAAGCCGGCCAAGCCAACGAAGCTAATCCTGAGCCGCCCCAAAGCCTAGTCGGTGAAAGTCCTGAGTTCGGCATCGCGAGACCCCTAGCTAGAGAGAGTAAGCGATCGAGGCGCCGAACCGCCGCGGCGCCGCCGGTCTTTGGATGACTCCGGCGGTTGGCTGGGTCGCCAGGCTGTCGTAATAATGGGTGTCGGTGAGATTCAGCACCCATAGCCGGATCGACGGGCCGGGCCGGAGCGGACGCCATTCCAGCGACGCATCGAGCGTCGCATAGCTGTCCTGCCGAACGACATTGTCGGGCTCGGAATAATAGCCGGAATTGTAGGCGAGGTTTCCGCTCAGAAGCAGGGCTCCGCCTCTGCCGAGAGATATCCGCTGGTTGGCGCCGAGATTGAATTTGAGCTCGGGCGCGTAGGGAAGGTCGTTGCCTGTGACGTCGCAGGAGATGGGCGCATAGGGGACGGGCGCGCCGGGGGTGAAATCGGTGCAGGTGGCGTTGGGAAAGCGCTTGAACCGCGCCCTGAGCCACTGAAGCCCCAGCGTCACATCGGTCGTGCGCGTCGGACTCGCGCCCAGTTGCAGCTCGAATCCGTACAATTCGGCCGAGGCGGCATTGGTCGTCACCGATCCGATCGGCGTGATCGCCGAAACCTGGAGGTCCGAATAATCGTAATGGAAGATGTTGGCGTCGGCGCTGAAGCGGCGCGAGCGGCTGACATATTTCAGGCCCGCTTCGAAATCGTCGAGCGTCTCGGGCCGGAAAGGAGGGTTCTGCGGCGTCTGGAGGCTCCATCCGCCGCTCTGGAATCCCCGGCTCGCCGAGGCGTAGCCCATGACCTCCCCGGAAAAATGATGGTCCAGCGCCAGCCGCCAAGTCGGCTCGGAATAGGTCGCCCCATCGCGAAGCGGCGGCGCCGACAATAGCGGAAGCCCCGGCGTTGGGCGGATGAACGGCGGATTGTCGAACTCCCGCTCGCCATTGGCTTCGATCGAACGATGCTCGATCGTGTAGCGCAGGCCCACGGTCACCGACGTCGCCGCGCCGATGGGGACGGTGCCCTGGCCGTAAGCCGCGTAGGAAGACGCCCTCCCGGTATCGAACAGGGTCTGGCGGATTCGCCCCCCCAGCTGCGCCGAATAGCTTCCGCCGTAGAAAAATGAGGTCGGATCGTAGCGAACCTTGATGCCGATATAATAGAGGCCCGCGACCCACTGGATTCGGGATGACGGGTCGGACTGGAGCTGGAATTCCTGGCTGAACTGCTCCTGCTCGGCGGTGGGAATGCCGGACCACAAGAGAAGCGGCCCCTGGTCGAGATCGGTTCCGTAGCGCGCCCGCATCGCCCGAGCCGCAGAAAGGCTCATGAAGGAAACGCGCCCGATCTCCGCATCGGCCCGGATCGAGGCGCCGCCGAAGCGGGAGCGGTAGCGGCTCGGCGTGTTCTGGTCGCCGTGGCGAAAGCTCTGGATTCGGGGCTGGCCGATCGGCGGATAGCCGGCCACCGGCCGATAAGCGAAATCCTGGTCGATATCCTGAACGTCCGCCGCGAGGCCGATGGTCAGGGCATCGGACGGCCGCCAGGTCCATCGGCTTCGGGCGACGAAGCTGTGGTCCGTCTCGCCCTGGTCCTTCCTGCCGGTGTAGATGTTGGTTCCGTAGCCGCCGTTGCGGGACAGGCTCATCGCCAGATTGGCGGCGAGGCGGTCGTTTCCGCCGGAGACATAGGCGTCGCCCCGAAGATAGCCGTAGGAACCCGCGTGAAGCTCCGCCTCGGCCTCGGCGCCGGCGGTCGGCTCGCGGGTGACGATATGGATCACGCCGCCGGTCGTGTTGCGGCCGAACAGCGTCCCCTGCGGCCCGTTCAGAACCTCGACTCGTTCGACCCCGCGCAGGTCGAGCAAGGTGCCGATGGGGGAGGCGAAATAGACTCCGTCGACATAGGTCGCGACGCTGTTTTCGACCCCCAGCGTCGAGCGCTTGCCGACTCCGCGCAGATAGGGCTGGGTGAAGGCGCCGGTGCGGGTCATGAAGAGGCTCGGCACGACCCGGCTGAGGCCCGCCATGTCGGTCGCCTGCATCCGTTCCAGCCCTTCGCCGGACAGCGCGGTGAGCGAAATGGGGACGTCCTCGGCCCGTTCAGGCCGGCGCTGGGCGGTAACCACGATGTCCGGATGCTCTTCGCCGGGCGCCGGCTGGGCGGCGCACGGACCTCCGCCCGCAAGCCAGAGGCCGACACAGGTGGCCGGGTAGACCGCAAGCTTTGCCGAACGCATGGCACGCCCCCACGTGGTCCGTAAACGGAAGCGCCCCCTGAAGGCCATGCGCTCCGAACCGATCGAAGCGCACCACCCCGACATGCAGGCTAATGCGGTTGCGCCTCGAAGGCTAGCCCTGCCGCCCGGGCGGCGTCAGCGGTTGGCGGGGGCGGGCGCGGGGGCAGTTGCGGGGGCCGGAGCCTGGGAGGCGGGCTGGGCCGGGGCCGGCGCGGTGAGCCGGGGCAGGGTTATCTCGCGGATTTCATCCTCGAGCTCCTGGTGGGGGCGCAGGACGACCGCGCAATGCTCGCCCTGGCAGGCGATCACCCGGCCGGAATCGGTCTCGACCCGATAGACGCGGCCGTCGGCGGCGGTCACCTGATAGTCGGGCGCTTCGACGCTCGTTCCGCCGCCGGCATAGACGGCGATGGCGACCAGGCCGCCGGCGATGACGATCGACGTCGATATCCTGCGCACCGACGCGTCGACCATCTCCTGCAGCGGAGAGGAGGCCGTGCCCGTGCTTTCCTCGGGGTCCGGCCTGTAACGTCTGTCGCTCATAGTACCGCTCCGTCGCTGAACGATCGCTCTAGCGCGGGCGCGCGTGAAAGTCAGCGCTTGACGCTGCATGTCCCGGCGTGGCTCCTACGGCTATGTTCGAGGCCGAAGCGACCCGGCTGTACGATATCGTGCTGAGGGCGGGGAGCCCTTCGCCCCTGCTCAACCTCGGCTCCTCGACGCTGGGCTTTCGCACGGCGGTCAAGCCGCACATCGAGAACCGTCTGTTCGCGCCGCTGCGCGCGGCCGGGGTCGAGATCGTCCATTGCGACCTCAAGGACGGTGAGGGCGTCGATATCTCGGGAGACATCCTCGATCCGGTTGTGCGTGCGCGGCTGGTCGCCATGCGTTTCCGCTGCGTTTTGGCGGCAAATCTGCTGGAGCATGTACGGGATCGAGCGGCAATCATCGAAGCATGTGAGGACATCGCCGGGCCTGGCGGGCTGATCCTCGCCACGGCGCCGTCCAGCGCGCCTTATCATGCCGATCCCATAGACACGCTCTTTCGCCCGACGGCCGTCGCGCTCGCAGCCTCGTTTCCGCGGTCGAGGCCGATTCTTGCGGAGGAGGTGGTCGGCCCGACCTACGCCGAGCGCATTCGAACCGAGAAGTCTCATCTGTGGAAAGAGATAGTGGGGACGCTCCTGTTCACGCTTGTGGCTCCCGCCCGGCCGAAAAGCGCCCGGGCGCGCTGGAGCCGATGGCGCTGGTATGGACGGCCTCAGCGCGTCGCCCTGGCGCTGATGGAGGTCAGTTCCTCATAGCGTCGTTCGAGGCGCCGGGTCTGCTGAACCAGATCGAACCTTTCGCGGGCAAGCGCGCGGCCGGCCGCGCCCATCCGTCCCCGCAATGCCGCGTCTCCAAGCAAGGTGGTCATCCGCGCCGTCAGCGGCTCTTCGGCGCCTTCCGGAACGATGAAGCCCGTCTCGCCATCGCTTACGGCCTCGGGAATTCCGGCGTGAGCGGATCCGATGACCGGCAGGGCGGCCGCCGCGGCCTCGACGACGACGTTGGGCAGCCCCTCGCAGTCACCGTTCGGCGCCGTGAGACTCGGCGCCGCCAAAAGCGCGGCACGCCGCATCCATCGCGCCACCGCCTCAGGTGGCTGGCTTCCGAGGAAGTGTACCCTTCCGACGAGACCGAGATCGCGGGAAAGGCGCTCGAGGCCGGTGCGAAGTGGTCCTTCGCCAATGATCACGAGCGTTCCCGAGCGCACCTTCGCGAAGGCGCGAAGCAAGATGGCCGTGCCTTTCTTCTCGACCAGCCGACCGACATGGAGCACGGTTTCGCCGTCGTCCTCCCGGCGCGCGCCGAAGCGGACCAGGTCCACGCCGTTATAGTGGACGTGCGTGCGATCCACGGGAAAGCCCTGCAGCAAAGCCCTCTCCCGCAGCGAGGCGGACACGGTGAGAAACAGGGCGCCCTCGCGCATCAGCCGGCTTCGCCCGAGCGCGTAGCGCATCCACGAGAGCCGCCCCGACGTCAGCAGCCGGCGCCGACTCATCTCGAAGCCGCGCAGGGTCGTGACCAACGGTACTCCGAGCCGCCGCGCCAGCGGCAGCGCGAGCACCCCATCGGTGCCGAAATGCGCGTGCACCAGCACCGGCTTGGCAGCGGCGGCACGCTCTCCGAGGCGTCCCCAATAGCCGAGCCGCACCATGAACCGTTCGCCCGCGCCATGGGCCATCATGATCCGGTTGGCCAGCGCCTCGGGCACGTGTCCCTTGTCCTCGAGCCCGATGAGGAGCGGCTGGTAGCGCTCCAGACCCGCCGCCTGCGTACGCACGAAGGTCTCCGAAGCATTGAAGACGGGTGAGCGGAAGATTGCGACCAGGGGCCGCCCGTCTTGCGCGAACAGGGTGCCGTCTGTCGTCTCCATGACCCGTCATAGCGCCGTGCGCCGCCATACGAGAAGGGCCGGAAACTTTCGCTTCCGGCCCTTCATCGTCTCGCTAATTTTCGGGTGTCAGACCGAGGCCACCTCGGCGACGTCGAGCTTGAGGCCCGGTCCCATGCTCGAGCTGATCGCCGCCTTCTGGACATACTTGCCCTTGGCGCCCGAGGGCTTCGCCTTGACGATGGCATCGACGAACGCGTCGAAATTCTTGCGCAGGTCGGCCTCGGTGAAGCTCGCCTTGCCGATGCCGGAGTGGATGATGCCGGCCTTCTCGACGCGGAACTCGACCTGGCCGCCCTTGGCGGCCTTGACCGCCTCGGCGACGTTCGGGGTGACCGTGCCGAGCTTCGGGTTCGGCATCAGGCCCTTGGGGCCGAGCACCTTGCCGAGCCGGCCGACGATGCCCATCATGTCCGGCGTCGCGATGACCCGGTCGAAGTCGATCTGGCCGCCCTGGATGGTCTCCATCAGGTCCTCGGCGCCGACCACGTCGGCACCCGCCTTCTTCGCTTCCTCGGCCTTGTCGCCCTTGGCGAACACGGCGACTCGCACGTCCTTGCCGGTGCCGGCCGGGAGAGTCACGACGCCGCGGACCATCTGGTCGGCATGGCGCGGATCGACGCCGAGGTTGAGCGCGATCTCGATCGTCTCGTCGAACTTGGCGGTGGCATTGGCCTTCGCGAGCGCGATCGCCTCGTCGACGCCGTAGAGCTTCTGCCGGTCGAGGCCGGCGAGCGCCTTCTGCTTCTTGGTGAGCTTGGCCATGTCCTTAGCTCCCCGTCACTTCGAGGCCCATCGCGCGGGCGGAGCCTTCGATGATCCGCGCCGCAGATTCGATGTCGTTGGCGTTGAGGTCCTTCATCTTCACCTCGGCGATCTCGCGCAACTGGGCACGCGTCACCTTGCCGCCCGCGATCTTGCCCGGCTCCTTGGAGCCCGAAGAGATCCGTGCCGCCTTCTTGAGGAAGTAGGAGGCCGGGGGGGTCTTGGTCTCGAAGCTGAACGAGCGGTCGGCATAGACGGTGATGAC
This sequence comes from Alphaproteobacteria bacterium, assembly GCA_005883305.1. NCBI lineage: Bacteria > Pseudomonadati > Pseudomonadota > Alphaproteobacteria > Alphaproteobacteria bacterium. Next base: position 1,364,253 of record VBAC01000001.1, on the reverse strand, counting down.
GGTGGGGATGGGCATGCCCTTCTCCATCTCGCCGGTCGCCGCGTTGAACGCCTTGCAGAAGTCCATGATGTTGACGCCGCGCTGGCCCAAGGCGGGGCCGATCGGAGGCGAGGGATTGGCGGCGCCCGCGGGCACCTGGAGCTTGATATAGCCCGTTATCTTCTTTGCCATGTGTCACTCTCTTTCAAGTCGAGCGGTCCAGACGACACGCCGGTGAGGCGCGTCTCCCGCAATTTTCCAAGGCTGATGCGCTGGAGGCGCGGCCCATAGCGCAACTCGCTCGCCCGGGCAAATTCGGGACCGCCTTAGAGCCTGCGGGCAAAAAATAGCTAGCTAAGCCATTGCGTTAACAGGACGTTTATTTCGATAGTAAATTTTTTTGTAACCATGCGACAGGTTTCAGCGAGCGCTTGGACTATGATTAGCGAGGAAGGGTTGGATACCGATCCGGTAGGCCAGTCGGAACCGGCGAAAGGCAACTTTCCAGGTTCGATTGGGGAAACCTCCGGCAGCTTTTGGCCAAGCGGTAGGCGTCCGATCCCCTCTTGGAGAACTTCAGAGGGAGGAAATATCATGTGGGCATGGCTTATGGGCGGCGGCACCTGGCGCTGAACCGCTATTAGCTCTCACAAGGGCTGATACAAGGAAGGCCCCGCTTCGGCGGGGCCTTTGTCATTGCAAGGACTCGCGTCAGGCGGCCTCTTGCGCGCCCGTCGATTTCAGCCGCTTCAGCAGCACCGCGAGCGGCACCGGGCGGCCGGTATGATAGCCCTGGATGACGTCGCAACCCATGCGCCGAAGCTCATCCAGTATCTCCTGGCTCTCGACGCCTTCGGCGACCACCTTGCGCCCCAGCGAATGGGCGAGCTGGATGGTGGAGTTGACCATGATGCGGTCGCTTTGAGAGTTGCAAAGCATGGCGATGAAGCTGCGGTCGATCTTGATCTCCGAAGCGGGAATGCGCCGCAGATATTCCAGCGTCGAAAAGCCGGTGCCGTAATCGTCGATCGAAAGCTGCACGCCGATGTCGCTCAGCCGCTTGAGATTGGCGAGCTGGTCTTCCGCGCTGCCAAGCGTCGAGGTTTCGGTCACTTCGAGCGTCAGCAGCCGCGGCTCGACCCTGTGCTGGAGAAGAAGGGCCTCGACCGTCGGAACGAGGGTCCTGCTGCTCAGCAAAAGCACCGACAGGTTCACCGCCATCGTGAAGTCCGGATCGCGCCCCTGAATCCTGGCGACCGCGGCCAGGGCGCTGTCGAGCACGAAATAGGTCAGCCGGTCGATCCGGCCGCCGCGCTCGGCCGCGCCGACGAACTGGTCCGGGGGGAGCTGTCCCTTTTCCGGGTGGGCCCAGCGCACCAGAGCCTCGGCCCCGATTGTCGCGCCTGTCTTGCAATCGACCTTCGGCTGATAGGCGACCCACAGCTCCTTCTTGTCGATCGCGTGATCGAGCCGGCCGAGCAGCGACATCGCCCAGTCCGCATCCTTGATGGTGGCCGGATTGAAGCTGGCCCAGCGCTTGCCGTCGCGCAGCGCTTCGTCCGCGGCGACCAGCGCGCTGGACGTGCGCTGCGCCAGCGGGCGCGAGGCATCGTGATCGAGGCCGAAGGTGACGGCGAGATCGATCAGCCGAGTCGCGACCACGATCGGGCTTCGGAACAGCGCCTGGAGGCCTTCGATCCTCTGAACGATGCTTTCGTCGCGGTCGTCGCGCGCGACCCACACGAACACCCCTTCGTCGGCCTGATAGATTTGCGCGCCGTCCGCGCCGAATTCGAGCCTGCCGAAAATCTGCTCGACCAGTTCCTTCTCGTTCTGCGGGGGCAAAGTGGCGGTAATCTGGGCGTAGTTGGCGACCCGCGCGGACACGACGATGCCCGCGTTCCGCTCGGCCTGATGCAGCGCTTGCAAATTCGGCTTGCCGGTGACGATGTTGATGGTGCCGCGAGTCTGGTAGGTGCGCCGCAGCCGGGCGACGATGCGGACGACAGCCGCAGTGAGGAGGGCGGCGAGCGGCGGCAGCATCTGGATGTGGATTCCGGCGATCTCGAGCAGCAGCGGCGCGATGATCGCGGCAGCCACGGCGAGCGCGAGAATCCCCGCCGCGATCGCCCGCCGCCTGGCGCAGACTACCGCAGCGGCCAGGAGCAGGGCGACGGCGAGCGGGATGGGCCAGCCGAGATCGAGCGGAACACCGCGCAGGATCGTCTCGGCGGCGGCGATGTGGATCAGGATACCGGGCACGAGCGTGACGCCTGGCGCCCGGTAATGCTCGACCCCGATATCGGTACGCGCGATGACCACCCGCTTCCCGGCGAATTGCTCAGGCCCGATCCTGTGGTCGAGGACGTCGCTCGCGCTCACCATCGGAATCGATCGTATGTCGTTCGCATAGTCGATGCGGAACAGGGCGCCGGGTTTCGGGTCGGCGCCGCCCAGCAGGCTGCTCAGCGATGGCACGGGGCGATCGCCGATCTCCGCGGCATAGGGGTGCTGCCACACGCGGTCGTCCCACCACACGAAAAGGTTGGTGTTCGCAAGGCGAGCATGGCGGGCGAAGCGGGCCGGCGGCAGATAATCCGATCGCGCGCCCGACACCGGGTTGATCGAGAAACGGGCCGGCAGCAGGATTTGGGCGCGGGCGCTGCCCAGCGCCGACTCCAGGTCTGCCGCCTGCCGCGCCGTGCCGACATCGTCGAGCTCGTCGTCGAGGTGGATTTGACGGGCCCCCGCGGCGTCTGCCTGCCGGACCAGGCTTGCCAACTGGCTGCCGTTCCAATGCGCGCTGCCGATTTCGCCGACGCTGCGGTCGTCGATCGCGATCAGCACGATCGATCCGCTCGCCGGATGGCTGCGCAGCTTGTTGCGGCCCAACTCGATCATGTTCTCGAGCGGCTCGCCGATCTGGGCGACTCCGAAGACGAGCCCGACCAGCAGCGCAATCATCAGCGCTTTGAACGGGCGGCGGGCGAGAATGTGCTTGATCTTCACAGCGTTGCGTCGAAACTCAGCCAAGGGAGCCTGCGCGATAGCACGCAAACCTTACCGAATTGGATTAACCCGACGTTGTTGATGCGCGTGGGACCCGCAGGGGCGAAGCCGCGAGGCCCGGGGGGAAGCCGTCACGGAACCATTGTGCCGTGACGTCGGTCGGGCTCGCTGCGCGACCCGCCGGCCGGCGGGCGCCGACTCCGGCCTTAGCTTGCGCGGCGTTTCACGCCGGCTGCACCAATGCCGGGCGGCTTCGCTACTTGACCCGTTCGACCTGCTCGAACTCGAGCTCGACCGGCGTCGCGCGGCCGAAGATGGAGACGGACACCTTGACCCGGCCCTTCTCGAAATCGAGCTCCTCGACCACGCCGTTGAAGCTCGCGAACGGGCCGTCGAGCACCTTCACCGCGTCGCCGATCTCGTAATCGACGCTGATCCGCGTCTTCGGCTCGGCCTTGGCCGCTTCGTCCTTGGTGTTGAGGATCCGAGCGGCCTCGGCGTCGGAGATCGGCTGCGGCTTGCCCATCGAGCCGAGGAATCCGGTCACCTTGGGCGTGTTTTTGACCAGGTGGTAGACGTCGTCGTTCATCTTGAGCTTGGCGAGCACGTAGCCGGGGAAGAACTTGCGGTCGGACGTGACCTTCTTGCCGCGGCGGACCTCGGTCACCTTCTCGGTCGGCACCTCGACGCTCTCGACCAGGGGAGTCAGCCCCATCCGGGTCGCCTCGGACATGATCGAATCGCGGACCTTGTTCTCGAAGCCCGAATAAGCGTGGATGATGTACCAGCGGGACATAGTCTTTTGGTTCCTTGAATTCTGGCGGCGGCGCTCAGCTCAGCAGGCCGAGCAGGAAGTGGACGATGGTGCTGAACGCGGTGTCGACGCCGAGGAAGAAGACCGCCAGCAGGCTGGTCATGATCACGACCATCATGCCGGTCATCACCGTCTCGCGCCGCGACGGCCAGACGATCTTGGCCGATTCGGACCGGACCTGCCGGATGAATTCGCCGGGGCTCACGCGTGCCATGCTCGCTCCTATAATCTTCTCTTTCGGGCAAGTGCTCTCCGCCGCCCCCTTGGGGTCGGCGTGCCTTTACCGCTTTTCGGATTAGGCGGGGTAGATAACGAGCCCCGCCGCCAACGGCAAGGGGCGAAGCCGACCCGGGGATAGCGCGCAGCGCGATTCGGGAGTCGGACCCGCCCGGCCGGCGGGTCGGGGGAGCCGAGCCCGATCGACGGTGCGGCACAATGGTGCCGTGGCAGAGGCTTCGGCAGCCAGGCGAATGGTCCCAATGTTCGCACTGACGTTAGTTTGCAGCCGAGCGAATGCACGACACGGGCGGCCAATAAGTTGAGGAAGTTGAGGGTTGCCGAGAGGCAGGGCTGGACCCCGGATTCCAAGGTCCGATGACGGGGCGTTCCTCTCTGCGGACGCCGCGGAAGTTTCCGAAGTTTCCGCTTCCTAAGGGCAAAAAAACCGCCCCTTCCAAAATCGGGGCTCCGGGGAGGAGTGGAGAAGGCGGTCGCGACGAATCGGGGCGGGGCCATCGGCGGATCATAGCATGAACATAGGGGTGTGGGAAAGCGCGGTCGCAGGCGAGCGGCGCGCAGCGGCCCTCAGGCCGCCTCCGCCCGCTCGCGCTGCGCCGCAAGCCGGAAGCCGAGCGCCTTCACCACCTTGGTCAGAGTCTCCAGCGTCGGGTTGCCGTCCGCGCTCAGCGCCCGGTAGAGCTGCTGGCGCTTCACGCCGGTTTCGGCGGCGAGGCCGGACATGCCGCGCGCGCGGGCGATGATGCCGAGCGCATTGGCATATAGCCGGCATGGCCGCTCGCCAGCACGTCGTTCAGCAATTCCTCCTGCGCCTCCTCGCTCTCGTAGAAGGGCGCGAGTTCGACGGGAAAGGTTTCAAGCGCCATCACGGTGGCTCCACTTGGGTCCGCCAACTAGCCTTTCGCGCCGAGCCTGTTCCAAGCCCGCCTGTTCGTCCCCGTTGCGAGCGGAAGCATGATCAACAAGTGCTATTACTGTGGCAATCTGAATCAGCTAGCGAGCTCCTGAATGCGCTTCAGAATCAATTCCGCGTGCCGATAGATTTCAACCGGATCGAGCATCGGGTGCCGCGTCTCTTCCTTGCCTATAAACGTTCCGAAGTAGCGCGCCGTTGGGCTGTTGAAGTGCAATCTCGCAACAGTCTTGCGGTTATTGTCGTCCAACAAGACCGCGCAATATGACTTGGCATCCCGCATCACAATGCGCTTGGGATCAACCGCTTTCGCGCCAATCGCTCGCACGATATTGAAACCGGCAATCTCATCTTCCGTCGTGAACGTTGCCTCCTCGCCGGTCTCTTCCGAAGCTTCCTCGTCGCCGGGAGCCGAAGCGCTCAGGGCAGAGGTAAGGCGCTCCGTCACTCGATCTCGAATGAGTGAAGATACGGAGTTGATGATAAGCGATTTGAAATTGTCTCTAATCTGAGTCGTGATGCGCCCGGTGTGGATTTTGGTGGCAATAAGCCGGACGAACTCATCCGAAGGTTCTTGGAACTCCTTTTGGAGCTCCTTGTAGACCAGCGATTGCATCTTAAGATTGCCTGCTTCCTGGACAATATTTTCGATGTCGAAACCCTGCTTGGTGAAACCTTCGAGAATGCGCAGGTCGGACTTCCGAACGTTATCGAGCTGAAGGGTAAAAAACGGTTTGTCGTCCATCTTGTTAGGACTGTCGATGTCCGAGAAGAACTTATAGACGACACCGTTGGTGAGGATTGCAACTCGAGCGTCTGTGGTGGCAAAGTACCGGAAGAGCTGGGAAGCGTGGCTGACGTTCAACTCCGAGCTGGCAGGCTTGCACTCGATAAGCATCTTGACGGAGCCACTTTCACAGATTGCGTAATCGACCTTCTCTCCCTTTTTGATCCCGACATCGCACGTAAACTCAGGGACAACCTCAGATGGGTTGAATACGTTGTATCCAAGTGCCTGGAGAAATGGCATGACAAGGGCTGTCTTTGCGGCCTCTTCCGTAAGCAGCACCTCGCGGTGTTCGCGGACGACTTTGCCTAGCTCCGCGAGACGTGCCTCAAGCTCCATAGGATATCCCTCCCATTCAACGACTAGTGAGCCTATCTGATTGAGCACCCGAAGCAAGCTCCGAGGAAAGCGTTCATTCTCCTGTTCGGCTCTGATAGAGGATCGGAATAGCAGTCTCGATCCACTGGGAATGACTCAAGATTGGAGGGTACATGCGCTTTGACGAGCCGGATGTGCGCGAGGCGTACCGACGTGGCGTGCGCGACTTCTATGAGAGTATTATTGGAAAAATGAAGCCGCTTGAAGCTCGCCAGATCGAAACTTGGCTTCGGGAACTAGACGATTGGGGTGAGGGCGAGCCCCCTCCGCCGCCTCTCGGTTGAGCCCGACATCGCTCTAAGTCCCAATAGCCCAACGTCGGCCGGATGGAACAGCGGACAGCAAGCACCCACCTATAGCGGATATCCCGGCCGTTCGCATGGCCCGCGGCCACCGGCGCGCTGCTTCGCTACGCGCCTCGCTCCGCCGCGATCCCCAGCCTTTCCGCGACCTCTCGCAGGCGCCGGTCACGCGTCCAGAGCCGGGTTTCCGGGGCCAGCAGAGTCGAGGCGAGCAAATGGGCGTCGACCAGGCCGATGCCGGTGCCGAACATTTTGTGCCGTTCAATCAGTGCCAGCACCTCTTCGTCATCGGCGCGGGCGGCGCTCGGCATTTGGCGGAGGCGGTCCATGATCTCGGCGCGGTTGCGCAGGTTGCCAAGCGCGATCTCGCCGATGACCAGCGGATGAATCAGAATTTCCTCATCGTCGAGCAGGCCCGCCATCCGCGCATCTCCGCGATGCAGATGATCGACCCAGATCGACGTATCGGCGAGGATCAAGTGAACCGCCGGCGGGGCGGGGCGACAAGATCGGGCTCGCTGCCCCCGAGGCGGGCGAGCCGGCGCGCTGCCTCGCGCTCGACCAGCGCCTTCAGCGCTTCGCGGACGAGCGCCGACTTTTCCTTGATGCCGGTATATTCCTGGGCGGCGGCGAGGAGCTTGTCGTCAAGGGCGAGGGTGGTGCGCATGATTCCGTCTTTCCTGTTGAGGCACGGAATATGACATCAATCGATGATCAAATCCACGCCCGAGAGGAACGGTACGCGACTCGCTCCGCTCGGCGACCCATGTGCTGATCTCAGGCGGATCAGGTCCGAGGTCCGCCAAGCTGGCCGATCGTTCGCGTGGCTTTCGGCGACCGGCGCGCACCACGCGGGCTCCGTCACCGTCGCTCAAGCGGATAGTCCTTCACCAGCACGCGCTCGGGCAGGTGCCAGGCGGCGGCGATCTTGCGGATCATCGGCAGTGTCAACGCGCGCTTGCGATGCAGGATTTCCGTGGCGCGGGACTGGCCGATCAGGCCGGCGAGGTCCCCGCGGCTTCGGCCTTCATGCGCGATCGCCGCCTCGATGGCCTCGACCGGGTCCAGCTCGTCGACCGGCCAGCGCTTCTCCTCATAGGCCTCGACGAGGGTCGCGAGCACATCGAGGCGGTCGCCTTCCGGCGTGCCGTCCTCCGCTCCCCACAGCGCCTCGATTTCCTCGAGCGCGGCGCGTGGTCCTCGACGGTCCTGATCGGGCGAATGTCCATCCTACCTGCTCCTAGAAACGGCTGACCGTCAGCGCGTCGACCCGGTCATACTCGGCATGGGTGCCGACGAACTTGACGAACGCGATGCCCCGGCGAAAGTCGAAAGCGACGATCATCCTGTAGTCGCCCCCCGGCACCTCGAACCGGACCCGATCGCCGCCCGGCGCCTTGGCCTTTGAAAAAGCCGCCTGCACCTCGCCGACATTGCTCCAGGCCGACGCCCGCGCCACGCTCGTCCAGTGCGCCAGCGAGGCCCTAGCTTTCGGGTGTCGCTCGCCGAACTCGACTAGGGTATTACGGGCGATCAGCCTCATGAGGCCTTATGGCATTTCCCGTGATGGGAAGGAAGTATTTTTCCCCTAGTGGGAAATGGCGCGGCCGCTTTGTATGAGCCCGCCACGGGACCATTGTCCCGTGACGTCAGTCCTGTCCTTCACGTTGTTTCGGCAGGCTGGCCGAGCGTCCGCATGGCCTTCGGCCACCGGCGCGTAGCGAGGGCTACGCGCCTTGCTACCGCTGCTGCCGCATCAACTCATCCATCGGCATCATATGCTGGTTCATGCTGCTCATGATCCAGATCGAGCCGACCACGATCAGACCCACGACGAGGATGCCGAAGGCCAGCGCAAGCACGTTGTTGGTGTTGTCCGGGCCGGTGGTGATGTGGAGGAAGTAGACGAGATGCACGCCCATCTGGGCGACGGCGAGCACGAGCAGGGCGACGGGGATCGCGGGCGCGTAGATGAGCTGGGTGCCGGCCATGACGAAGGCGGCGATCGTCAGGATGACCGAGAAGCCGAGGCCGAGATTGGAGTTGAAGATATAGTGGCCGGCGCTCTCCAGCGGCTCGTCGCCGGGGGCGTGGTCCTCGCGGTCGTCGAGCGCGCCGGCATAGGGCAAAGGATCGTAGTCGAGGCGGCTCATGAGATCGCTCCCATCAGGTAGACGATGGTGAAGATGCCGATCCACACGATGTCGAGCGCGTGCCAGAACAGGTTGAAGCAGATCAGCCGGTGGACGATTTCGGGGCGGAAGCCCTTGAGCTGGACCTGGGCCATCATCGTCAGAAGCCACAGGCCGGCCAGGGTGACGTGGAGGCCGTGCAGGCCCACCAGCCCGAAGAAGGAGGTGAGCATGCCGCTGACCTGCGGGGTGATCCCGCGCTGGGCCAGCTCAATGAATTCGACCAGCTCCATGATGACGAAGGCGAGGCCGAGAAGGCCGGTGATGAGGAGGAATATCTGAGTCCAGAGCTTGTTGCGAAGGTTGGTCGCGGCGAAGGAGAGGCCGCAGGTGTAGCTCGACAGGAGCAGGGCGGCGGTCTGCCAGGCGACCCGCGGAACGTCGACCAGCTCGCGCATCGCCGGCCCTCCGGCGGTGGCCTCGTGCTGCACCGCGAAGGCGGCGAAGAAGCAGGAGAACATGACGATGTCGCTGAGCAGGAACAGCCAGAAGCCGTAGCCCACGACGATCCTTTTGGTCGCCGGGCCGGTCACCCCTTGGCCGGTGCCCGCGACCGGGCCGCCGGCGTGCGGATCGCGGTGGCCGAGCCGGTGGGGATCCTCGCGGACCCGGCGGACCGCCTCGACCGCGGCGGGAAGCAGGGAGTCGTCGCTCATGCCGGCGCTCCTTGCGCGGCGATCCGATCGAGCAGGGCCTCGCGCGCCTCGCGCCGGGCGCGGTCGACCCGGGCGACCTCCTCGACGGGAACGTGGAACTCATGGACGTCGCGCCAGGCGAAGACGACGAAGCCCGCCCAGGCGCCGACCAGGCCGAGGCCGGCGAGCCACCAGATATGCCAGATCAGCGCGAAGCCCGTCACGCTGGCGAAGACCGCGGTGTAGAAGCCGACCGGCGAGTGGACCGGCATCTCGATCGGCTCGTATTTCGGCTCGTCCGACAGCTGCTGCGATTCGATCGCTCTGGTCTTGATCCCCCAATAGGCCTCCTCGCCCTCGACATTGGGGGTGACGGCGAAGTTGAAGAAGGGCGCGGGGGAGGGGGTGGCCCATTCGAGGCTTCGTCCGTCCCACGGATCGCCGGTCAGGTCGCGCAATTTCTCGCGCTGGAGGATCGAGACGAGCAGCATGGCGATCTGGCAGAGGGCGCCGATCGTGGTCACCGCTACTCCGAGGACGGAGAGCGAAAGCATTCCGCTCCATTGGTCGATGTTCACGTGCTGGAGGCGGCGGGTCATGCCCTGGAGGCCGAGGATGTAGAGCGGCGTGAAGGTCAGCCAGAAGCCGGCGAAGTGGAACCAGAAGGCGGCCTTGCCCCAGCCCTCGTGGAGGCGGAAGCCGAACGCCTTCGGGAACCAGTAGTGGAGCCCGGCGAAAAGCGCGAAGACCACGCCGCCGATGATCACGTTGTGGAAATGGGCGACGAGGAACATCGAATTGTGGACGATGAAATCGGCCGGCGGGACGGCGAGCAACACGCCCGTCATTCCGCCGATGACGAAGGTGAAGACGAAGCCCAAGGACCACAGCATCGGCACGCCGAAGCGGACCCGGCCGCCGTACATGGTGAAGATCCAGTTGTAGATCTTGACCCCCGTGCCGACGGCGATGATCGAGGTCGAGATGCCGAAGGCGGCGTTGACCGCGGGGCCGGAGCCCATGGTGAAGAAATGGTGCAGCCAAGTCATCATCGAGACGATGCAGATGAACATCGTCGCCGCGACCATCGAGCGATAGCCGAACAGGGGCTTGCCCGAGAAGGTCGAGAAGACCTCCGAGAAGATGCCGAAGGCGGGCAGGACCAGGATGTAGACCTCGGGATGCCCCCAGGCCCAGATCAGGTTCATGAACATCATCGGGTTGCCGCCGAGATCGGCGGTGAAATAGTGCCAGCCGAACACCCGGTCGAGGCTGAGCATGGCGAGAGTCGCGGTGAGTATCGGGAAGACGGCGACGATGATCAGGCTCGAGGCGAGGACGGTCCAGCAGAAGATCGGCATGCGCAAGAGGCTCATGCCCGGACAGCGCATCTTCAGCACCGTGGTGACGAAGTTTATCCCCGTCATCAGGGTGCCGATCCCCGATATCTGGACCGCCCAGAGATAGTAATCGACCCCCACTCCGGGCGAGTAGCCGCTCTCGCTCAAGGGCGGGTAGGGCAGCCAGCCGGTGCGCGCGAACTCGCCGACGAACAGGGAGACGTTGACCAGCAGGGCGCCCGAGGCGGTCAGCCAGAAGCTGACCGAGTTCATCGTCGGGAAGGCGACGTCGCGAACGCCGAGCTGCAAGGGCGTGACGAAGTTCATGAATCCGATCACCAGCGGCATCGCGGCGAAGAAGATCATGATCGTGCCGTGGGCGGAGAAGACCTGGTTGTAATGTTCGGGTTCGAGATAGCCCTGGGAGCCGCCGACGGCCATCGCCTGCTGCGTGCGCATCATGATCGCGTCGGCGAAGCCGCGGATCAGCATCACCACGCCGAGCAGCACGTACATGATCCCGATCCGCTTGTGATCGACGCTGGTGATCCATTCGTGCCACAGATAGGGCCACCACTTCATCCGGGTGGCGAGCGCCAGAACGCCGGCGATGGCCAGGATGACGATCGCCCCGGTGATCAAGGGGATGGGCTGATCCCAGGGAATCGCCGACCAGCTCAGCTTGCCGAACATGCGCCTAGTGCCTCCCTGCGGGCGTGACTTCGCGGCCCCCATGAGCGGCGCCCGGCTCCGGTCCGGGGGCCGGCGGGATGCGCTGCATGGCGATGGCGCGGAAGAGGTTGGGATCGACGTTGCCGAAGGTCGCCCGCGGGTCGCGGTGGCTCTGCCGGGCGAGCAGCGCATAGGCCCGCAGGTCGAGCACGGGCCCGGCGCCGCGCGCGCCCTGCGCCCAGGCCGCGAACTCGGCCGGCGCAACGCTTCGCACCTCGAACTGCATGTCGGAAAAGCCGTCGCCGCTGAAATGGGCCGATTGCCCCCAGGTCGAGGCCGGCCGGTCGGCCTGCAGGTTGAGCTGCGAGACCATGCCCGGCATGGTGTAGATCATGGAGCCCAGCTGCGGCACGAAGAAGGTGTTGAGAACGCTGGCCGAGGTGAGCTGGAAATGGATCGGACGGCCGGCGGGGATGACGAGCCGGTTGACCGTCGCGATCCCCTGCTCGGGGTAGATGAACAGCCATTTCCAGTCGAGCGAGACGACCTGGATCTCGACCGGCGGCACCGACGAGGGCAAAGGCCGGAAGGGATCGAGCCGGTAGGAGCCGATCACGATCACGCCGCCGATGAACATGATGGTGAGTATGGGGATCGACCAGACCACCGCCTCGATGCGGCCCGAATAGGACCAGTAGGGCAGGTATTCGGCCTTGGCGTTCGACGCGCGGTACCGCCAGGCGACGAAGAAGGCGAGAAGGATGGTCGGGACGACGATCACCAGCATGATCAAGGTCGCGTCGATCAGGATCTGGGCGTTGTCGTTGCCCACCGGCCCGATCGGATCGAGGATCCCGCCCGCGCATGCGGTGAGGGTGAGCGGGAGGGGTAGGGCAGCGAGGATGGCGCGGATCGGCGGCCTGAGCCGCGATTCCTGTGCTGATGAGCGTCTCACGCGCATGAGCCCCCTTGGCGTCCGGGATGTGGCACGCAAACACTTGAGGTACGCGGCCGTGCCCGCCCCCAAGCGCCCTTATACCGGACGATTGCGTAAGGCCAGTGGGGCGGGCGGTCTATGAGGTATGTTACGGAGTTGGAGGCGGGGCGCTCCGTCACGCCACCATTGTGCCGTGACGTCGATCGGGATCCGCTGTGCGGACCCGTCGGCCGGCCGTTCGCGTGGCCTTTGGCCACCGCCGCGCTGCTTCGCTGCGCGCCTCGCTTCGGTGGCAGGAGTGGAGGGATTCGAACCCACGACCCTCGGTTTTGGAGACCGATGCTCTAACCAGACTGAGCTACACTCCTAGGCCGGAGCGAGGCGCGTAGCGAAGCTGCGCGCCGGTGGCAAGGCCACGCGAACGGCCGGCCTGCCGTTCACCCTTCGAGTGGGAAACCAAAGGAGTCATCCCGGCGAAGGGGCGCCCCGCAAAGTAGTACTTTGCGGGGACCCCGAAGGCCGGGACCAATGAACACTTTGGGTGCAGGAGAAGCGCAGACCTACGTCTTTCCACCGAATACAGAGTTCATGGGTCCCGGCCTTCGCCGGGATGACTCTGAAATCGCTCGCCAACTGGGCGAGCCAATTGAGTATGGATTCTAGGCCGCTACGTCGTAAGTCGCAATCTCGCCCGACAGATACAAATTCCGCGCCTTGGCCCGCGAAAGCTTGCCCGAGCTGGTGCGGGGCAGCGAGCGGGGCGGGACCAGCTCGATCACGCAGTTGATTCCGGTGATCGCCCGGACCCGCTCGCGGATCGCGTCGCGCAGGCGGCCGCGCTCGGCATCGTCGGAGGTGCGGCACTGGACGAGCACCGCGGGAGTCTCCTCGCCGCCCGGCGTGGTGATCGAGAAGGCGGCGATGTCGCCCGCCTTGAAGCCGGGGAGCTGCTCGACGGCCCACTCGATGTCCTGCGGCCAGTGGTTCTTGCCGTTGATGATGATCATGTCCTTGGCGCGGCCGACCACGTAGAGATAGCCGTCCGAGAGATAGCCCATGTCGCCGGTGTCGAGCCAACCCTCCTCGTCGAGGCAGGCCTGCGTCGCCTCCTCGTCGCGGAAATAGCCGGCCATGACCGAGGCGCCGCGGCAGAAGACGCGTCCGATCTCGCGCTCGGAGAGCGTGCCGCCCTCGTCGCCGCGGATCTCCAGTTCCATCTCGCGCACGGGACGCCCGCAATTGACCACCGCTCGGTAGCGCTGCGGCCGGTCGCGCTCGCCGGGGCCTCCGCCGGCGAGCAGCGTCTCCTCGACCAGCTCGACGAGGATCCCCTCGCCGGGCGGCATCACGGTCACCGCCAGCGTCGCCTCGGCGAGGCCGTAGCTGGGGAGGAAGCTGGTCGCCTTGAATCCGGCCGGAGCGAAGGTGTCGACGAACGACTGCATCACGTCCGGGCGGATCATGTCGGCGCCGTTGCCGGCCACCCGCCAGCGCGACAGGTCGAAGCGGTTGGCGACGTCGGTCTGGCTCGAAACGCGCCGCGCGCAGATGTCGTAGCCGAAGGTCGGCGAATAGCTCATCGCCGTGCCCTTGTGGCGGCTGATCAGGTCGAGCCAGGCGAGCGGGCGGCGGGCGAAATCTTCGGTCTTGAGATAATCGGCCGACATCTGGTTGGCGACGATCGAGAGCATGCAGCCGACGAGGCCCATGTCGTGATAGAAAGGAAGCCACGAAACGCCGCGGTCGCCCGGGCCGATATGCATCGAATGGGCATGGGCGGCGAGGTTCGACATCAGCGCCTTGTGGGTGATGACCACGCCGTGCGGGAAGCGGGTCGAGCCGCTCGAATATTGCAGATAGGCGATGTCGTCGGCCTTGGGCTCGGGCAGCGAGACCTCACCCGCTTCGGCGGCTGAGAAGGTCGCCCAATCCTCGGCCGCGACGCCGGCGCTCTCAGCAGCCGCGGCGGCCATGGTCAGCTCGGGGGGATAGAGCAGCAGCGCCGGATCGGCGCTCTTCAGCTGGACGCCGAGCTGCTCGATATAGGCCTCCTTGCCGCCGAACGAGGTCGGCAGGGGCAGCGGCACCGGCCATATGCCGGCGTAGAGCGCTCCGAAGAAGAGGGCGATGAACTCGGGCGCGGTCTCGGCGATCAGCGCCGCGCGCTCGCCGGGCGCGATCCCGCGCGCAGCGAAGCGGCGGGCGGCGGCGAGCGCGTCCTCGCGCAGCTCGGCGAAGGGATAGACGCGCACCAGGGTGGCGCGGGCGTCGTGGAAGTTGATGCCCTTTTGCCCCTGCGCGGCATAATCGAGCGCCTCCGTCATCGTCGCGAAATCGGCGTAGCGGCGCGGCAGATCGTCGTCGGTGGGAGTCGGCTGGAGCGCGCTCGCCTGCCCGGCGGGACGCGATTTCACCTGGCCATCTTTATCAAGCACGTCTGGCTGAATCCTTTTTGGCGGGCGCAAGGCGCCCAACGCGTTCAGCCTCCGCTCTAGGAGACGAGGCGCGTTCATAATCCGGCCCGACTGTGGCACAAACATGGCGGTGAGTTACAGCCGAAAGAGCAAAGACAGGCCCCCGATCGACGGCGAGGCGCTCGAGCAGGCCGCGCTTTTCTACGCCGGGCGCTATGCCACGACTCGCGCCAAGCTGCGATTCTACCTCGTCCGCAAGCTCAAGGAGCGCGGCTGGGCGGGGGAGGGGAAGCCGCCGGTGGAGGCGCTGGTCGAGCGGCTGGCGGCGCTCGGCTATGTTGACGACCGCGCCTTCGCAGCCGCGCGCGGGGCGGCGCTTTCCCGGCGCGGCTTCGGCGCGAGGCGGGTCGGCCAGGCGCTGCGCGCGGCCGGGATCGAGGAGGAGGACGCGCACGAAGCGAGAGGCGCGGCCGAGGCGGCGGCGTGGGAGGCGGCGCTTCGCTTCGCCGAGCGCCGCCGGATCGGCCCGTTCGCCGCCGCCGAGCCGGACCGGCCCGCCCGGGAAAAGGCCTTCGCGGCGATGGTCCGCGCCGGGCACCCGGCCGATCTCGTCCGGCGGATCGTCGGCGCCCGCCCGGGCGAAGTCCCGGATGCGGACGGGGCCTGAAAAGCTTATGGTTTCCAAATGTTGAAAACGTGATAGCTTTGCCGCCTGATCGAGGGGGATCGGGCGTAAATGACGTCGCGTCGCGATGCGCTTGCTGTGGGGGCTTCTTCGACAACGGAGAGCGGAGACGCGCCGAATGCGGCGCCGTCGGAAGACTCGCTCGTCCGGCTCACCGGCACGGTCAAATGGTTCGACGCGACGCGCGGCTTCGGCTTCCTTGTCAGCGACGGCGCTAATGGCGACATCCTGATCCACTTCAGCGTGCTCAAGGAGCACGACCGGCGCAGCCTGCCCGAGGGCGCGACGGTCGAGTGCCTGGTCGCCGAGCAGGAGCGCGGGCTTCAGGCCCGCAAGGTGCTGGGCATCGATCTGAGCTCGGCGGTGGCGCCGGACGTTCCGCGCGGCGCGGTTCAAGGGGACCGGATCGACCCGGTGAGCCTCGCAGACGAGGCCGGGCCGTTCGAGCCGGTGCTGGTCAAATGGTTCAACCGCCTGCGCGGCTACGGCTTCCTGGTCCGCGAGGACGATCTGAGCCAGGATATCTTCGTCCATATGGAGACGGTGCGGCGCGGCGGCCTTCACGACCTGCTGCCCGATCAGCGGCTGCGCGCGCGAATCGCGGACGGCCGCAAGGGCCCCCTCGCGGTCGAGGTCGAGCCGGATTGACCATGCGGGCCTGGACCGGGGCGCTGTTGCTGGCGCTGGCCGCCTGCCGCGCCGAGCCTGCGGCGAACGAGGCGCAAGCCGCCGCGACGGCGCGAATCTCGCCCGCTGGCATGGATCTCGCGACGCTGACGGTCGAGAGCGGCGGACGGCGGCATGTCTTCACCGTCGAGGTCGCGCGAACGCCGGCGCAGCAGGAGCACGGGCTGATGGAGCGGCACGAGCTTGCGCCGGATGCGGGCATGCTCTTCCCGTTCGATCCGCCGGCGCCAGCCAGCTTCTGGATGCGCAACACGCTCGTTCCGCTCGACATGATCTTCGTCCGCCCCGACGGGACCATCGCGCGGGTCGCCGCCAACGCCGTGCCGCTTTCGGAGACTGCGATCGCCGTTGCGGAGCCGATGACCGCGGTGCTCGAGCTGGCCGGCGGGCGGGCGGCCGCTTTGGGGATCCGCGAGGGGGACCGGGTCAGCTGGACGGACTGAGGGGCCCCTCATCCGTCATTGCGAGGAGCATAGCGACGAAGCAATCCAGCGAGCCTCCCAAGCAGCACTGGATTGCTTCGCTACGCTCGCAATGACGGCTTGGGTAAGATAGCACGCTCGCGCTCCAGGGCACTTGCGCCCTCCTTCGCTTCGGGGCTAGGCGCAAGCCCCATGGGTTTCTTCAAAAATCTGTTCACCTGGTGGGAGGGCGCGTCGACCGGCACCGCGCTCTACAGCTGGCACAATGGCAGCCAGGTCGGCAAGGACGATCTCGGCAATCTCTATTTCGAGGGACGCAAGGGCGGGCGCCGCTGGGTCATGTACAACGGATCGAACGACGTCAGCCGGGTGCCGCCCGAATGGTATTCCTGGCTGACGCGGCAGATTGACGACGTGCCCGACAAGGCGCTTCCGCCGGCGCCGAAGTTCCTCAAGCCCGCGACGGCGAACCTGACCGGAACGGTGGAGGCCTATCGCCCCTCGGGCGCGCTCGAGCAGGGCGGGCAAAGGGCGGCGGCGAGCGGCGACTACCAGCCCTGGCTGCCCGACTGATCATGGCCGGCCGGACCTGGACCCTGGCCCTCGCGCTGCCGCTCGCGCTCGCCGCCTGCGGCCCGCGCGGCGCCCAGCAGCAGAACCAGCAGGGCAATGCGGCCGCCGAGGCCGACACGGTCGACATCGCACAAACTGTCACCCGCGAGCCGCCGGGGACGACTCCGATGGCCCAGCGGGTGGCGGTGATCGGACTGCTCAACAAGCGCAACGGCATTTCGCGCGACCTCACGCTGCGTCCCGGCCAGGCGATTCGGGTCGGCGACGTGATCGTCCGGCTTCGCGCCTGCGAGATCAGCGCCCCGTGGGAGGTGCAGCAGCTGACCGGTGCCTTCGTGCAGCTCGACGTTCGCGAGCCGCGCTCGGACCGCTTCCGCCGGGTCTTTTCAGGCTGGCTCTACAAGGAAAGCCCGTCGCTCAACCTCGTCGAGCATCCGGTCTACGACGTCTGGCCCAAGAGCTGCGCGATGACCCACCCGGCGGGCGGAACTCCGGCGCCTTCCGGCCGCGACGCCAGCAGCCGGTCCAGCGCCTCGAACTCGACCGGCCCGGCCGGCGCGGCCCCGGCGCCCTCGCCGCCGCCCAGCGCCGAATCCAACAGCACGAGATAGTCCTTCTGGTCGATCTCGACCGCCCCGAGGCTCTTGAGGTGCGGGGTGATGAACTGGCAGTCGAGCAGGCGGAAGCCGCCGACGACGAGTCGCGCGACCAGCCAGGCGAGCGCGATCTTGGACGCGCTGGGCCTTAGCGAGACCATCGACTCGCCGAAGAAGGCGGCGCCGAGCCGGACCCCGTAGAGGCCTCCGGCAAGCGCCCCGTCCTGCCACACCTCGATCGAATGCGCCCGGCCGGCCTCGTGCAGGCGAACGTAGCTGGCCTCGATCTCGCCGTTGATCCAGGTCTCCTCGCGCTCGGCGCAGAGCCTCACGATCTCGGTGAAGGCCCGGTCCCGCGTGACCTGATAGGTCTCCGATTTCAGGAGCTTGCGCAGCGATCTCGAAAGGTGGAACGAATCCAGCGGGAGGATCGCCCGGCGCCTCGGCTCGACCCAATAGAGGTCGCTCGCGTCGCGGCTGTCGGACATCGGGAAGACGCCGATCGAATAAGCGCGCAGAAGCAGATCGGGATCGAGAATCTTCATTTGGAGCCGGCGAGTTTCCTCTCCACGCCTGTCCAAAGGCTGAACAGGGCGGAGGCGGCGGGCGAGGCGGGCGGAAGGCGCGCCACGCCGCCGGTCTCGGTGCTGATCGCCTCGAAGGCGCTGGCCATCGGGATGGCCGGCCAGTCGGGCTTGGCCTCGAGCGCGGCGCGGTGCAGCGAGCGGCGGCGGTCGACCATGTTGAACACCGGCAGGATCGGCCCGTTGCGCAGCGAATGACGGTCGAGATGGGCGACGACCTCGTCGAGCGCCCGCTGCGACAGCGGCGAGGGGATGACGGGCACGATGATCATGTCCGCGGCGCGAAGAACCTGCTCGCTCGTCTCGGTCAGCCCGGGCGGAGCGTCGAGCAGGACGCGGTCGTACTTCCGGCCGACATCCTCGATCAGCTTCAGCAGGCGCTTCTTCTTGCCGAGGCCGAACAGGAAGCGGTCGAGCCCGCGAAGCGAGGAATCGGCGGGGAGAAGGTCGAGCCGGGCGATGCCGGTGGCCTGGATCAGCTTCTGCGGATCGACGTCTTTGGAGAAGATCGCCTGGGCGTCGTTCCTGCCGTGGAGCGCGCCGCCGAGCAGGAAGCTCGCCGCCGATTGCGGATCGAGGTCCCACAGCAAAGTCCGCCGCGCCGAGCGCACGGCCGAGGCCCAGGCGAGGCTGACCGCGAGGGTCGTCTTCCCGACCCCGCCCTTCAGGCTGTAAACCGCGATCGAGCGCATGCCCTTCTCCCGCGGCGGCGACCCTACAGGATTTCGCGGACCCTGTCTTGCGGCCGGCACAGGCGCGCGCCCTTGCCGGTCTCGACCAAGGGCCGCTCGATCAGGATCGGGTTGCGGACCATCGCTTCGAGGATTTCATCGTCGCTCGCGCCGCGCTCGACGAGCGCCTGAGCCTCGGCCTCCTTCATCCGCAGCCCCTCCCGCGGGGCGATGCCGGCGCGCTCGTAGAGCCTGGCCAGCTCGGCGGCCGAGGGCGGGGTTTTCAGATATTCGACGACGTTCAGGTCGGTGCCGGAGTCCTGCAGGATTTCCAGAGTCTTGCGCGACGTTCCGCACATCGGGTTGTGATAGATGGTGGCTTTCACCCGAGGTCCCTTTCATGCGTCGGCGGCGTTCGCGGCGGGCCTATAGCCTACCAGCCCCCGCCCCCGCCACCGCCGCCGCCGCCGCCCGAAAAGCCGCCGCCGCCCGAGCCGCTGCTCGATCCCGGCGCGGTCGCCGCCGATGCGACGCTGCTGGCCAGGGCGCCGCCCACCGCGCCGGCGAAGCGGCCCGGGTCGGCCCAGGGAGACTGGCTGCCGACGTACCAGCCCATGCCCGTATGGCCGGACCGGTTCGGATCGGCGGCGGCCGCAGCGAGAACGGCGGCGAAGCGCGCCGCCCACCTGTTCTCGACTCCGAGCGCGATCGCATAAGGCAAATAGCGTTCGAACAGCTCGGGCGTCTTCTCCGGCGGGTGGAGCACTTCGAGCCGGTTTTCCTCGGTGACCGAGAGATATTTCTGAAAGCCGGCGATCGAGTCCATGGTCGAGCGGCCCTCCCTGGTCGGCGCCGCCATCCACCAGAAGGCGGAAATCACGAGCGGCAAGGCGAGCAGCGGCGAGAGGATCGGCAGCACCAGCCCGGCGCCCGAGGCTATGGCCAGCATCCCGACCAGCAAGAACAGCCCGGCCAGGCCGGCGAGGATGGAGACGACGAGGGCGATCCAGCCCCCGGCGCCGCTGCGCCTGGCCCGAGGCGCGAGGCCGAGCGCGACGAGGAACAGGCCGAGGCCGAGCCAGGCGACCGCGCCGTCGCCGGGATCGGCGAAGGGATCGGCGGAGATCAGCATCCCGCCGACCAGCATCATCGCCGCCAGCATCAGCCACAGCCCCGCCCAGGCCCAGCCGAGATTGGTCAGGAAGAGTTTGCCCTTATAGGCCTCGGCGAGGCCCTCCTGGAGGCCGCTCTTCGCCTTGCCGAACACGGCATGGTTCTTCTTGTCCATCTCGACGCTTTCGCTCCAGACGAACAGCGCGCCAAGCATCGCGCGCTCGGGCGGGGCCATGTCGTCGGGCTCGGCGGTCTTTTCGATGCGGGTCTTCTTGCCGCCGAAAAAGCCGCCCTCGCTCTCCACCAGGCGGATCTTGCCGTGGACCCCGCTGTCGACGATGGCGGCGGCGTAGCAGCGATTGTCGAAGCGCATCCGCCGAACGTAGCGGACCGCCGCCGCGCTCATCCCCTCGGGCGGCGAGAACAGCGGCACGACCGTTCCGGGGATCGGACCGCGCCCGGCCCGAAGCCAGGCGTAGAAATAGAATCCGGCCAGCGCCGCCAGGGCGAGCAGGCCGGCGGCGAGCGGGCCGTAATCCTGCATCCATTGCGAGAAAGCGGAAGGCGGCGGCGGGGCCGAAATCACGCCCTTCGGCCAGGTGACCGAGACGGTGAAGCCCTCATAGGGCCCCAGCGGCCGGGTGGTGCGCAGGACGATGGCGTCGGCCTCGCTCGAAACCAGCTCGGCGTTGTGGTCGGTCGATCCCTGTGGGCCGGTGTAGAGGTTCGTCTCCCCGAACTCGACCGGTTGGGGCAGGTGAACCCGGACTTCCGCCGAATCGATCGGGAAGACCCAGCCGTTGCCGGTCACGTTCCAGTAGAGCTCGTCGAAGGCGGGGTTGGAGAAGTTGAGCTGCCGCGTCGTGGTGTAGCGGATCGTGTAGACGTGCTCGCCGGGGGGCACGTCGACGTCGGCGTCGCCGATCTTCACGCGCACGCCGTTGCTGATCGATTCGCGCGACCAAGGCTCGGCCTGGCCGTCGCGCTCGACGCTCTCGACGGTGAAGCCGACTCGGACCGTGCGTCCGTCCCGCTCGTAGCGGGTGGGGAAATCGCGGTAGATGCCGTGACGGATGTCGCCGCCCTCGGCGTTGACCCGGATCGTCTCGGTAACGTGGAGCGAGGAATCGCGCGCGAGGTCGATGTCGCTTCGGTAGGAGACGATCCGCTCGCCACCCTGGCTGGCCGCGACGAACGGATCCTTGCCCCCGGTCGGCTTGGCGGGCGCGGAAGCCGGCGCGAGGAAGGCCAGCGCGACCACCAGCAGCGCGGCGAACGGCCGTGAGGCGGTCACCGGCTCAGGCCTTCGCGGCGTCGAAGCTCACCACCGGCGCGTTCTGGATCGAGGCGTCGGTGTCGGTGTAGAATTCCTCTTCGGTGAAGCCGAGCGGCCGGGCGAAGATCACGTCGGGGAAGGACTGGACCCGCGTGTTCAGGTCGCGGACGGTGGCGTTGTAGTAGCGCCGGGCGCTCTGCAGATTGTCCTCGATCTCGCTGAGCTCGTCCTGAAGCTGTCGGAAATTGTCGTCGGCCTTGAGGTCGGGATAGGCCTCGGCGACGGCCATCAGCCGCCCCAGCATCGCCGAGAAGGCGGTGTCGGCCTGGGCGGTCGCCGCGACCCCCTTGGCCGCAACCGCGTCGCCGCGATGCTCGATCACCTGGGTCAGGGTCTCGCGCTCGTGGGTGGCATAGCCCTGAACGGTGGCGACGAGGTTGGGGATGAGGTCGGCGCGGCGGCGCAGCTGCACCGTGATCCCGCTGAAGCCCTCTTTGACCAGGGCGCGAAGCCGCACCAGCCGGTTGTAGATCGCAACGCCCCAGATGAGCAGGACGACGACGACTCCGAGAACGATCAAAGTGATGAGCATGAATGCCTCCCCAATCCCCTATGGCTTCATAGGGCTGGCGGGGGAGGGGGTAAAGGAGGCGGCGGCGGGTCAGCTTCCGTCGCGCGCCAGCCACTCTTCCAGCCACTTGATCGTATAGTCTCCGGCCTGGAATTCGGGATCGTCGAGCAGCTTCTGGTGAAGCGGGATCGTGGTCTTCATCCCCTCGATCACGAACTCCTCGAGGCTTCGGCGCAGGCGGCGCATCGCGCCCGCCCTGGTGGTGCCGTAGACGATCAGCTTGGCGATCATGCTGTCGTAATAAGGCGGCACCTTGTAGCCGGCGTAGAGGCCGCTATCGACGCGGACGTTCATTCCGCCCGGCGCGTGATATTGCTTCACCGTGCCGGGCGAGGGGGCGAAGGTCCTGGGGTCCTCGGCGTTGATCCGGCATTCGATGGCGTGGCCGCGGAACTGGACGTCCTGCTGGCGAAGCGTCAGCGGGTGGCCGCCCGCGATCCGGATCTGCTCGCGGACGAGATCGAGGCCGGTGATCGCCTCGGTCACCGGATGCTCGACCTGGAGGCGGGTGTTCATCTCGATGAAGTAGAATTCCCCATTCTCCCAGAGGAACTCGATCGTGCCGGCGCCGCGATAGCCCATGTCGGCCATCGCCTTGCTGACGATGCCGCCCATCCGGTCGCGCTCCTCCGGAGTGACGACCGGCGAGGGCGCTTCCTCCAGAACCTTCTGGTGGCGGCGCTGGAGCGAGCAGTCGCGCTCGCCCAGGTGGATGGCATTGCCCTTGCCGTCGCCGAACACCTGGAACTCGATGTGGCGCGGGTCGCCGAGATATTTTTCGATATAGACGGTGTCGTCGCCGAAGGCGCTCTTCGCCTCGGAGCGCGCCTGGCTGATCTGCGTTTCGAGCTGGTCTGGCGAATTGACCACCTTCATTCCGCGGCCGCCCCCGCCCGAGGCGGCCTTGACGATCAGGGGATAGCCGGTGCCCTCGGCCACCTTCTTCGCTTCGGCGAGGGTCTCGACCGGCCCGGCGGAGCCCGGCACCAGCGGCAGGCCGAGCTTGGCCGCGGTGATCTTGGCCTCGATCTTGTCGCCCATCGTCCGGATATGCTCGGGCTTGGGGCCGATCCAGATGATGTTGTGGCTCTCGACGATCTCGGCGAAGCGGGCATTCTCGCTCAGGAACCCGTAGCCGGGGTGGATCGCGTCGGCATGGCTGATCTCGGCCGCGGAGATGATCGCCGGGATGTTGAGATAGGATTCGCTGGCCGGTGGCGGGCCGATACAGATCGCCTCGTCGGCGAGGCGGACGTGCATCGCCTCGGTGTCCGCGGTCGAATGGACTGCGACCGTCTTGATCCCCATTTCGTGGCAGGCGCGGTGGATTCGAAGCGCGATCTCGCCGCGGTTGGCGATCAGGACCTTCTCGATCGGCATCTTACTTCGTCCGACCCGGATGGATGACGGGGAGGCCGCGCTTCATTCGATGATCGCCAGCGGCTGCTCATATTCCACCGGCTGGGCGTCCTGGACGAGGATCTGCTTGACCACGCCGGAGCGCGGGGCGGCGATCGGATTCATCACCTTCATCGCCTCGATGATGAGCAAGGTGTCACCCTCCTTCACGCTCGCGCCGATGCTCATGAACGGCGCGGCGCCGGGCTCGGCGGAGAGGTAGACGGTGCCGACCATCGGGGACTTGACCGCGCCGGGATGCGCGGCGGGCGGCTGATCCGGGGCGGCGGGAGGAGGCGGGGCGGCGCTCGCGGCGGGCGGCGGAGGCGGCGCGTAGGCGGCGGGCGCGCCCGAAAGCTTGCGCTTGACCACGATCCGGCGGCCGTTGTCCTCGACCTCGATCTCGCTGAGGTCGTTCTCGTCGAGCATCTCGGCGAGCTTCCTGACCAGGTCCGTATCGACCCGCATCGGCTCGTCGGCGCTGTCCTTGTCGCTCATATTACCCCTCTACGCATGCCCAATCCCCATTGGGTGGGCGTTCCCTGTCAGAGACGGGCGGCCGCGTCCAGAGCAAGCTCGTAGCCGAGCGCGCCGAAACCGGCGATCGTCCCCTTGGCCGCGGAGGCGACCAGCGAGTGGCGGCGAAAGCCCTCGCGCGCCTGCGGATTGGAAAGGTGCACTTCGATCACCGGCACGGCGATCGCCCTGACCGCGTCGTGAAGCGCGACCGAGCTATGGCTGTAGCCGCCGGCGTTGAGCAGCACGGCCTTGGCGCTCGTGGCGTTCGCCTCGTGAAGCCAGTCGATCAGGTGGCCCTCATGGTTCGACTGGCGCATGTCGATGGCGAGGCCCAGCGCCTTCGCCTTGTCCTGCAGCCTGTCGGCGATGTCGTCGAGCGTGTCCGAGCCGTAGATCTCGGGCTCGCGAAGGCCCAGCAGGTTGAGGTTGGGGCCGTTGAGAACGTAGATGACCGGTAGCGCCGCCATGGCCAGCGCCTATATGACGCCCGCCGCGCAAGCGCAAAGGAAGGCGGATGGACGAGACGGTTTCGATCAGGGTCAACGGCGCGCACCGGCGCGTGGCGGCGGGGATCAGCGTTGCCGATCTCGCGCTCGAGCTCGGCCTCGAGCCGGCCAAGGTCGCGGTCGAGCGCAATCTCGAGATCGTGCCCCGATCGGCGCTCTCGCAGGTGCGAGTCGAGGACGGCGACGATTTCGAGATCGTGACGTTCGTCGGGGGCGGGTAGGAGATACCCACACCCGCTCATCCTGAGTAGCCGTTGAGCCTGTCGAAACGGCGTATCGAAGGATGGTCCTTCGATACGGGCCTTCGCCAGGCTCAGTCCCTACTGAGGATGAGCGGTGAATGGTTAATCCAAGCTGATCAGGCGATCGAATTGGTGTCGACGGGGGGCGGCGGAAGGCGGGCGCCGTAGCGGGTGGCGATCCGCTCCACCTCGTCGAACGTCGTCTCGATCGCCCCCTCGGCGGCCTCGACCTCCTCCATACCTTCGCCAAGAGTCGATTCGCCCTGCGCACTCTGGGCGCGCTCGACCGCGTCGGCCAGGCGGCTCCAGGCGCGGACGTGGAGCTGGTAGGCGTTCCAGAAATCCTCGGGCGCCCGGCCGCGCGGGATTCCCGTTATGATGTCGACGACGTCTCGGGCGCTCAGTCGGGTGGTGTCGAGATTGTCGGCGTTGAGGACTCGCTCGATCTCGGCGCGCGCGGCGTCGCCCTGGACGACGATATCGGGCTCCTGAGCGCAAGCCTGCGCGGGAAGGAGGAAGGCGGCCGAGACCAGGATCAGGAGTCGCAGGATCATGCCCGATTTGTAAGGCCGCCGGAGGCTTTGCGAAAGTCGGGGTTTCTCCGGGGGCGTTCGCGCCTATATCGGCGGCACCCACCCAACAAGGAACGGACACCCGCAGCGTGATTCCAGCCCAGGCGGACACATGGACCGTGGCCGGCAAGACCTTCTCCTCGCGGCTGATCGTCGGCACCGGCAAGTATAAGAGCTTCGAGCAGAACGCGGCGGCGGTCGCGGCCTCGGGGGCGGAGATCGTCACCGTCGCGGTGCGGCGGGTCAACATCTCCGATCCGGGCCAGCCGCTGCTGACCGATTATATCGACCCGAAGACGATCACCTACCTCCCCAACACCGCCGGCTGCTTCACCGCCGAGGAGGCGATCCGGACGCTCCGGCTGGCGCGCGAGGCGGGCGGGTGGGAGCTGGTCAAGCTCGAGGTGCTGGGCGAGGCCAAGACTCTCTATCCCGATATGCGCGAGACGCTGAAGGCCACGGAGACCCTGGTGAAGGAGGGCTTCAAGCCGATGGTCTATTGCGTCGACGATCCGATCGCCGCGAAGCAGCTCGAAGAGTCCGGCGCGGTGGCGATCATGCCGCTGGGCGCTCCGATCGGCTCCGGGCTCGGAATCCAGAACCGGGTGACGATAAGGCTGATCGTCGAAGGCGCGGGCGTGCCGGTGCTGGTCGACGCGGGTGTCGGCACCGCGTCGGACGCGAGCGTGGCGATGGAATTGGGCTGCGACGGCGTGCTGATGAACACCGCGATCGCCGAGGCGAAGGACCCCGTTCTGATGGCCCGCGCGATGAGGCTCGCGGTCGAGAGCGGGCGCCTCGCCTACCTCGCCGGGCGAATGGGCCGGCGCCGCTACGCGGATCCTTCGAGCCCGCTGGCGGGTCTCATTTGAGGATCAGGGCGAGCGCGCCGCTTGCGCGCCCGCCAATTCAGTGGCTGCCCGCAATCGCGCGATTTGCGACTGAACCAGGGCCACCTCGCCATCGATGCGCGCCTTTTCCGCGGCGAGCTGAGCGATACCGGCTTGATCCGGCACTCCGGTTTGCGTCGTGAGCAGATCCCTTTGGGCGATGAGAAGGTCGCGTTGGTTGGTGAGTTGGGCCAGCTGCTCCGCCCGGCTTGCGGCCGCTTCATTGCGCAAGTAGGTTTGCGTATCCCGCGCATATTGGATGTCGCTCCGGCGTTCGGTCTCCCTGGCCTCCTGCGCGACCTGATACCGCTCGGCAATATCGGCCGCGGTGCCTGTTGCCGCTGCGGCGGAGCTTTCCTCCCCATAGCTGAACTGCTCGACGAAGCCGTTGGCGCGCATCGAAAGCTTTAGCTCATTGTTCTCGAATGCCCTGCTTCGGAAAGGCAATAGCCGCAGCCGACCCAATTGGGGCGCGATAAGCGGTTCGTCGCGCAGAACGGGGCGTGTGCCGTTTGTGCACTCCTGGCCGGCCACCACCTCGGGCGCAGCACAGACAATCAGCCGCCCGTCGATCGGTTCACGAATGAATATCCCCCGAGCCCAGCGGCGGTCCGAAGGCGGGATCACCGAGGAATTCAACCTTTCATCGGCTGTCCGCGCCGGATGGGAATCCTGCGAAACCGAGGGAACAATGCCCAAGCTGAGCGCAGCAAGGTCGCTGAGACAGCGGGAGGCCGGCACCGGCTCCCCAATTCCGCGGCAAATCACGGACATTGGCAGCAGGTCCGCCGGTTGCGGGTCCATCCGTTGCCCGTCCACGTAAATCTCGAGCAACGTCATTAGTCTGCGAAGACTCGCCTGGTCCGGGCCGATCGTTGCGCTGTGCGCACCGGGTCCGCTCGGCTGGACGGGCCAATCCACCTCGTCACTCGCACTGAGCCGCGCTTGCAGGGTTGCGATTTGATCGACCAGCGTCCTCAGCTCCTGCTCCTTGAGCATGAGCGTATGAACCTGGGCGCTGAGCTCGGCCTGGTCCGCCGGCAGCATCACCTCCAGCGAAGCGAGCGCGCTGAGCCGAACGACGTCGGCGTTCAGCCCGGCGATGACGGGGGTCAGTGCCGTTACCGCGTCAGTCTTCTGCTTGAGTTCAGCGAGGTCGGCGCGGGCCGCGGCCGAACAACGAAGGGTCACGATCGGAACGGGGCCTTCGGCAGGGCGATGGATGTTCAGGTTCGAATAGGTCGACGCCGTGAGGTCATTGAAGGCAGCCGGGGCGATGGGTACGCCCCCCGCGGCGGAGGCGACCGAAAGACCGATCCTTGCAAGATTGGTGAGCACGGTACCGGTTTGGTCTTGCGCCCGGGCATTGACCGTCCTGATCGTCCCCGATTCATGCCACGTCATCTCAAAATTTGTTGTCTTCAAGATCGACGACATAACCTGATAGTCGACCTCGAACCGTTCGCCCGCGACATAACGCTCGCTGGCTTCCACCTTGGTCGCGAAGGTGGGGGGGCGGTCGTCCGGGCAGGAATCGAGCGAGCGGGAGATCTTCAAATGGTATTGCACCATGGGCAGCGCATAAGAAAGACCACGCTGAGCGCCCGCCGTCGAGGCGGCCCCTCCAGCGACGGAAGGAACGTCTCCCGTCGGATTGGTCTGCAAATGGGTGCAGGCGCCGCAAGTCGCGGTAATGAACAGGCCGAGCACGATATTGCGCAAATTTGCGCCGTATTCAGGCGAGTTGCCCATAGTTCCCCCTGCCACCTGAAAGGACAACAAAATACCATATTCCTTTATTGAGTTTGCGCAACATTATTTCATACCGTCCGAACCGCTCGCAGGATTGATTTGAGCGCCCAGCCGCCGGAACCGCAGGTTACTGATTTGAGTTATCTTTCCCGGGCGAGCGGCGGCGTGGTGCCGCCGACGCCGGCAGTCGTGAAGGGTCTCCTCATGGGCGAGTTCAACAAGGATCAGGGTCAGCAATCCGACCAGCAGGGCGAGAAGCCGGCTTTCGGGCAGTTCGACAAGCAGCAGGGGGAGAAAGGCGAGCAGGGCTCGCAGGAATTCGGCCAGGGCAAGCAGGACGAGCTCGCCGGCGCCGGCAAGGACCAGGCCCAGCAGGGCGGCCAGGAATTCGGTCAGAAGAGCGAAAGCGGCCAGGGCAGCCAGAAGGGCGAAGGCGGCTTCGGCGGCCAGCAGGAGCAGGGCCAGTTCGACAAGACCCGCCAGCAAGGCGAAGACAGCGACGATTTCGAGAAAGGCGGCTCGGGCCAGCCCAGCTGACCCCTCCGCGATCACGACGACTAATTTGCCGCGGCCGGTCGATCCGGCCGCGGCTTTTCATTCCTTTATCGCGAGCCACACCGTCGAGCCGCCGCAGTCGGGATCGCTCGCCTTGTGGGCGGCGACGCCGAAGCCGTTCGCGGCGAGCAGCGCTCGATATTCCTCGGGCGCGAGGCTGCCATGATAGAGCGGCTCGCCCATCCACTCGCCGATCGCCTCGCCATGGCTGGTTCCGCTGGTGAACATCAAGGGCGCGCCGGGAGCCGAATGGGCGGCGAAGATGGGAAACATCCCCCGCTGGTCGTCATGGGCGAGGTGGAAGAAGCTGTGCCAGGCGAGGATGCCGTCGAACGCCCGGCCGAGGTCCAGCCCGCGCATGTCTCCGACGAGCCATTCCATCTCGGGGAAACGGCTTTCGGCGAGGGCGATCAGCGAGGGCGCGGAATCGGTGCCGGTGATCCGGTAGCCCCGCTCGATGAACCAGCGGGCGACCGGCTCGCCCATGCCGCAGCCGATGTCGAGCACGCTGCCGCCGGCCGGAAGGAAGGCGGCGAAGCGCTCGAGCCAGGCCGCCTCGTGCAGATCGCGGGGGCGCTGGCGGTCCCAGGCGGCGGCATGGTCCTCGTACAGGCCGACGATCCGCTTCGAATGAGACATCGGGAACGCGCTCCGGCTTCAACCATTTAGCGCTGCATGCCAGACTTCGCGGCCGCGCGCGAGGAGATGGTCCGCCGCCAGATCGAGGGCCGCGGACTTGCCGATCCGCGCCTGCTTGGAGCGATGCGCGAGGTGCCGCGCGAGGCTTTCGTGCCCGAGCACCTCGCCCATCTGGCGCACGCCGATACGCCGCTGCCGATCGAGGCCGATCAGACTATCTCCCAGCCCTATATCGTCGCTCTGATGATCGACGCGGCCGAGATCGCGCCGGGGGATAAGGTGCTCGAGATCGGGGCCGGCTCCGGCTACGCGGCGGCGGTGATGGGCCGGATCGCGGGCGAGGTGATCGCCGTCGAGCGGCACGCCGAGCTCGCCCGCCTCGCGGCGGAGCGGATGGGGCGGCTCGGCTACGGCAACGTCCGGATCGTCGAGGGCGATGGCTCGGCGGGTCAACCGGAGGACGCGCCGTTCGACGCGATCCTCGCCGCCGCCAGCGGATCGCATGTGCCGGCGGCGCTGAAGCGGCAGCTCGGCGTCGGGGGCACTTTGGTCATGCCGGTCGGAGAGCCGAATGCGGTGCAGAGCCTGGTCAAGGTCACCCGCACAAGCGAGGACAGCTACCGAAGCGAGGATCTCGGCGCGGTCCGCTTCGTGCCGCTGATCGGGGAGGAAGGTTGGGACGAGAGCTATCCATTTGGTCTTTAGGGCGAAACCCATTATGGTTAACCTTCATCGCCACACGCGAGACAGGAGTCGGCCAATGAAGGAGCGTATTCTTTTCGGCGCAATTGCAGGGCTGGGTCTGGTCAGCGCAAGCCCACCCGTCGCGACCGCCCCGGCGCACTCCGACATGGCTTATCCGGCCTGCTCGCGCACCGTCACCGACCATTGCATCCAGCTCTACGAGCGCGGAGTCCGCACCCGGCAGAACCTCGCCGCCAACCGGATCGACTCGCCGGCGGTTGCCATGGCTCCGGCCGCTGCTCCCGCTCCCTCGGGCGCGGGCGCGATCGCTTCGACGACCGAGGCGCCGCCCTGCTCGGCGACGGTCACCGATCATTGCCAGCAAAGGCCGATCCGGCTCACCGCCCGAGTCCGCCGGGCGGGCGAGCGGGGGTAGGCGCACGCACTCAGCCGAGTCTCACATCCACGGATTGGCTCGGCACTTCAGAGTCATCCCGGCGCAGGCCGGGACCCATGAACTCTGACGGCGAGATCCGGCTCCGGCGGCGTCGCTAGTCCTCCATCATCGGCGTTCATGGGTCCCGGCCTGCGCCGGGATGACTCGGTTAGTTTGGCGGGGCAGGGCTTCCGCTAATTGAGTTCGGACCTTCGCTCCGCCGTCACCAGCGCCCGCTGGTCTTCCCGCCCCATGGCGAGAAGGACCGGTGCCCCTGAAGCCTGCGCTTCCTGAAACTCGGCCTTCGAACGCATCCCGCGCCATTCGATGGCGATCAGCGCCTGGGCGATCGCTCCGCCCAGCGTGTCGCCGGGGCCGAGCAGGATGATCCGGTCGGGCGCATATTCCTTCACCGCCACCTGAATCGCGCGGGTGAAATCATAGGGCTCCAGGATCTGGTCGGCGAAGGTGTAGCGCCGAAGCGCTTCCGCGTTGCTGGCGTGGGGACGCCAGATATGGCCGCGGCCGTCGATCATCGGCACGCCGGGCCCGCCGATCCATTCCGCGGGGAGATCGAGCGCTCGCTCGGACGAGCCTTTCATCAGCGGCGTGTGGAAGGGGCCGTGATTGACCAGCCGAAGCGGGTCGCGCGCCGGAGTTGGCGGGGCCTCGGCGAGCAGGGTCTCTAGCGCCTTCTCGGTGCCGGCGAGGACCATCATTCCGCCGAGCTCGATCGAGACGTAGAGGCCGTCCACGCGCTCGACGAGGGCAAGCACCTGCTCGCGAAGGCCGGGCAGCGGGCGCCAGTCCTCACCGACCAGGGTCAGCAGTACCTGGCCGCCGGGCTCGCCGGCCTGGCTGTTCTCGCCCATCGCGTCGACGATCGCGAAGCCGCGCTCCGCGCTCGCCGCGCCGCCGACGGCGAGCGCCGTGTACCAGCCCATCGAATTGCCGGTCACCGCGGCGACGGCGAAACGCTCGCGGTCGATGCTTAAAAAGTCGGCATAGGAAGCGGAGAAGATCAGCGGCGAGGCGATGTCGCCGCGCGTGTGCAAAGCGGGGCTGAAGCGCTCGGCGCCGTCGAGCTCGGAGATGGTCGGCTGCCCCCGTTTGGCGCGAAGGGCGTCGAAGGCTTCGATCAGGCCGGCCTTGTCGCCGTGGAAGCGCTTCAGATAGCGGAGCTCGGCCTTGCCGTAGGTTCCCCGGCCGGGGCAGACGACGAGCGCGGAGAGTTTCTCAGCCACGGACCAGCTCCAGCGCCGCGGCGACGATCGAATCGCGGCTCGGCAGGGTCAGGGTCGCCGCGCGGCCGAGCGGGATGAAGCTGTCCTCGGCGGTGATCCGGGCGCAGGGAGTTCCGGGCGCGCGCTCGGCGAACAGGGCCATCAGCGCCTCGCTCTGCGAGCCGGTCCTCCGGCATTCGTCGACGATCAGCACGCGCTCGCAGCCCTCCGTCGCCTCGATCAGGCCGTCCTCGTTCAGCGGCGCCAGCCAGCGCAGGTCGATGACCCGAAGCTTCAGCTTGTGCTGCTCGGCGAGGATCTTCTCCGCCTGGCGGGAAAGGTAATAGCCGTTGCCGTAGGTGACGATGGCGAGGTCGGTGCCGGTGCCATGGACTCCGAGATCGCCGAACCGGACCGGCTTGGCCTCGCCGGGCGCGGCATAAGGCGCGGTCCACAGGCCGTCGCCTTCTTCGTGCAGGTCGCGGGTCATGTAGAGCGCGATCGGCTCCAAAAAGACGATCACGCGCTGATCCTCGAGCGCGAGTCGCGCGCACTCGCGAAGCATCTCGACGGCGTCGGCGCCGTTGCTGGGGCAGGCGAGGATCAGCCCCGGGATGTCGCGGAAGACGGCGAGGCTGTTGTCGTTGTGGAAATGGCCGCCGAAGCCCTTCTGGTAGCCTAGCCCGGCGATGCGGACGATCATCGGGTTGGTGTACTGGCCGCTGGAGAAGAAGCTGAGAGTCGCCGCCTCGCCGCGCAGCTGATCCTCGGCATTGTGGACATAGGCGAGGAACTGGATCTCGACGATCGGCAGAAGGCCGTTATGCGCCGCGCCGATGCCGAGGCCGAGGATGCTCTGCTCGTCGAGCAGGGTGTTGATCACCCGCGCCGGGCCGAAGCGCTCGTGCAGCTTGGCGGTCACGTTGTAGACTCCGCCCTTGGGCCCGACATCCTCGCCGGCGACGATAACGTTCCTGTGCGCGAGCATGAGATCGGCCAGCGCCCAGGACAGCAGCCGCGCCATGTGCTGCGGCTTGTCCATCATCCCCAAGTCGCGCGCGAACAGCGCCTGGCGGTCTTCGGGCGAGGGCGTGTTCGCCGCCGGCAGATCCCGCTTCGGCGGGATCAGGCTTTCCATCACCGCCTTGCTGCTGGTCAGCTTCGGGCGCGTGATCGCCTGCTCGCCGATCCGGGCCAGCGTGGTCTCGGTTTCGTTATAGATTTCCAGGATGTCGGCTTCCGAGAGGATGCCCTGCTCGACCAGCAAAGCGGCGCTGTAGACGAGCGGATCGCGCTCTTCGTCGGCCTCGATCTGCGCCTTGGACAGGTAGGCGCTCTGCATGTCGGATCCGGCATGGCCGTAGAGCCGCACGCAATCCATGTGCAGGAAGACGGGCTTCCGCTCGGTCCGCGCATAGCGCGTCGCTTCCCGAGCGCCGCGCCAGGCGTCCACCATGTCGAGACCGGTGCAGTGGATGTATTTGAGCGCCTCGCGGTCCTGAAACGAGGCCGCGATCCAACCGCGCGGCGTGCGGGTCGAGATGCCGATGCCATTATCCTCGCAGAGGAAGACGAGCGGCATCGGCGTGCCCTGATAGGCGGCCCAGGCGGCCGTGTTGAACGCGCCCTGTGCCGTCGAATGGTTGGCCGAGGCGTCGCCGAAGCTGGCGAGCACGATCGAATCGCGGGCAAGGGGAGCGTCGTCGAGCTTCAGGGTTCGGGCGATGCCGATGCTGAACGCCGCGCCCACCGCCTTCGGCAAATGCGAGGCGATGGTGCTCGTCTGTGGCGGGATGTTGAGCGGCCTGGAGCCGATCACCTTGTGCCGGCCGCCGGAGATCGGGTCCTCGGCCGAGGCGGCGAAGGACAGCAGCATGTCCCAGCAGGGCGTCTGCCCCGGAAGTTGCTTGGAGCGGTGGAGCTGGAAGGCATTGGAGCGGTAGTGGAGGAAGGCGATGTCGCCCAGGCGAAGCGCCTCGGCGACCGCCGCGTTGTTTTCGTGGCCCGAACTGCCGATCGTGTAGAAGCCCTCGCCCCGCGCCTGCAGCCGGCGCGAGAGGCGATCCATCTGGCGGCTCGCGACCTGACTGTAGAACAGCTCGACCATCGCCTCGCGCGACAGGCCGACCTCGTCCGGCTGGATGTCGCTCATCCGCCGCGGCAGCCGTCCGCTGCTCAGCCTGGCGACGAACTTTTCGTGGATGGCTTCGGCGGCGTCCATGCCCGCCCGACTAGCGGGCTTGAAGCGGGGAGGGAAGGAGGCGGCTTGACGGGCGCGGCGGCGAAAGTCAGGGAGTGGCGATCGTCCAACGGAGAGCAGAGAACATGACCAAGAGCGAGATGGCCGCCCGCCTCAACGAGGCCCAGGCTTTCGTCCCCGGCAAGCGCGTCAAGCTCGACTTCGGCGATCAGGGCGTCGTCATGCTCGACGGCAATGCCAGCGCGGTGACCGAGGAAGACGGCGACGCGGACACGACGCTGAAGGTCGCCTGGAGCGATTGGGAGGATCTCGCCAGCGGAAAGCTCGACGGCATGACCGCCTTCATGCAGGGCAAGCTCAAGGTCGAGGGCGACATGTCCAACGCCATGCAGCTCCAGGGCGTGCTGGCGAAGCTCAAAGGCTAGGCAGCAAAAAGCCCCGGGGCCAAGCGGACCCGGGGCTCTCCACTTTGGCCCGTGGAGCCTTAACGGGGACCCTTCGGCCCCGAATTCGAGGTGGTCAGCTGGGGATTGTGCGCGCCCGAATTGCCCGGGGGCGGGCCGGACTCGGCGCCGTTGCCGTAGCCGTTGTTGTTCTTGGTCGTGGTCGGCGGGCAGGGCGAGCAGCCGGCGCCGCTGACCTGCGAAAGCTCAAAAGCGTGAAGATCGCGCATTCGATGTCTCCTGTTGGCGGGCCGTGGCCCCTGGTCCCATCAGCCTTCCCCGGCTGGTGTGATGGGGTGCCTGACAGGCTCAGATCGCTGCGACAACAGCGAAAAACGGCCCGTCCCAAGGGGGGACAGGAGCGCGTCAGCGGGTTAATCGGTTAGCGCGAACCGCTGCGCAGCCAGCCGGTTACCGCCATTCGGCGATGCGGCGCTGCGGGGGTGACGATCGACACGCTGTGCTGGCGCGGCACCGAGAACAGATCCAGCGTGTTGAAGCGCGGCACGTTGCCCGCCGCGGTGCGGTCGTGCTCGCCGTGGAACAGCAGCAGCCCGCCATATTCGAGCCGCCAATAGGGCGTCAGCCCGAACACGTAGGCGGCCAGCCGGTCCTTGCCTTCGACATCGTCGTCATGGCCGGTGAGGAAGTCGCCGGGGCCATAGGCGGTGGCCTGGCCGTCGGTGAAGCTCAGAGCGTCGTGGCCGGTCGCCGCGCGCAGGAATTCGAGCATTTCGCCGCTCTGCATGAAGCGGGCGAAATCGGTCAGCGGGTCGTCCAGGGAAGCCATCTCCTCCGCCGTCGGCACGCGCAGCGCCTGGTAGCGATATTGGAAGGCTTCGCGCACGCGCAGGTGCGCCTCCGCCTCGATCGCGGCCCAGCGCCTCTTGCCGATCCGCGCGCGCTCGGCGGGATCGATCTCGAGGACGTCGGCGCCGTTGTTGATGAGGTAGATCCAATCCGGCCGATCGCTCAAATGATCGTGCAGCTGGGCCGCGCCATCGACGAGCAGATTGTAGATCCGGACGCGGCCATCTTCATCGTAGGCGCGCCGGATCGCGCCGAGATCGAGCTCGGGATTGATCCGGAACGGCGTGGCGAGCGCGGGCGCCTGCCGGATGGGTACGTGGAGCAAAGGGCATTCCCCTGTCGGGTGAAAGCCCCTCCATAGCGGCACGCACTTTCGCGGCGGTTAAGGCCTGGCCGTCGCGGTTGACCTCGGTGGCGCGGGGTGACTATCGCGGCTTAGGACGAGGGAGCCTGCCGATGAAGAAAATCTACCCCGACGCCGCAGCCGCGCTCGAAGGGCTGCTGCTCGACGGAATGACGATCTGCGCCGGCGGCTTCGGCCTGTGCGGCATCCCCGAGCGGCTGATCGACGCGATCCAGGCATCGGGCGTCAAGGATCTCACGATCGCCTCGAACAATGCCGGGATCGACAATGAGGGGCTCGGCAAGCTGCTTCGCACGCGCCAGGTGAAGAAGATGATCTCGTCTTATGTCGGCGAGAACAAGGAGTTCGAGCGGCAATATCTGGCGGGCGAGCTGGACATCGAATTCTGTCCGCAAGGGACCCTCGCCGAGCGCTGCCGCGCGGGCGGGGCCGGCATTCCGGGTTTCTACACCAAAACCGGCGTCGGCACCGTCGTCGCCGAGGGCAAGGAGGTGAAGAATTTCGACGGCCAGGATTACATCCTGGAGCGCGGTATCCGCGCCGACCTTTCGATCGTCAAGGGCTGGAAGGCCGACGAGAGCGGCAACCTCGTCTTCCGCAAGACCGCGCGCAACTTCAACCAGCCGATGGCCACGGCGGGCAAGGTCTGCGTCGCCGAGGTCGAGGAGATCGTGCCCGTCGGCAGCCTCGATCCCGACTGCGTCCACGTGCCGAGCATCTATATCAAGCGCATGATCCTCGGCGCGCCCTACGACAAGAGAATCGAGTTTCGCACCGTGCGGGAGAAGGACGCGGCATGAGGGGGCGGGCCAAGGTTTCACGAGATCCGTTCGTGTCGAGCGAAGTCGAGACACCCTATCGAGCGAAGCCGAGATCAAGGGCCTCGGCTTCGGTCGGCGGGGTCCCTCGACTTCGCTTGGGACGAACGGTTTTGGGACTTGGTGTGGCTCTTTTCGCCGCCGCCGCTTCCGCCCAGACTCCGCGTCCCGCCACGCCGCCGGCCGGCATGCAATGGCTCTACGGCTCGGGCGAGGGCGGGGCGAGCGGGATTCAGGCCTATCACGCGTTCCGCAATTACGTCGTGGCGGCCGCCCGGCACCGTCCGCGCCAGAGCGTGGTGCTCGCCCCGGGATCGACGCTTGCCGCGCCGCGCTTCCTGCCTTGCGGGCGGCGGCCGCTCGCGGTCGTGCTCGACGTGGACGAGACGGCGCTTCAGAATCTCGGCTACGAATATGACGACGCCATCCATCCCGGCCGGACCTACGACCAGGAGCGCTGGAACCGCTGGGAGGAGACCGGCGCGAACGCCGTGCTTCCCACACCCGGGGCGGTGAGCGCCCTCAACGCCATCCGCCGCGCCCGCGTCACGGTGATCTTCAACTCCAACCGCCTGTCGCGCTTCGCCGCCCAGAATACCGCCACGATAGACGGCGCCGGCCTCGGCCCCGTGGAGCATGGCCGGACGCTCTGGCTTCAGGGCGACGTGGCGGCGGGCTCGGCCAAGGACCCGCGCCGCACGGCGATCTCCGAGCGTTATTGCGTGATCGCCATGGCCGGCGACCAGCTCGGCGACTTCTCCGACCTGTTCAACGCGCGCGACCTGCCCGTCCCGGAGCGCCGCCGCGCCGCGATCACGGAGCCGTTCGCCTGGCTCTGGGGTAACGGCTGGTTCATCCTCCCGAACCCCGTCTACGGCTCGGGCCTTCGCGGCGGAATCGACGACGTCTTCCCCGCGGATCGCCGCTGGCCCGCCCCCGAACGAGGAAACAACTGATGCCCTGGGACCGCAACCAGATGGCCGCCCGCGCCGCGAAGGAGCTGCGCGACGGCTATTACGTCAATCTCGGCATCGGCATCCCGACGCTCGTCGCCAACAACATCCCGCCGGGCATGGAGGTGACTCTGCAGAGCGAGAACGGGATGCTCGGCATCGGCCCGTTCCCTTATGACGACGAGGTAGACCCCGACCTGATCAACGCCGGCAAGCAGACGATCAGCGAGCTGCCCTCGTCGAGCTATTTCTCCAGCTCGGACAGCTTCGCGATGATCCGCGGCGGCCATATCGATCTCACCGTGCTCGGAGCGATGGAGGTGGCCGAGAATGGCGACATCGCCAACTGGATGATCCCCGGCAAGATGATCAAGGGCATGGGCGGCGCGATGGACTTGGTCGCCGGCGTCAAGAAGATCATCGTCGTGATGGAGCACACGTCCAAGAACGGCGATCCCAAGTTCATCCCCGCCTGCACGCTGCCGCTGACCGGCAAGAACGTGGTCGACATGATCGTCACCGATCTGGCCGTGTTCCAGCGGCCCGATCACCAGAGCCCGTTCAAGCTCATTGAGCTGGCCCCCGACGTTGCGGCTGAGGAAGTGGCCGCGAAGACGACTGCCCGCTACGTTTCCTGAGCCTTGCAAGGGCGCCCGTTCACGCTTTCACCGTGAACGCCGCGCCGCGATGCGTCCGGTTGCGGGTCGAAGCCATGCCACCGAGATGATAGGGGGTGCCATGCGTTTGGCTCTGCTTGCCCTTTTTCTCGCTTCCTGCGGGCCGGCGCCGCAGGGAAGCGCGGTGTCCGTTGCGGACGACCGGATCGACTGTCAGGTCGAGGGTTCGACCGCGTTCGAGCACAATTGCATCGTCGAGGCCGAGGGGCCGCTGCTGACCGTCCGCAAGCCGGACGGCGGCTTTCGCCGGCTCAGGGTCGCGACGGACGGAACGGGCGTGGGCGCTGCGGACGGGGCGGAGCAGGCGGTGGTCACCCTGCTCGACGACGGCCGCATCGAAGTGGCCATAGGCGGCGACCGTTTCCGCCTCCCGGCGCGGGTCCGCGGGCGTTGACCGGACGAACGATCCTCACCGCCGCCGAAATGCGCGCGGCCGAAGCGGCGGCAGTCTCGGCGGGTGCCAGCGTGGAACAGCTCATGGACCGCGCGGGCAAAGCCGCGGCGGAGGCAATCTGGCGCTTTGCCGGGCCGCTTCCAGCGCTCGTCCTGTGCGGCCCGGGCAACAATGGCGGGGACGGCTATGTCATCGCCCGCGAGCTCGCCGCGCGCGGAATGGCGGTGCGCGTCGCGGCGCTCGGCGAGCCCGGGACGGCGGCCGCCGGCTCGGCCCGGGCACGCTGGGGCGGGCCGGTCGAGGCTTTCGACGAGGCGGAACCGGCGGCGCTCCTGATTGACTCGCTGTTCGGCACCGGCCTCACGCGCCCACTCGACGATCAGGTATCGCGCCGCCTGTGCGCGCTGCCCGCCCGCGTTCGCGTGGCGGTCGACCTGCCCAGCGGTGTCTCGAGCGACGACGGCGCCATCCTCTCGCCCGTTCCGGACTGCGATCTCACCGTCACGTTCCAGACGCTGAAGCCCGCGCATCTGCTCCAGCCCGCCGCGCGCCACATGGGCCGGATCGTCGTCGCCGACATCGGTATCAGCGCCGAGAGCCGCCTCGCCGAGATCCCGCGGCCGATCGCGGCGGTGCCCGGGCCGGACAGCCATAAATATACGCGCGGCCTCGTCACGATCATCGCCGGCGACATGCCCGGCGCGAGCGCGCTCGCGGCCTCGGCGGCGATGCGGTCCGGCGCCGGCGTGGTCCGCCTCCAGGCCCGCGAATTCGTGCCGGGCGTGCCGGCCGCGGTGATCCAGATGCCCGGCGACCCGCTTGACCGGCTCGACGATAAGAGGATCGGGGCTCTGCTTCTCGGGCCGGGCCTCAGGAGCGGGCGGGAACTGCTCGACGCCGCTTTGGCCTCGGGGCATCCCTTGGTGCTCGACGCCGGAGCGCTCGCCATGCTCGCCGACGGCGGACCCGAGCGAATCGAAGGCGCGATCCTCACCCCCCATGACGGCGAGTTCCAGAAGCTGTTCGGCGCGCTGGAAGGAAGCAAGGTGGACCGCGCCCGCGCCTCCGCGGCGCAAAGCGGCGCGGTCATCGCTTACAAAGGTCCGGACACCGTCGTCGCCGCGCCGGACGGGCGGGCCGCCATCCACGGCACAGCGCCTCCCTGGCTCGGGACAGCCGGCTCCGGCGACGTCCTTGCCGGCATCATCGCCGCCGAGCGCGCCGCGGGGAAGGAGCCGTTCGAGGCCGCCTGCGCCGGCGTATGGCGCCATGCCGAGGCGGCGCGGCGGGCCGGTCCGAAGATGATCGCCGACGATCTCATCAGCTGCCTGTGAGCGAGGGGGAAACCATCGTCGCCCTCGCCGCGCGCGGCGACGGAGTGACCCAAAGCGGCCGGTTCGTGCCGATGACCGCGCCGGGCGACCGGATCGAGGGC